>DHIZ01000169.1:0-43984 GCA_002404055.1 Chloroflexi bacterium UBA4733
CGCTGCGGCGGGTACCCGCAAAGCACCCTAAAGGGCGCTACGAAGGGGCGACAGGGCGGCGAGTGATGCCCGTGCGCAGCGCTTCGGCCTCGTCAGTTCGCACTGAGGCGCGTCCGGCGCACGGGGCCGCCCTTGGGGGCAAAGGCAGCCCGAATGCGGGGCCAGGCGGCCTTCCCCAGGAGCTCCACGGCACGGCCGCTTCGACGGTCACGGCCGCCCTACGGGCGTCGGCGCGGCGTCCGGCGCGCGGCGTCGGCGAGCCGCTCCGGCACGTTGAAGCAACAGCAAACGTCGTACAGCAACAGCGCGACGCGCGCTGGCGAGCGGAGCGAGACCGTCGAAGCGGCCGTGCCATCTCCGGCCACTCCTCCTCGGCCTGAAAGTCGCGCACCATCCAGGTCAGCGCCGTCACAATGGCGCTCGCTCTAGGCCGCCCGGTCTCATCGTACAACCCACAGTCATCGATCACGGCACACCTCCCGAGGGACGGGACCGATTCGGCCCCCCTCCCTGCGGTCGTTACCGCCCCGCCCGGAACCCTGGGCCGCAAGCGCGGCAATCCATTGTCCGCTGCCCCCGCCACGGCTGCCAGTTGAGAGCCTGTACGGTAAAGTCCGCCACACGCTCCCGGCACCCGTAGGCAGCCGTCCCTTGCAGTGCAGCCTCTCGGTTCCCCCACGGCAGTGGGGGAACCTGGCGAGCGGTGCGAGCCGGAGCGGGCCTCCTCCGCGCCTGCCCGGCGCAAAATGTTTCCAAACGCCTGTAGCGTGTCCGATGGCGTGTCCGCTATTATAAGGCTTTACACGCCGCAGTGTCCTCGCCATCACGAGGGCCAACTGACCTCGCCCGCCCACAACCGCCGCATCTCCTCCGACGTTTCCAGTAACTCCGCCAGCGTTCCCTGCGCCATCACCCGCCCCGCAGCGAGCACGACAACACGATCAGCCGTCCGCAATGCCGCACGGCGGTGAGACACGACCAGGCACGTCGCCTCGCGCCGGGCAAATAGGCGCTCCCATAAGAGCCGCTCCGTGTCCCCGTCCAGCGCGCTGGAGAGATCGTCGATCACCAGCAACTCCGCCTCCCGCACGAACATGCGGGACGCCGCCGCGCGTTGCACCTGCCCGCCGGAGAGCCGCACGCCACGCGGCCCGACCACCGTCTGCAGCCCCTGCTCCAGGCCGGTAACATCCCGTTCCAACACGGCGGCCCGCACCGCCCGCTGCAGCCGGGCCGGGTCCGCGCGCAGGCCCAGGAGAATGTTGTCCTGCAGCGATTCGCTGAACAGACGGGGCGTCTGGGGCGTGTAGGCGGCGCGCGGCGGCCGGAAGAACTCCCGTGGATTACTGACTGTCTCCCCGTTCCAGCGGATGTCACCGCTATCGGCCGGCAGCAGGCCCAGCAACGCCTGTAACAGCGTCGACTTCCCCGCGCCGACCCGTCCGGTGATGACGACGAATTCGCCCCGCGCGAGGTGGAGATCGACGTCGCTGATACCCCGCCTGCTGCTTGGATGCAGATAGGTAAGACCGGCAATATCCAACGTCTCCAGGCCATCGGCGCCTGATCTGGCCGGAGGCAGCAGTTCCCCAACGGGTGCGGCGCCGGCCACAATTGGCATGCTGGCGACCAGCGCATCAGGCGCCGCGAACGGCACCAGTGCGGCCAGCCGGCCCATCGAGACACCGGTCTGCTGGTAGCCCAGGAACCAGCGCGAAATCTCGTCACCGAACCAGGTCAAGGCGTTCAGGTACGTCACGAAGAGCGCGAAGTCGCCCACCGTGAAGCTTCCGGCCCGCAGCGCCCGCGCCGCCACCAGCAGGACGACCCCCGTGCCGAGGTTGACCACGTTGACATTGAAGCCGTCCAGCAGCCCGCTGAAGACCTGATCGCGCAGGTCGGTACGGCGGCGCTGCTCATTGAGTGCTCCCAGGTGGGCAACGACATGCGGCGTGGCGCCGGCCACCTTCACCGCTTGGACCGCACCGAGCAGGTCGGCCAGAAAGCTCGTGGCCCGCCCCAGCGCCTGCCGGCTGCGCAGCCGGTAGGCGGCGATGGGGCCCTGCGCCTGGTTGACGGCAATGACCACGGCCGCCAGCGGCAAGAAGGCGAAGGCAGTGATCGTGGCATTGATCCGCAGCATGATGACCAGCGCTGCCACCACCGTGATCGATCGCCCGGCCAGGTCCAACCAGGCGTCGATCGACTCCACCACCTCTTCTACGTCGTCCCGGAAGCGACTCATGGCGGCGCCGGATGACTCAGCGAGGGCGACCGCCGCCGGCGCCTGCAGCACCGCCCGCAGCAGATTCTTACGCAGGAGCGCCATGCTCGTCTGCAGCAAGCTACCCCAACTGAGCGACAGTCCGGCATTGCTGAGCACGCCGAACGCTTCCGTCACAACAAAGAGGGCGATCACGGCGCCGACGCCGTTGCGCACCGTTGCCGCCCCGTTCAGCCGATCGAAGAAGGTCAGTGTCACCAGGCCCAACGGCACCGGCAGCCCGAACACGGCCACCGAACACAGCAACGCGGCGCTAAAACTAGCTGGACTGAAGCGGATCAGCCGCCAGATCACCTGGTAGGTTTTCACGCTGCACCTCCCAACAGCTCTTGCTCGCTGCCGCGTAGCAAGGCGGCGAAACGCGACTCCGCATCGCCGGCCAGCGCCGAGCGCGTGCCGTGTTCCACGATGCGACCGCCGTCCAGCACCAGAATCTCGTCGACCTTTGCCACAGTGCTCAGCCGGTGGGCGATGACGATGGCCGTGCGGCGCGGCTGCCCTGCCGGCGTCTCCGCACGCAATAGCCGCTCCACCGCCCGGTCGATGCGCGCTTCCGTGGCCGGGTCCAGCCGTGAGGAAGCTTCATCGAGGATGACCACCGCCGGGTCGTGCAAGAACACCCGCGCGAAGGCCAGCAGTTGCGCCTCGCCGGCCGACAGGCCTCCCCCGCCCGGCGCCAGCATGCTGTCCAGCCCCGCCGGCAGTGCGCGGCACCATTCCGTCAGCCCCAGGCCATCCAGTGCCGCCAGGATACGTTCGTCGCCAATGGCCGGATCGAACAGCGTGAGGTTCTCCCGCACGCTGGCGGCGAACAGTTGCACCTCCTGCGTCACCATACCGACCTGCCGCCCCAGTTCGGCCAACGGCAACTCCCGTATATCGACGCCACCCAGCAGCACCGCGCCAGCGGCCGGGTCGTACAGGCGGCAGAGCAACCTGGCCAGCGTCGTCTTGCCGCTGCCGCTGCGCCCCAACACCCCCAGCACGTTGCCCGGTTTGATCTGAAATGAGACATCCCGCAGGATGTCGGCTGTCGTCTCCCTACCGCTGGCATCAGACGCCGGATAGGCAAACGACACAGCCCGAAACTCCACGCCCAGAGCGCCCGCCGGCAACACGGCGCCCGGACCATCGGTGATGGTGCGCGGCATGCCGTACAGTTGCCGCAGCCGCGCCACGCTGGCGGCCGCCCTCTGGAAATCGCGCGCCTGGCGCGTCACCTGCCCTAGCGGCGCCCGGACCATCGTCGTGTACTGAAAAATCAGGTACACCGTGCCGATCGTGATGCTGCCGGCCCGGAAGAACGAGGCACTGAGGCCAGCGCTGCCGCTGTCGCGGCGGTGAACACCAGGCTGGTCGCGCCGCCCAGCAGACTGCCCGCTAAAAAGGACGCTCTTCCCCAGCGGATCGTCGCCAGCAGCCGGCTGGACAACCCTCGCAGCACGTACTCCTGAGCGCCGGCCGTCTGGATATCCGGCAGGCCATTCAAGCGTTCTTCTAGATACCCGAAGAGGTCGGCGACGGCCTGGCGACTGGCCGCCGCAAACCGCGCTCCGGGGTTGCGAAAGCCGTTCATCACTAGCAGCGCCAGGATGCTGAAGGCGAGCAGCACCAGCCCGATCCGCCGGTCCTCCCGGAAGACCAGTACCAGCACACCTGCCAGCAGCAGCCCATTCCCGACCACGTGCAGCACGAACCGCGAGAAGAAGTTGGCCAGAACCGTGACATCGCCGTCCAGCCGTTCGATCAATTCGCCCGGCGTGCGGCTGTTGTGGAAAGAGAGGTCCAACTCCAGGCAGTGTTGCGTCAGATCGGCCCGCAAGGCATTGGTCGCCAGCCAGCCCAGGTTAGCGGCGGTATACCCTTCCACAATGCCGATCACCTGGGTGAGCAGAGCGACGCCAAGGTACAGCAAGGCCGCCAGGCTCATTGCTCCCGGCGCACCCCCGGCCTGTGCAGCGTCGATGAAGAAGCGCACGATCTGTGGCTGGACGAGGTCCAGGCTAATGAGGCCGCCGAGTAGCACCGCCAGCAGCACCGCCATCGGCCAGTGCGGCAGCAAATACGTGCGGAAGAGATAACGATATGGTGTGCGAAGCACGCTGGGTATACCCTTTCAATGCATAATGTTGATGACGGGGGCGCCTGCGGGCGCACCCCACCCGCGCGCTTCGCTTGCCGGCCCTCCCCTTAAAAGGAGAGGGCCTCGCTGTAACCGGCAGGACGGTTGCAAAAAGCGTAGCCGGATTGCGATGGCGGTGCAGGGGATCAGGTGGCCAGACGATCAGCCCTCGGTACGCTGCTCCACACCATGCGCCGCGCCTGAGAAGTGCGGGCCGAGACGAAACGCCGCGTTTCCCGTGCTTGACCCTATCAGCCGTGCCGGTGTCCACGACCGCGGCACCCTCGCAGCGAGGCCCTCTCCTTTTAAGGGGAGGGCCGGCAAGCGAAGCGCGCGGGTGGGGTGCGCCCGCAGGCGCCCCCGTCAGTGATCGCCGACGCTAGCTACTTCGGGTTTCCGAGAAGGGAAAGGTGACTCGAACCCCTAGACGCGCGGCATCCAGACATCGCCTGCGGAACACGAGATGGAGGCCCCCAACGTAGCACATGTCATGATCGGCCATCCTCTCTGAACAGTTGGCGCGCACCTGCAAGACAACCGCAGAAGTGAGCGGCCGGTGCTGTCTTCCCGCCATCATCACATGCGCGCTCGCCACATGCAACTGTTGTTTCAGGGTGTGGCGCCGCCGGCGTCACGTCTACCCCTGCGCCATCGCCCGTCCTGTCAGGCCAGCGGGCGCAGCGTCACGCGCCGCCCTTCGGCGGCGGAAAGATAGGCGGCGTAGATCGCCTCCACCACTGCCTGGCCCAACCGGCCATCGGCCAGTGGCGGCCGGCCGGCGCGGATCGCTGCCGTGAAGTCCTGCATCTCGTCGCGGAAGCCATAGAGCCAGGCGGCATCAATCTCTGGAAAACTCCAGCCGGCGTTGGTGTGCGACTTCTCCTGCAGCGGCGCTCCGGCAAAGATGTCGCCGCTGGGCGCATAGACCTGGAACAGGGAGCTATGGCTGAGGTTGATATTGAAGCGCGCGCGTGCCGTCAGCAACTGCACGCCATCTTCGATCCCGCCAAGCGCCAGGTCCGAGGCCAGACAGATGGCGTGGCTGCCGTCGGTGAAGGTCAGCGTGACCGCGCTCCAGTTCTCGACATCCTGCCAGCCGCTCACCAGGTAACCGGCGGCACCGCCGTCGTTCGCCAGGGTCGCCACCTCCGCCGAGACCGCCGCCACTTCGACCGGTCTGCCGTCCAGGCGCTCGCCCTCGGCCCGCTTCAGGTGCAACGCCAGGCCAATGGGGTGGCTGCCCAGGCGCAGCAGCGCGCCGCCTCCCGCCTCCCGCCAGCGCATGGCGTAGGCAGCGTGCGAGCCGCTATGGCACTCGCTGGCCCGAATCTCCAACAGCCGGGCGTCGCTCTGCTCCAGCAGTTCCTTTGCCCGTCGCACCACCGGGCTGTAGACCAGGTTCTCGCCGTACCCGATCTGCACTCCGGCCTCCCTGGCGGCCTGCAGCAGGTCAGCGGCGCTCCGCATAGCCTCCGCCAGCATCATGCCGCGCGGCAGGTCGCCCACCCGCGTCTCCGGCGCAGCGTCCAGCGGTCCGAAGTAGCCGGTGAGCGGCTTCTCGATCAGCACGTGCCGCCCGGAGCGCAACGCCGCCAGGGCCAGCGGCGCGTGACTCCGGTTCGGCGTGCAGATATCGACGGCCTCCAGGTCGTCACGCGCCAGCAATGCGGCAGCATCCTTTACCACTTCGGGGATGGCAAACCGTGCCGCCAGCGCCTCGGCGGAACTCCGCCGTCCGGCAGCGACGGCCACCACCTGCGCCCGCGGGCGCAAACACTGCGCATAAGCCTGACAATGCGTGGCCGCCGCGAACCCAGCCCCCAGCAGCCCAATGCGAACCGGCTCGTCCGGCATGTACCCTTGCCTCCTCATCCTGATCATGCATGTACTTGCTAGTCCACGCGGCCATTATGGCCTTTGTAGGCGCACCTCACCGCACTCCCCCCAACACCGCCCGCAGCCGGCTCACGAGCGGATCGACGTCCTCCTCCTGCAGGGCCATCGGGTTGATCACCAGCACCCCTTGCCGGGCACGGCCTTCGCCAACGGCAAGTGCCGGCGTGCCGTCCAGCAGACGGCGGATCACTTCAAACGCGGTGCAGCCAAGCGCAGCTTCATCCAATGTCAGTTGCAGGCGGGGAACCGGTCGGTTGGTTGGGCCGTCGAAGTCCGCCTGCACGTGTGGCAGTGTACCGATACCATCCAGCACCGCCTGCAGCAGCCTCTCCCAGCGGGTGCGTTCGGCAGCATGGTCGCGCTGCACGTAGCGGCGCAGGGCGACGACCAGCCCGGCGATCTCCTCCTTGCCCACCTTGAAGCCCCGCCCGATCCCCTGGTGCGGCGGCCCTGCCAGCACTCCCGCCGCCCGATACTGGTCGCCAAAGCTCCACACTTCCGGGTGGACATCCATGTCCTGGTTCTGCAGCAGCACGGAGGCGATCAAGTCGCGCCGCCCGCAGAGGATGCCGCTGGCCTGTGGGCCTTGAATCGCCTTCCCACCGCTGAAACTCACCAGATCAGCCCCCGCGGTGATAAACCGGCGCAGATTCTCCGGCGGTGGCAGGGCGGCGGCGGCATCGACGATAACCGGCAGGCCATGCCGGTGGGCGATCCGGCAAAATTCTTCCAACGGCACGACCCCTTGCGCCTCGATCATTGCCCAGTACAACGCAGCGGTGCGTTCACCGATGGCGGCCTCGATCTGCCAGGCGTGCGTCCCCCCCGCACCCGGGTAGCCGAGGTAGCCGACCTCCACGAAGCGTCCGCCGGCCGCGCGCACCGCGTGGTCGTAGGCGTTGCGGTGGGCGCGCTGGACGACGATCTCGTTGGGCATACCCGTCGTGTCCGGCAGGCGGTCCATGCGGGCGACATCCAGGCCGGCCAGGCAGGCTGCCGTGGCGAGGGTGATCCCGGCTGCAGCGCCGGAGGTGACGTAGCCCGCTTCGGCGCCCGTCGCTGCGGCAATTTCCTGCCCGGCAGCCGCCTGCAGCTCCTCCATCCGCACGCACACACCGGCTGCCTCCGCCATCGCCTGCACCACCTCCGCCGGCAGCGGCCCGCCGCCGTAGCGCGTCATCAACCCGGCAGCGTTGATGAGTGGACGGACAGCGAGCGTGTCATACACTCCGGTCATTCAGCGTCTCCTTTCCAGGTGGTAGGATGCGGCATGGTCATTTCGCCTGTTTCGGCAACGCCGCCGCAGTCCGCACCGCCTGCGGGAGGCGTCTCACGCATCGGTCGTCAGCGCCTGGGCGAACAAGTCGCCGATGCCTTGATCGAGGCGATCCTGGCAGCCGAGTACCCGCCCGGTCATTACTTACCATCCG
This sequence comes from Chloroflexi bacterium UBA4733, assembly GCA_002404055.1. The sequence goes on from DHIZ01000169.1 coordinate 7,733, forward strand.
AACAGGAATTGATCAAGCGCTTCGGCGTGAGTCGGACTGCCATCCGCGAGGCACTGCGGGTGCTGTCGGCCCGTGGCTTCGTGACGGTGGAGCATGGACGCGGCGCGCGCGTCACAGAGCAGCACCCGCAGGCGATTTCCGGCTTGCTGCAGTTTCAGTTGCGGCAAGGGCAGGGCAACCTGCATCACGTGCTGGAGGCGCGGCGCATGCTGGAAATGACGGCCGCCCCGCTGGCGGCCCGGCGCGCCGCTCCGGCAGATCTGGCCGCCATGGCTGAAGCCCTGGAAGCTATGGCCGATAACCCCAGCGCCAGTCAGTACATCGTTGCTGATCTGACCTTCCACCGAGCGATCGTTGGCGCGACCCACAATCCGATTCTGGTGCTGTTGAACGATGCCATCGCCGACGTGCTGGCCAGCATGCGTGAGCATACCTACCGCCTGCCCGGCGCGGTCGCCCGCTCGCTGGAGGATCACCGCTGGGTCTTCGAGGCCATCGTGGCAGGCGACGCTGACCGCGTCCGGTTGCGCATGGCGGAAGTCCTCGACGAAGTCGAGCACGCTATCGAGCAGATCGAGCCGACCACCGACGACGAGCGGCCGGCTCACTGACCCGACCGGCCGCCGGCTCGCTCAGCAACGCGTCCATGGCAATTCCTTTCACACTTCAGCCACCCGTATCAGGAGGATCATACAGCCGGATCGCACCGGCCGGGTTTGTCATGCACACCAGGCAATCGCCAGGCGAGCCAGAATCCGCGCAGCATCGAGCAACTCCGAAATGGTCAAGAACTCCTCCGGCCCGTGGGCCCGAGCGAGGCTACCGGGACCGAAGATCGCCACCGGCAGGCCGCGGGCGGCAAAGTGCCGGGCATCACAGGTCGCCGGGAATGGTCCCATGCTGCTGCCCGGCTGCACGGCACGCGCCGCCTGCCACAGCAGTTGCAGCAGCCCATGGTCGGCTGGCGTATGGGCGGCCTCTACGACGAACGGCACACTGGCCGCAGTATGCATGGGGCCAGTTGGACCGTCCCAGGAGCGCCCCGCCGCCGCGCGCACCTCCTCTTCTACCCTGTCGTGGTAGCCCGGCGGGAAGCGCACAGTGGCTTCGATCCGGCAGGAGGCCGGGACGGTGAACAGTTCATCGCCCCCGCTGATGCGGGCCACGTTGATCACCGGCGCCGGATAGTCGGGGCGCCAGGGCATCGACCAGCCTTGCTGCAACCGTTCCAGGGCGATGACCACCTCGGCCGCCCGCACCACGGCATTGGCGTTGCTGCGCTGGGCGCCGTGGCCGGCGACGCCCGGTACATCGACGCGCAGGCCAAAAACGCCCTGGTGACCGTAGCAGACGCCGAGGTCAGTTGGTTCGAGCACGACCACGCCGTCGGCGGCGGGACCACGCCGACAGAGTTCCAGCGCGCCGTTACCGGTAGTCTCCTCTTCCACGACGCTCGCCACAACAACATCGCCGCGCAGCGACACACCGATCGCCTGCACGGCAGCTATCGCCAGCGTTGCTGCCCACAATCCGCCTTTGGCGTCGGTAGCGCCGCGTCCATAGACGCGCTCGCCATCCACCTCGGCCGCCCAGGGGTCGTGACGCCAGTTCGCGCCGGCCGGTACGGTGTCGATATGGCTGACAAACAGCAGGCTCCGCCCGCCGCCGCTTCCCGAAAGAGTTGCCCGCACATTGGGGCGTTCAGCATAGCCGGTGTCACTCGGCAGATAGCCCGGCGTTGCTTGCAGTGCCGGCGCATCCACCCAGTGGAGCATCGCCGGCAGCCCCAGTTCCGCTAACTGCCGCGCGAACTGCTGCTGCGCCGCCCCTTCCTTGCCGGTCACGCTGGGAACCTGCACGAGACGGCGCAGCCCGTCCCGCGCCAGGGAGCGGCTTTTCCCCAGCCAGTGGTCCAGGCGGTCGGTGACCGGCGTGTCAGGCATTGCCCACGATCTTCAGCACCTGCGCGGCGTTGACCGGCGTCGGTGTGGCCAGGCTGGCGACCGGATCGAACTGCGGGTACTTGCTGCCCGCAGCCGTTAGCACTGCCACCACCGGGTGGGCGTGCCCTTCTTTCCCCAGCAGCCGAGTACCGACGACAGCGGCCGCCGCACCTTCCGGCGAAGTCAGGAGACCGTGCTCGCGCGCCAGCTTCCCCCGCATGGCCAGAATGTCGGCGTCACTCACGGCGATGGCGCTGCCCTGGGAGGCGTATACCGCGGCCAGCGCATCGTCGCTGCCGGTCACCATCTCGATGCCGCTGGCGACGGTCTGCGCACCGGGCAGAACGTCAACCCGCTGTGCGCCGCGCCGCCAGGCTCGTACCAGCGGCGCCGCCCCGCGTGCCTGCACCGCGACGAGCCGCGGCGGTTGTGGTCCGTCGCGCAGGGCGAGCCAGAGGCCCAACAGCAGGTCGCCACTGCCCGTTGGAACTACCAGGGCGCCGGGCCCGCCGGCGATCTGACTCAGCAGTTCCCCCGCCAGTGAGGCGCAACCGGCAAGGTAATAGGGGCTGGCCCGTAGTGGCAGGGCGATCCGATTGAGAGGGAACCAGCCGCCGTTCTGCCACAACTGCTCCTGCAGTCTACCCACCGCGCCACTTGTCCAGAGGGTGTCGTGATCGAGGTCGAGCGTGAGCACCTGCGCGCCATAAGCCCTGATGAGCGCCGCGGCCTGGCTGCTCATCGTGGGCAAGGCCAGCACCAGGCAGCGCAGCCCGAGGCCGGCTGCCGCCGCTGCCGCCGCAGCGCCGCCGTTACCGCAACTGTAGAGCGAGACGCCGCGCGCACCCATGGTCAGTGCCGCCGCCACCGCGGCCCCCATAGCGCGATCCTTGAACGAGCCAGTGGGGTTGCGCCCCTCATCTTTCAGGTACAGAAAGGCCGAAGCGCCAACCTGCAGTTGGTAGAGCGGCGTGTTGCCGGCATGCAAGGAGGAGACAGGTGTCGCGCCGTCGGTCCCGTCCAGTGCCAGTTGCCCGCCGCAGTTGGGGCAGGCGAATTGCCAGAGCGCCGGCAACCGCCGGTCGCAGTGCAGGCAGCGCAACCGGCCCCGATTTGGCTCGTTCACCGTGTGGTCCGGTGCATCTGCTACAGCACCGGACGAGTATGCACCTGGCACGGCCGGGCTATCGTGCCCATCGTAAACAACGTCTTTACTGGACCGGCGCTTTAGCTCGGCTCTCGCCGCAAAAATCCTGATATCCCCGGAAACACCCCGAATGCCATTGACGGAGATTGCCGATCTAGCCACCCGACAACACTTCCAGTTCCAGCCGCATACCCGGCGCTGATCGCATCCGCCGGCAGACCTCCGCAAACTCCGCCAACCCGTGCTCGATGCGCGCAAACAGGCAGATCGGCACCGGCCCCCACGGCATGCTGGGAACCCCATCCCGGTCGTAGACCACCAGTACCTCCGAGATTGCCTGGCGGAGACCCTGCCAGAGGCCGCCCTCCAGGCAATAGAAGGCGACGTCACCGGGGAGCGCCCGTAAGGTCTGGTTGCTGGGAGGAAGGAGCAGGGGAGGGGCCAGATCGAGCGCGACTTCGCTGCCGGAGTAGATGGCATGGTGGGCGAGGCCGGCGACAGGCAGGCGGCTGCGCAGGGCGGCGCAGAGCGACGGCGCTTCGTCGTCCAGAAAGCGCGCTCGTGCTTCCACGCCAGCAGAGGGGAAGCGCAACAACAGAGTAGTTGGCGACACGGTGTTTACTACCCCTCGTTCGACGTTGTGATGGGCCACGAAACTCGCACGACCTCGTAGGCGCCGAAATCCGGCAACTGTAGGGTGTACCGGTCGCCGTCGCGCGTCACAGGGATGGCGGCCTCGCCCCGCAGGGTGCAAGCCACCGGCGCCGCTGCGCCAACCCCGCCCGGTATCAGCAGTCGAGCGCCTTCCACCGGCAGCACAGCGCGGATTGGCCGCTCCAGGGCGCCACTGCGGTTGAGGAGATGCACGATCAGATCGGCGTTGACGGCGCGACGAACGAGCATCTGCACACCGCGCGGCGCGCCGTCCAGCCTAATGTCAGTCGCTGCCTCACCTTTTCCCTGATGACCGTCCGAAGCATCTGCTGCCGACGCTGCGGGAAGCGCCGCCCGTGCCAGGAAGTCGAGCCACTCCGGGAAGCGTTGTGACCAGGCGAGCGCCCCGGCCAGCCCGGCAACGTAGGTGACCTCCCCGGCGCCGAAGCGGTGGCTGAAGGTGGCGCTGGGGGCATCCGCCTCCACGTGCAGCGGGAAGTACCGGCTCGGCAGCTTCTCGGCGTAGCGCGACGTCGGCACACCGCCAGCTGGCTGCGCGTGGAAGGCCCAGACCGGGGAGGGCAGCAGCGGTCGCTGCACGCCTGTCCAGTGCGGGTGGGAAAGCTCTGGGGCGATATAGTCGATGGCACGGGGGCCAACCACGCCGGCAGTCACACGGACGCCGAGCACGTCGTCCAGGCTGCCCACCGCCCGGAGCCGTCCCAGTTCGTCGGCGATTCCTGGCGCCCCGGTCGCCAGCAGCCGGCCCCCGCGGCGTACAAACTCGCGCAGGCCGTCGGCGGAAGCGGCGGAGAGGCAGGCCGCCATCGGCAGCACCAAACTGTCGTACCGACCGGCAGGCAGATCAGCCAGCGCACCGTCGTCGATCACGTCCACCGCTACCTGCGCCCGCACCAGCGCTTCGTAACAACCGGCAAACTCCTCCCAGCAGACGCGGTCCCAGGCGAAGCCGTCGGCTTCGCCCAGTTCGCGGTGGACACCGCCCCAATCGGTGGTAGCTTGCGGCCATACCACGGCGACGCGCGCTGCCGAGCGACTGCCGGCAAAGCAGTCGGCGTGGCGGCGATAGAAATGGAGCAGGTCGCTGATCGTGGCTTCCAGCGGCGGGTCGATAAAGCGCAGCCCTCCCATGATCTGCGGATTCGCGCCGGCGGCGATGGCCCCGGCGATCAGCAACTCCATCTCCACCGGCGTCAGCCCGTAGTAGTCCCAGGGCAGGTGTCGGAAGCAGCAATAGACCACAGTCGGCAACCGGCTGCCATCGGGCCGCTCTGCCTGGCGGTCCAGCATGAGCGCGCCGGCGCTGGTCAGCCAGAGCGGCACGAGCAGCGGCGGCGTGTTGTTGAACAGGTTGCCACGCTCGTTGCCCAGCAGATCAAGGTGCGGCGCGAGTACCCGCGTGCTGCGCCCGCCGCTCCAGTTCGCCAGGAGGCTGGCGTTATTCATGAAGAAGACCGCCCCCGGCCGCTCGGCGTGCAGCGCCTGACGCAACTCAGCCAGAAAGCGGGCCAGCGTCTGCTCCCGAAAGGCAGCAAAGCGCGGCCAGTCGGGATGCGCTCGTTCCGCCCAGGGCGGCAGATCGCGTCCCCACTGTGTACGAAACAGCAACCGGCAGGCAGGGCAGTAGCACGTGCGCGGGAAGAGGGTCGGACCGTCGAGAAAGATGCCATCCAGCGGATAGCGTCGGGCCTGCTCGCGCAACTGTTGCGCCGCCCAACGCCCCCAGGGACTATTTGGACATGGTGCGTGCCCCTTGCCATAGCCCAGCACCGGCGGCACACCATGTTCGTCCACCTGCAGCCAGTCGGGATGCTGTTCCGCCTCCTCCGAGAGCACCCAGTGGACATTGGTATAGGTGACCAACCGCATCCCCCGGGCGTGCAACGCCGTCAGATAACGGTCGTACTCCTCCGCCATCCAGACGCCGCGCAAGAAGGTTCCTTCACCGCCGGCCAGGTCCGGTAGGGCCTGCTCGACCAGGGTGAAGCCCATGCCGTCCAGACGCGCGGCCAGACCTTCCGGGGTCAACGCCCGCATCTCCTCCGGGGTGACCTGTACATCAGAAATAGTCTGGGCCTGCCGCCACCAGGGGGATGTGGACTCCATCACGAAGCTCCTTTTGCTCTTGCCCGGAGAGCCTGCCGTAGCGCCGGCCAGCGGCCGCCGGTGGCGGTGAGCAGGCAGACCGCCGTCTCCTCGCCGATCGAGGTTGCCAGCCGTCGAGCGACGGCCAGCGGCGCCGCTGAGGCCGGGTCAACCAGCAGCCCACAGGAGGCCAGGAGGCTTGCCGCCGCCACGATCTCTTCGTCCTCCACGGCCACTGCCATTCCGCCTGATGCTCGCAGGGCCGCCAGCACGTGTTCACCGGACGATGGATCGCGGATGGAGAGGGCGATGGAGGAGACGGCATCCAACACTGGCGGCTCGTCCAAACCGGCGGTAAAGGCGCGCACGACCGGGTCGGCGCCGGTGGCCTGGCAGGCCACCATGCGCGGCAGGCGTTGGATGACTCCTAGCTGCGCCAGGTCCAGAAAGCCCTGCCAGACGCCGGCGAGGCCGTCGCCGCCGCCGACGGGACAGAGCACCCAGCCGGGAGCCTCGCCGCCGCACTGACGGCAGAGTTCATAAGCGATGGTCTTGTAGCCCGTGATGCCGAACGGCGACGCCAGTGGCGCGAAGGAGGATGTGGTTGCCGGATACCAACCCGCCCGGAGCAGCTCGTGCATGGCGGCGTCCCGCACTGCCGCCGGCAGCACCTCTACCCTCGCGCCGAGCGCTCGCATGTGGTCACACAGCTCGTCGGGCGCCTCCGGGTGGGCAAATACTGCGCAGGCCAGGCCGGCCAGGGCGCAGTAGGCGGCGGCGGCGATGCCGTGGTTGCCTGTCGAGGCGCAGAAGCAGCCCGGGCAGCCCAGCGCGCTCGCGTGTGCGACGGACACCGCCTGAAAGCGGTCCTTGTAAGAGTGGGTGGGATTGCTACCTTCATATTTGCAGCGCAACCCCGGCAACTGCAACTCCTCAGAGAGCCGTTCCAGGTGCAGGAGCGGGGTGTCGCTTTCGCCAAGCGTGGGGCGTGCCGTTCCCGACGGGCCCGGCAATAGCGCCTCGTAGCTCCAAACACCGCTGCCTGCAACGTGCCCCTCCAGGTCGGCGCGGGCACGCACGGCATCCAGTTCCAGGCGCACGGCGAGGTTGCCGCCACAACGCCGGCAGACGTAGGGCAGCACATTCTCTTCGCGTGCGCCGCAGCGGCGGCAGTACAAGGTGAAGGCGGCCATCAGCTCTTCAGGATGCTGTTCATTTGCTGCTGCGCCTGCTGGAGGGCCTGGCCGGCAGGGATCTTGTGCGCGAAAGTGTCCGTGATGATTGGCGTCCAGGCGCCCGTCAACTGGGTCAGGCGGAAGTAAGGGTAAGGGCCAACGGCCGGCAACTGCGCGATATCGAGCACACGCTGATTCTGCGGAATGCTGGCGACCGCCGCCTTCCATTGGGGGCTGGTGTAGACGTCTTTGCGCGGACTGGGCAACGCGGCCACCGCCGACCGTTGCGCCTGCACCGTGGGACCCGAATAGAAGGCCATCCAGTTGAGCGCCAGGTCCTGGGCCTTGCTCTCCTTCGGCACGGAATCCATGTTGACGAAGATGTCGGTCGCCGGCCCTGCGCCGGCCGGCCCCTTCGGGAAGGGCATGAGGTCCCATTGCAGGGTCGGCGCCGCGGTGTGTACGTTGTTGATGAGGTACAGCCCCATCGGCATCATGGAGATATGGCCCTGATAGAAGTACTGCAAGTTCGTGACGCCCTTGGGGAGCGGACCGCTGGTGGCATAGCGATCCATGAGGTCTAGGGTGAACTGCAAAGCATCCACGCCGCGCGGCTGATCGAACTGCACCGACTTCAAGTCCGGCGCGTAGAAGGTCCCGCCCTGCGTGTACAGCCACTCGCAGAAGTATTCCAGAGAAGGCGTCGAGTCGAGGTAGCCGATGCGCGTCACACCGCTGCTATCCTTCTGGACGAGTTTGGCCGCGGTGTCGGCGAAGGTCTGCCAGCTCCAGGCGGAGGTCGTCTCCCAGGTCGGCGTAGCGCCGATTTCCTGAAAGTGCGCAACGTTGTAGGCGATGCCGTAGCCGGAAGGGCCTTCCACCGGCGTGCCGAAGATCTTGCCGTCGGCCTGATTGTAGAACGCCGCCGCTGGAATGAACTGGTCCGCCGCGATGGACGGCGTCCTGGCAACCATGCTGCTGATGTCCAGCAGCGTCCCCTTATCCCAGAGGTCCCGCGCATAGGCGACGGACATGTGCAGCGCATCCGGCGTGTCGTTGCCGGCCACGGCGGCGATGAACTTGTTGGGATAGTCGTCAATACCCGCCGCGGGGATGGTGACGATATCCAGGGCAACCTGAGGATACTGCTGCGCCCAGGCCGCCCTGGCGTACTTGAACCAGGCAGCGAAGGTCGGATTGGAAACAGGATCCCACCAGTCCCAGTAGGTGAACGTCTGCGCCGTCGCCGACTTCACCACTGCTGCCGTCGTGGCCGTCGCCGTGGCTGCGGCCGTCGTACTGGTGGCCGCCGTGCCGGCGGCGCTGCTCGTCGTCGGCGCGGCGGCGGTTGTCGAGAGCGGAGCGACGGATGAGCTGGATGATGCGGGGGCAGACGCCACGGTCGGCGCCGCAGTGCTGCTCGTTGCCGACGACGCGACGGTGGCCGACGTAGTACCGCCGCAGGCCGCGCTCAGCAGCACAGCCACACCGCTGCCAACGACCATGCTGCTGGTGCGGAGGAAGGACCGACGCGTGGAGAGGATAGCAACGCCTACCATGGACGGGTCTCCTCAGAAAACCGCTGACTGGAGCGGTAAGTCATAGCATCATACCATAACCTGCTAGGTCAGGCAAGTGTGGCTGTCTGCCGGGGGCCACGCGAGCTGCCATCACGGGAACCGGAAGGCGTACGGTACACCTGCTCTCCCCATTGCACGTCGTCGGTAAGTAAGAAGGAAGCGCCGGCATGCAAATGGCCGCCGATGAGCAAGTGGTCGATGATGGCGCGCCGTAGTGTGGTGTCGCGCGGCGCTTGACGCAGCTCCGTTGGTACTTTCCCGAAGACGCGCTCCAGCGTGACTCGATTATCGCTACCACCAGGTAGGAGGTATTGCTCCTGCATGAAACGCACGATGTTGGAGGTGGAAGGCAGCAACTGCTCGAACTGGTTATCCAGCAGCCAGGAACTGCAAGCGAAGGCAAGGAAAGGCGTATCCGGCGAGTAGGTGGGGAAGAAGCGGAGCGCTTCGCGGAAGGACTCGCCGCAAAGATCAAAATCCATCGGCCTCCCCGCGGGAATATGGATCTGCAGCACCGGATCACCGCGGGATAACACCAACTGCCACTCCTCGAGCTTGAGTTCGACCGGTTGCTGGACAGCTCTGCCCAACGGGAGGATCGGCATGCCGCGGACAAGGTGGTCGGTTTGCTCGAATTGCGCCATCCAGTCGCTCTCCGCTGCCGGTAGCCCTCCGGCGCCGAACAACTGGCCATCGGCTCGGAAGCGCACCCCTGCCTCCGCCAGCGCGAGGACGGCGCCGCTCCGATGGCGGTACACGCGCACACGCGAGCGGAAGGGGCCGGGCTGGAACTGTAGACGTACTAGGTGGTAACGCGCGCCGGTCAAGGTGTAGGCGACGTAGGGCAGGCTGCGCGGCGCAAGCCCCCAGGCGCCATGTTCTGCGCGGTCAGCCTCCAGCCAACGCAGAACGTCGGCGCGTGTGTCGTGGGCAACCTTTCGTGGAATGCCGCGCTGCCGGTAGATGCGACCCAACTCCGGCAAGTTCGCCAGAGCCACCAGCATATAGAACAGGTCGCCTTCGGGGCCAAGGGCGCTTACCAATGACGGCCAGTTCTGCATCTGCGTCGGTACCGCGTGCGCTCCGTATAGACTACGCACGCCATGCCACGCGATTGCGCGTAGAGCGGGGTCGGCAGCGACGCGTCGCGTCAACTTGCCCAGGGCGCTCCGCACCTCTTCCGGGAACTCCAACTCAGCACAGGCCGAGGCGACAAACTGGGGTTCGAGAAACGGCAGATCAGATGACGGCAAGGTACACCACGACTCGGGCCAGCCGACAGCGAACACTGGAGCCGAGTCTTCCAGACCGAACTGCGCCACAATCTCCTGTAAGGTGGGACGGCAAGGAACCTGGGCAGCGATCATCCCCAGGATCGATCAAGCATTCGCCTGGGCGAGGATCGTCTTCACCTTGTCTGCCGCCTGAGTGATCGCGGTTGCTACGCCAAGTTGTCCCTTCAACACGGCGTTGAAGATCGGGGGCAAATCCTTGAACAACTGCGCCATCTCGACGAATGGATATGCCTGCACACCGGGAAGGGCGGCGATACTCGCCACGCGGTCCAGCAACGGATACTGCTGCACCGCACTCTTCCACGCCGCGGTCTGATAGACATCTTTGCGGGGGCTCACGAAGCCGATCTTTGTTGGCAGTTGCGCCTGCACCTCTGCACCGGCGTAGTAGCTGATCTACGCCCAGGAAGCATCTTGGTCCTTGGCGTCCTTGGGCACAACCTCCATGTCGTACTCCAGTGCCGTGGCCGGCCCTTTGCCCTCAGGCCCTCTAGGGAAGGGCATGAGGTCGTAGTGGAGGAGTGGCGCCTGTTTGGCTGTTGAGGGAATCAAGTACATACCGAACGTCATCATGGAGGCCTGTTCGGCCACAAACGCCTTGTAGGGAGTCGTCCCGGTAGGGAGGGTCGCTGAGACGCGATTCTTATTCAACATGTCGCTCATGAACTGGAGTACCGCCGCTCCCCGGCCGTCATCGAATGCCACCCCGGTGTAATCCGGATTATAGAATGTGCCGCCGTCGCTGTACAGCCAATCGCAAAAGTATTCCACCGATCCCGCCGCGCCAAGCCAGCCCGATTGGGTGATCGTATCACCGGAGCGCTTGGTGAGTTTGGCGGCCGCGTCGGCAAACTCCTGCCACGTCCACGATGCCGTCGCCGCCGGTGCCAGTCCAACCTCCTTGAAGTGATCGAGATTGTAAGCGAGGGCGTAGCCCGCAGGACCCTCGGTGGCCACGCCGAAGGTATGGCCGGCCTGTTGCGTGTAGGTCTTGGCCGCCGCGAAAAACTGGTCCGGGGCGACCGCTGGTGTGCGCGCCACGTACGGCGAGAGATCGGCGAGCACGCCATGCTTCCATGTGTCCCACGCAAAGACGATGTCGAGGTGAAGGACATCGGGAGGGACACCGCCAGCGACAGCGGCTAACAGCTTCGTCTCGTAGTCGCCGTCGTCGGCGACGAAGGAGATTTGGAGCGACTGCCCTGGGTGCTTGCTTTCGTAATCGGGTTTGACGTACTGCCACCAACTGGCGAAACTCGGGTTACTCGAATTCCACCAGGTCCAGTACTGCAGCACCTTCGCTCCAACACTCGGCTGCGCGTTGGCAACGGACGAAGTCGTCGTCGTCGATGCCAGGGTGGTCGACGTCGTTGGGGCGGCGCTTGACGTCGTGGTAACGGTGGGCACAGCACTGCTGGTCACGGTCGATGACGCAGCGACCGAGGTCGCGTTGGAAGTCGCCGTCAGCGCAGCGCTTGACGTCACGGTGGCCAACGGCGTAGCACTACCGGTCGCGGCCGCGCTACTGGTTGCCGAGGACACTGCCGTTGACGCCGTGGCGCCGCAGGCGGAACTGAGCAATACCGCGACACCACTGCCGATGACGGCGCCGCTGGCCCGAAGGAAGGACCGGCGAGTGGAGAGGACATCAACACCGACCATGGACGGGTCTCCTCACATAACCGCTCACACGAGCGGCAAGTCATAGTATCATACTATGAATTGCCGCATCAGTCAAGAGTCGATGACGCTGAACCTGTTCAGCCCTCAGGCCCCTGCCCCCTCAGTTAGTGGCGGCGTATTTGTCCAGGATCGCCTGCACCTGCGGCACGCTGCTGGCGATGCCGTCGGCAGCCGAGACTTTGCCGCTGAGCACGTCGTTGACCGTCTGGGTCTGCACCTTGAAGATCTCCACCGACCACCTTTATCTGATCGACCATGGGTTGCAGTGCCTGGATACCCAGCGGTGCGTTGCAGGCGACCTTGTGCCGATCCGACGTCAGTCTGCGTTTAGCCCAGCGGATCGGCGAAGACGGCGGCGACGGGATAGGCGAAGCCGGGTACGACATCCTCCCCATCGAGCGTATCACTCGCGTTAAGTGTCGCCACCGGTCCGCCAGTGTGCCCGGCGTGCCAGACATCAATATGCCCGCTTGATGGCCAGACCACCCATACCAGGCGCGTGCCATTGGCGAGGTAGAGTCGCGCTTTCTCAGCCAACTCGTCGGGCTTCTGGTCGGGAGACGCCACCTCCACCGCCAGGTCCGGCGCGAAAGGGATCGGCTTCTGGCGGTTCGCGATCAGCGCGCGACGCTCGGCGCGAATAAAGCCGACATCAGGGATCAGGCCCGTCTCGGCTCCCGAGAACTTGTACACGCCATCTGCCGATGTGACGATGCCTAGACGCAAGGGGCGCACGACAGCGTAGAGTTCGCCCTGAATGACGGAGGCAATGGACGTCGCCTCAAATCCGCTACCAGCCATCCGAACCAGGACTCCTTCGACCACTTCGTAGCAATAGCCGTCATCCGGCAAGGTGAGCAGCAGGTCGACCGTGACCGGTCCATAACCGGGCACAACTTCGGCCCAGGGGGCAATGCGTCCGGCGACACTGGTGGCGATACTCATGCTTCGGGGCCCTCCGTACGTTCGGTGCTTTGAGTATAGCGCAGAGGCGGCGAGAGCCTGCTTAGTAGGCGACAACGCCTGCAGTGGTTGGTATTGATAGAGTCCAGCACTACCTGGCCGGAAACTGCGGCGCTCGTCTAGTCGCGCCAATCCAGGAGTACTCCCAAAAAATCGCTCGGCTGCTGCACGAGTTGCGCAAAGACCTGCGGCGCCGTGGCGGCCGGCGCCTGGTGACTGATCAAAGGCGCGACGCGCAGGTCGCCGATCGCCAGCAGGCGGAGCACGAGGTCCAGGTTGCGCTGCGGCGTCCAGGTGCTGAAGATGCTCTCCTGGCGCGGGGCCGTGCGCTCGTGCGCGCCAACGATCGTCACCCCGGGCCGGTGAATTGATGTGTAAGGGTCAATCTGCACGGTCCCACGCGGACTGCCCAGGAGCACGACGCGAGCGTAATCGGCCGTCAGCGTCAGCGCCTGGGCCACTGCGGCGGGGGCGCCCGTCGCCTCAATCACAGCGTCAAAGCCCCGACCGCCGCTCAACTCGTGCCGCAGCGTCCGCGCCTCCCGTCCGCTGAGGTTGACGGCGTCATCGATGCCACAGGCCCTTGCCGCCGCCAGGCGGCTATCCAGGAGGTCGCCGATCACCACCGGACGTCCGCCGCTCAAGCGGGCAAACTGGGCGGCAAACTGGCCGATGAGTCCGGCGCCCAGCACACCGACACGATCCCCCAGATGGATCGACGCCAGACGCACGCCGTTCATACTGATGCTGGCCAGGCGACCGAAGGCAGCGTGCAGCGGCGAAAGCCCGTCCGGCAGTGTGGCCCAGGGCTGCTGCCGGAGGTCCCAAACACTGCGGCTGCAATGCCGGCCGGGATAGCAGAGCAACTGTCCCGGTGTCACTGTCTTCACGTCGGCCCCCACCGCCTCTACCTCCGCCGTTGCCGCGTAGCCCGGATAGAAGGGGTAGCGTGGGTACGTTGCCGAAGGATCACTGAAGCCGATGTGCGTTTTGGTGTACACCGCCGTCTCCGTGCCCACGCTGATGGCGCTGAACAGGGTGCGCAGGCGGACATCAGAGGGGCCGAGCTGCTCCGGAAGGGTACACTCCTCCCACTCCGCGCTATGTACACCAGTGAAGACGAGCCGACGATCCTGTGCCACCGTGATGTTCCTTTCGGCTATTGAGCGCCATTGCCGACCAAGGATAGCAAATCGGCAGGTTGACTGTATCGTACAACCCGATACCTGACCAACCTCGTCGAGGCCCCGTGAAGACGCGAACGGCTTCCGGCTCATTGCCCTTGTCAACCCGAAGGTGTGCATCTATACTACTGCTCATACTAGCGAGAGCGGGTTATAGATAGGAGGAAGTCATGGCATCAGGGACGGTCTCGGCCAGTCGTCGTCAGCTTCTCGCCGGCATGCTCGGCGCCTGTGGGGCGAGCGCCTTGCTGGCGGCCTGCGGTAGCTCCGGGAGTACTGCGGCGACAGCGAGCGCGTCGGCGGCGGGCGCGGCCTCGACGAGCGCGGCTGCCGGCAGCGCGACGAGCGTGAGCACGTCGGTGGTGGCGTCCAGCACCGCAGCAGCGAGCACGGCCAGGGCGGCAACCAGTGCCAGCGCGAAGCCTCTGCCCACACCATCGAGCAGGTCGGTCCTGAAGGCGGGCCTGACGAAGGTGGAGTACCTTTGCGTCTTCTCCTCGGGCACCAGTTATGACGAGTACGTGACGCTCTTTAATCAGTTCAACCAGCAGAACGACAAAATTCAGGTCGAGGTGCTGCCTGGCACGAATAGCTTTGTCACCACGCGCGAAAAGGTGCTGGTCGCCCACGCCGCCGGGGGCGACGCGGGGGATTTCTACGAGAACGGCTGGGGTCCGTTCACCGACATGGCCGACGAGCAAGTCATTGCCGACCTGAGTACGATCATCGCCGCCGACAAGTTCGACACCACCATCTTCATTCCTAACGTCCTCCAGGCCTGGCAGTACAACGGCAAGCAGTGGGCCATCCCGCCGTTCGTCGCCGCCGACGCCATCGGCTACAACATGGACCTCTTTGACGCCGCCGGCCTCAAGTATCCGCCGACCGATCCGACCGATACGTCCTGGACCATGGAGACCTTTCTCGACACAGCAACCAAGCTGACCAGGACAGGCACCCAGTGGGGGTATGGCGGCGGCATCACCTGTTACAACCAGGCAGGCGTGACCGCCGGCACCTTCTTTGGTGAGCAGCCGTGGGACGATACGCAGAAGAAGTCGCTGATGGACACGGATACCTTCAAAAAGGGCCTGCAATACTTCTACGACCTGACGGACAAGAAGTACCACGTGCAGCCGAATGCCGACGAGTCCAAAGGCTTTCCCACCGGGCTCGATTCCAACCTGGAATCAGGCAAAATCGGCCTGACGGTCATCTGTGGGCGGCTCAACAAGGCCAAGATCAAGAACCGGCTGGCCCTCGGCACGTCGCCCTATTCGGGCCCGGCGCCCAACCAGAGCGGGCGCTTCTTTGCCGACGGTCTGCACATCGACAACAACAGCAAGGTGAAGTCCGAGACGTTCGAGGTGTTCAAGTGGCTGATGACGCCCAACCCCAACGCCGCCTACGCCCTGGCGCTCGGCCAGTCGGTGTCGTCGCTCAAAGCCGGCAACCCCGCGATGTCGAAGGCCTACCAGGATGCTACCGGCCTCGATCCGAAAGCCTTCAACCTGCAGGCGCAGTACTCCCATAATTCCGGCAACGGCCTGCTCAAGTACGCCAACTGGGCTAAGGTGCTGTCGCAGATCAACCCGCTCTATGCCGACTTCAATAGCGGCAAAATTGATGTCAACACCTACGCCAACCAGGCCGCCATCTTCATCAATAAGGGCATCCTGACGCCGACCGCCGGCGTCGAACTGCACCTTGCCTCCGCCGCCAGCCCGGCCGCGCCCGAGAATGCCGGCCGCTGCGGCTGCGTCAGCCTGGCGTAGGCCCGACGCCGCTCCACCACACCGCCGGCTCCAGCCGGACCTCCGCGCCGTGGTCCCAGGCCAGCAGCGTTGCCGTCGTGCCGGAGGAACAGTCGAGCGCGGCATCAAGTTCCAGCGTGTGGCCCTGGGGAGGTCGCATCCGGGCCAAACGCACCCGTCTGGTGATGCCGTCCGCTTGTAGCCAGGCGCCTTCCAGGTACCGTCCGATATCGTCGCGCCCTCGGAACGCCGGATAGAGGGTGGTGCGCGTCGTGACCGTTGTGCCGGTCACCGCGTCCACGGCGAGTTGGCCAACCGGCGCACCCCGGTCGAGCATCAGGCGCACGGTGCGCTCCCCAATCCGGACAGCCGACCTGACCAGCGCCTGCTGGTGGTTGCCGGCGATCGAGACGACAGTTCCGGCAAGCTGAGCAGGGAGCGCGTCTGTCACGCGGACGACACCGGCGAGCGTGATTTCTAGCTGCTGCCCTGCCCTGTCCATCCCGCTGATGACGCCGCGTAGCGGGCCGTGTGCCTGCAGGGCGACGCCTGGCACGCGAAGCGACTGCCCGCAGAGGTAGGCGGCGTGTACGGCGCCGGCTGCGTCGAAGCGCACCACCGCCAGACGGCCTGCCAGCATCAGGCCCGCCACCTCCAGCGGGACGCCGGGATCGGTGGCCAGGACGACGTCGCTACCGCCGCTATGCGTGATGCGCAGGGCAAGCTGCCCCTCCTTGCCCGTATCGAGACGGTTGACCGTCCGAATGACTGGCCCGCCGACGAGCGGCTCAAGCACCGTCGCGAACGTGGACGACAGCGGTGCTGCGCCCTCCCGGCGCAGCACCAGGTAGCGGAAGCGTGCGGGATTGCCGGGGCGGCGCGGCACGTCGCCCCAGGCGAGGAACGCCTGCGTGTAGTCCGACGGCACAACGTGAACGGCCAGCCCTGCGCCGTCACCCCAGCACACCTGCCAGGGTTCCAGCGCCGGTTGCGCTTGCTGAATGCCGTACAGAAAGCTGTCGCCGCTCCCCTCGTAGCTACCGAAGGAGCGCGTCCGGTCGGGCTCCTCAAGGGCGGGATCGTCCCAGAGCCGGCCCAGGGGAATATCGGAACCGGCGAGAGTGCCCGGCAGCTCATCGCCAAACGTTATGCCCTCTGCCCGGCAGGAAAGGTCCGGCCCATGCAAACGGTAGTCGTGGCGGGAGCCACCGTGGACGCGGAACACGTCCACGACATAGGCCGGGTTGTGTACGCCCTCACCAATCAGCAGCGCCGTGCGCTCGTAGCGGTCAACCTGATGATAGGCATAGGCGGGGGCGTTTGCGGCGACCGCCTGGAGCCAGGGCGAGGAGGCGAAAAGCAACAGTTCGCCACCGTTCTGGCTCGTCTGGCGCCGGCCGTCCACGACGACCAGCGCATGATTGCCGGTGTTGCGGTCCCAGGCGTTCGCCGTCTTATCTTCAGCGGCAAATTGCGGATAGCCGAGGTCTGACACCAGCTTGCGACCGCCACCGAAGAATTCCACGTTCAGACGGTCCGCGTGGGCGTGGCCGGCATTGGCGCGGCCGTAATGGAACGACAGCGCCGTCGCAGTCGTCCCGGCGCCTGCCCGGAGAATTGCCAGGCCGTAGTCGGTCAAGACGTCACTGGCGCTCGCTGCCGGAGTAGCCTGCTCCGCTGCGCCGGTGGGCAGGGGCTCCGCGAACAGGTCCTCGAACTGCTGGAATCCGTCGTCACCTGTTCCCCGTGCCCGTAAGCGCGCAGCCAGATCCGGCTCGTGGGTCTGACGGTACACGGCCCGGAGGGCGGCGGCGCTGACGTCGACGATGGCGGATGGCGCCGCGCCCCCGGAGTCGCCGATTGCCGGTGTCCAGCGCTCCAGGCACACCAGACGCGGCGGCCATTGCACGAGCGCCGTCAGGCGCGCCGTCTGGTCGGCGGGCGCCGGGTCCTTGGCGTTTGCCCCGGCCAGCGCGCTTAGCCGTTCCAGCGGCAGCACCAACTTCGGCAGCAGTTCGCTGGGGATGGAACAGTAGCCCGGCGCGGTCTCGTAGCTGATGCCTTCGGCGCTGAAGAGGTTGGCGAGAACGGCAAGGACGCCTTCGTACTGGAAGCCGTCCATGCCGGGCCAGCCGGAGAGCACGTCGCGGGCCGTCGCCGCTGCCTGTTCCGGATCGCCCAGAGCGAGGGCCAGGTAGAGGGCGGTCTCCTGATGCATGCCGTAGTTGCCCAGGATGCGTCGCTGCGGAATTGCCAGCAGCGCTTCGCGGAGGAGGCATCGCTCGACCAGATCGACCGACTCCGGGCCCAGTGCCGCATCCTCCGCTACCGCCAGGCTGACGGCATCCCAGGCTTCCGCCAGGTCGCGCGCCGTGGCGGTCTCCCAGATGGCGTTGACGATCTTGCCCGTGTAGGAGGGCACGTACTCGGCGGCATAGCGGGATTGCCGGTTGTGGTCCATCCGTGGGTAGTCGCGGGCAATCTGCGTGAGGAGCACTCCGGCCTTGTGGGCATAGCGCGGCGCGGCGGTCAGCAGATAGGCGCGGCCGAGCGACAGCACCGCCGGGATCAGGTGGTCCTTCCAGAACCAATGGCAGTAATAGGCGACGAACCAGTGCTTGTGCTTCCCGGCGGGGGGCGCCCAGCCCCAGCCATCATCGGCGTAGGGGCCGCTGAGCAAGCGCCGGTCCCGCAGGCCGCCGGCGAGGAACGCCGCGAAGTCGTTGCTCGGGTAGACCTCGCCGCCAACGGGGCAGACCAGCTTCCAGGGAGCAGCGAAGGGGTCGAAGCGCCAGGAGTAGTTGCCGTGAACGAACAGTTCGCGTCCGTGGATCGGGCAGCCTTCGAAGGAGGTGTTGAAGGCCCGCGGCGCCTCCGGCGGCGGAACCATCCCGCGCAGGGTGGCGTCGTCAATTGCCGCCCAGCGAGTCGCCAGTGCCAGGATCGTTACCATAACCCGCCGCGCCGCCGGCGACATCTGGAGGCGTTCGCGCGCCCTGCCTATTTCCTCAGGCGTGCGCAGCCGGGATGCATGCGCGGTCACGTCGTGGCCCGCGCTGCGTCGTCGCCCGCGCCAAGTGGACCGTTCAGCGCTGCAATGATGCCCTCAGCGTCGAAAACGAAGCCGAAGGCGAGCGCCACACGCCAGAGCGCGATCTCTTTCGCGCCTTGCTCGCGCGTCGTTTCCCGGTTTTCGACTGCCGTCACGGCCTGGCGGATCGTCGAGCAGAGCAGACCGTGGCGCTGCATCGCCGCCATACCGCCGGGAGAGAGCAGCAAACACCAGTTGATGGCGAAGCCGATGTAGATCAGGTGATTGATCTCGCGCTGCCGGCAGAGGGCATAGAGTTGGGCTGTCGTCGCGGCGATTCCTTCTGTGGCGAGCGGTCGTGCTTCGGGCAGGAAGTCCATGTGCTGGACGCCCCGCCCGATGTCTTGCCGGTTATGGTTACCTGGGAAGACGTGCTCGCTCCGGAACTCGTCCAGCGCCATCCGGACGGCATCGCGAGGAACCTGAGCGAGTGGCGGCTCGGCTTCGGCCATGGCGACGGTCCGCTGATAGCCCGGTAGGTCCTGATAATAGGCGCCACCGCCGACGACGTGGAAAACTGCCAGCGGAGACGAGCGCACTGCCGTCAGGAGCGGAGGAAACACCGAACGGCTGATCTCGTGGGCGCGCGGAATGTATTCCACAGCGCGATGCCAGCCGGGATACTCCTCGGGCCTGCCGCAATCATAGGCGTGCATGACGACCAGTGCCGTGTGTTCGGGGGCGATCTCGATGTCGGCGCGTTGCCAGCCACCATAGCCTTCGCCCGGGACAGGCAGGGCAAAATCGGCGTCGAACTGCTGGTAATAGCCGGCAGGGAGACGTATGAGTGTCAGCGCGCGCCCTCCAGTCCGGCCGAGTTTATCTGCAACCACCTGCCGGCACCATACCGACAGGCGGTGATCCAACACGCCGCGCTGCCCGACTCTCGCGTCGGCGCAGCAACGATTGTATATGAATATTGCTGCTGTGGCAAGCGGACGGTGGTGAGTGGTGAGCGTGCATAACTCACGGGCAGGCTTCAAGTCTATTGCCCCCACGCCCGCTGAATCTTGGCCACCGCCTCGGGGATGTGTTGCAGGTCCTGCTGCTCCGCCAGCAACATGGACTGGGTGAGCCAGACTCCCTCCGCACTGCTGGCACGCTCCGCCACCGGCAAGGGCTGCTGCAGCCGGTCATCCTGCCGGCCCAGACGGGAACACAGCGCCTGGATCGCGTCGACGATGGCCGGGCTGTGGTGCAACGGCACGGTATAGCCGGGGCTGCACGGGATGCCTTCGGCACGCAGCGCCTTCAGGAACGGTTCGCGAGGGCGACCGCCGAACTCCGCCGCCTCGTAGCGCAGCACGTACAGGTGGTGCGCGTGGGCGGTGACCCGAGGATCGCGCGCCTGGGGCCGGATGCCGGGTATCGTCGCCAGTTCCCGGTCCAGCAACTGAGCAGCCTGTTCTCGACGAGCCATCTGCCCTTCCAGCCTGGACATTTGCGCCATGAGCAGCGCCGCTTGAAAGGCAGTCAGGCGATAGTTGAAGCCGAGCAGGTCGTGCTGGTACCAGCCACTGGTGCGCCAGTGCTCCGTCAGCGCGCGGCCTACATTGTGCAGCGACCAGACGCGGCGGTAGAGCGTCTCGTCGTCGGTGACAATCGCCCCGCCCTCGCCGGAGTTGAGATTCTTGCTGGCCTGGAAACTGAAGGTACCCAAATCGCCCAGCGCACCGACGCGGCGGCCGCGCCATTCGGCGCCGTGCGCTTGCGCCGCGTCCTCCACCACACGCAGCCCGTGGCGCCGCGCCACTGCCAGGATGCCATCCATGTCCGGCGGGCAACCGGCGATGTGGACTGGGACGATGGCGCGGGTGTGCGGCGTGATGGCCGCTTCGGCCGCCAACGGGTCAAGCTCGTAGGTTGTCGGGTCGATATCGGCGAAGACCGGCAAGGCGCCGGCGAGCAGCACGGCGGCGGCGGTGGCGACGAAGGTGTAGGGCGGCACGATTACCTCGTCGCCCGGCTCGAGTTCCAGCGCGCGCAGCGCCACTTCCAGCGCCGACGTGCCGTTGACGACCGCCACGCAATGGCGCGCTTGCTGAAACGTGGCCCAGGCCCGCTCAAACTCGGCTACCGCATTCCCCTGCGTCATGCCCCAGGCGCCGGAGCGCAGCACCTCCAGCAATGCGCGCTCCTCCCGTTCGTCCCAGACCGGCCAGCGCGGCCAGCCGCCGCTATGGACCGGCGTGCCGCCCTCCAGGGCCAGTGCCGCCTGCATCACGACCATGATCGTTTTCCCTCCTTCTTACTTGCCGGCCAGTCGTCGCACCAGCTCGGCGGCCTGGCGGGTTATCGCCTCCCCCGCCTCAGGCGACCAGGCGGCTGGGTAGCCATAATAGCGATAGGCGATCTCAACCTCGTAGCCACCCTGCGGGTAGGCGTCGCGCGTCGGGAAGTAGCCGAGGTTGTCGTTCGTCCAACCGGCCACCAGCACCGGGAGTTCGGGCAGCACTGCCTTGACCTGCCGGCCGTAGTTGGCGAAGAACTCGCCCGGCAGCGCCGCCACAATGACCGGCCCGATCCGCAGCGCTTGCACTTCGGCGACGTAGGACGGGAGTGGGTCGGAGCCCCAGTGCAGACGGACCAGCCGGCGACTGTGCTCGCGGTGGGTAACCGCTGCGCCGCGATAGGCGACGCTCTCCGCTGGTTCGCTGCGCTCGATGTGCTGCCACTGTTGCTGGAGCGCGACAACCTCTTCCGCTCTTGCCAGGGGCTGGAAGGTGAGCGGCACGAGAGCCTGCACCCCCGCCACGTCGCTGGCAGCGGTGGCTACGGCCCGCTGCCACAGCGCCAGAGCGGCCGCGCCAATCGCTTGGCCAGCGTCATCTACCGCCGGAAAGCCGCGCTGTGTCATGCGTGGATTGACGTCCCCAGCCGCGCCATTGATGAGGAGCACCGGTCCACTGCCGGCTGCTTCCAAGAAACGTCGACTGACGCCGCACCAGTCGGCCGTGGCCAGTCGGTTCTCGGCGCCGGCAGCCACTGGATGGCAGGAATAGTGGAGCAGCGTACCCAGCGGCCGCCCGGCAGCATCCGCAATGGCCACGACCACCAGGTCGCGGTCCACCGGCCCTTCCTCGCCCGTCGGCGCCCGGCGGTTGATTGCCACGGCGCAGTGGCCCCGCTGCCAGCGCAAGCGTGCCGGGACGACGGCACCGGCGGCTTCCGCCACCAGCTCCGTCAGCGTCTGCTCCAGGCGCAGGAGATAGGCAGGATCGGCCGCCCCCGTGCTGGTGATGACGCCCGTCTCCGGCCCGCCGTGCGTGTGCGTGCAGGCGTACATCTGGTGCGTCGCCGGGATGCCGGTGGTCTGCTCGACCGCCGCTCGCAGGCGTCGCACGAGCGCCGACCCCAGGCCGATCAGGTCGCAGGAGACCAGCGCCACGCGGGCAACGCCGTCTGACGCCACCAGCGCCGTTGCCGTCAGCGGATCGTGGACCCCGGTACAGGGGCCGCCGCGGGCCAGAAAGCCGGAGAGGTCGATGCCCGCCGACGGCGTAATGTCCCGCCGGGCCAGACCACAAGACAGTCCTGGCTCCTCAGGCTGCGGTTTCACATGCTGTCTCCTGCCATCCGAACCTGCGGCTCACGAGTTTGACGGATCGAGCAATCGCCTGACCTGCTGCCGAGTCGCCACCGGGATATCTTCGAGGTCGCAGGCGTTGCCGACCAGGTGGATAGGCAATGATGACGCGCGTCCGCGCAGTAATCCGCCGTTCCACATCAGCCGGGTCTATGCAGAGCGTGAACGGGTCGACATCGGCGAACACCGGCACGCAATTCTGGAGCAAGATCGGAATCACGGTACCCATATCGGTAATCGGCGACGTGATCACTTCGGTGAGCAAGGCGATTTCCTCGTCGCCCAGCGTCCGTCCGTTCGGGTCGTTGATGCCGGGGAAGGGCGCGGTGCGCAGCGGCGCCAGCCGCGTTTCGGTGGCCATGCTTTCTCCTCGATTCATACCAACATTGCCTGCCGCCATCATATACTACCGAGTGGCACGCACGCCGGGCGGGGTACAGTCCTGCATGAGCAGGCAGCGGGACCGACCACTATTGGACCGCCGCCGCGCCTTTGCCGGCTACCGCCCGGCCGAGGGCATTGGGGAGTTACGGCGATGTGCGATAATCGCGACGTCTCTGTCGCGAGCCGCTCTACGAGTTGCGGTCTGAAAAGGAACCCCATGAAGATTTACGTCATTACCGACCTGGAAGGTCCAGCGATGGTGTTCTCCTTTGACCAGACGCGTCTCCCCGAAGCAACGGAGCGGATCGCCCAGGCCAAACGGTTCTTGACGCGGGAGGTCAACGCCTGCGTGGACGGCATTCTCGACGTCGATGCGGCAGCCGAGGTGGTAGTGCTGGATGGACATGGCTCCGGCGGCATCGACTATGAACTGTTCCACGAGCAGGCGCAACTGATTGCCGGATATAGGCGCCCCTCCTTTGCCTGCCTGGACGAGACGTACGATGCCCTCTTTTTCGTCGGACAGCATGCGATGGCGGGAACGCCGGCGGCCCCGCTGGCGCATACCCAGTCCTCGCGAACGATTGAGTACTACCGGTTGAACGGCGAGCTAATCGGCGAGTTTGCCCAGCACGCGATCCTGGCGGGGACCCTGTTCGGCGTGCCTACCGCCTTCCTGTCTGGGGACGACAAAGCGGTGGCGGAGGCGCAGACGTTGGCGCCGGCGTTGGTGGGCGTGGTTACCAAGGTCGGCCTCGGGCTGGAAGCGGCGCGGTCAGTATCGCCCCGCCGAGCGCAGAAACTGATCCGCGCGGGAGCAGCGGAGGCGTGCCGACGGGTGCGCGCCAGGGCCATTCCACCGCTGCGCGTGGCCCCTCCCTACGAGTTAGAGATTCGCGTATTGCCTGGCCAGGAGGCTCGCTTGGCCGGCTATCTGCAGCGGGGCTTCGTGCCCGTGGACGAGCGAACCGTGCGGCGAGAGTCGGACGACCCGAGAGTTGTGTTAAGTTAAGCGGCATGAAGACGGGGCAATAGGGGGTAACGGATGAAACTGAGCTTGCTCACCTACCAGATGGCGCGCAGTTGGGAACTGTCCAAGATCATTGACGTGGCCCGGACCAGTGGGTTTGCCGCCATCGAGTTTCGGGTGGATGCGGGGCACCGGCACGGCGTCGAGTTGGAGGCGCCACCGGCACAACGGCGCGCCATCCGCAATCAACTCCAGGATGCCTACCTCGCGGTCGCCGCGCTGGGTACCGGCTCCCGCTTCGACACACCGGACGCCCATCGACGGCAGGAGGTCGTCGAGCAGACCAAGCGCTACGTTGAATTGGCGGTCGAGGTGGGCTGTGGACGCATCCGGGTCTTCGGCAATGATATGCCGAAGGGAGAAGCTGCTCCCGATCGCACCGAGGTGCTGCACTATGTCGGGGAGGCACTGCACGAGATCGGCACGTTCGCGCAGCCGTATGGCGTCGACGTGCTGCTCGAGATGCATGGCCAGTTCAACTATTGGGGCTTCGCTCGTGCAGCGGCGGAGTACGCCGCCCATGCCCGGGTTGGCCTTGTCTACAACTGTGACCAGCGTGATCTCGTCGGCGGGTCGGTGGCAGCAACCTACGGCGAGGTGCGGTCCCTCGTCCGCCACGTCCACATGCATGCACTGACGGACAGTTTCCCGTACCCGGAATTGTTTCGCCTGCTGGTGCGGGACGGCTACACCGGCTATCTTTCGTCAGAGGTGGAGCAAGAAGTGCCGCCCCCTGAGGAGTATTTGCAACTCTACGCCACATTGTTCCGTGCCTGGGCGGCCCAAGCTGAGTCACCCAGCGCCCGGTAATCCCCACGTCCGGAACGGTCAGTCTGTACTGAGCGGTTAGCAAGGCCGCTCTGACCCAGTATATACGAGGAGAGATAACAATGAGGATCGCACTCCATACGCATGTTTGAGCAGTTGGCTACCTTTCGCCAGCGCGGGGGCGTGCTGGTGGAGCTGGTAGGACCTGGACCCGAGGCCGGCAGCGAGCGCCTCTACCAAAGTTACATCTATACCGGCGCCAGCCTGGAAATCGTCGCCGTCGACCCGGCGACCGGCGAGGCTCGGGTCTTCCCCAGCCCCGTTTCCACCGAGTATGGCGCCTGGGGGATGACGCTTGGCGCCGACGGCAACCTCTACATTGGCACGCTGCCGCACGCCCACCTCTTCCGCCTTGATCCGCGGCGCGGCGTGCTGGAGGACATCGGGCAGCCCAGTCCGCACGAGCAATACATCTGGCAGCTCACCGCGGCGCCCGACGGACGGCTCTACGGCTGTACCTACCCATCGGCCGGGCTGGTGCGTTTCGACCCGGCGACAGGACACAGCGAAGATTTGGGCCGGATGGATGACGAAGAGCAGTACGCTCGCTCTGTAGCAGCAAGTGACGACGGCTTTGTCTACATCGGTATTGGCACCAGCCACGCTGGTGTGGTTGCCTACGACGTCGCCAGTGGTACACACCGGGAGTTGCTGCCGGAGGTCTACCGCAGCACCGGCACGGCGGCCGTCCAGCGCGGGGCCGACGGCCGCGTCTATGCCCAGGTCGCCGGTCAGTGGTTCCGGCTTGCGCGCTGGGAGGCGCAGCCCGTGACCGATGCCGAGGTAGTGGGGCCAGTGCCGCGCAACCGGTTGCACGATGGCCGGTTGGTCGACACGAGCGGCGGCGGGGTACGCCTGCACCGGCCTGACGGCGCGGTTCAGACGATCGGCCCGCTGCGCTACGCCGGCGGACTCATCCGCGTCTTTCGGCTCGCCCCCGGCCCGGATGATTTGCTCTACGGCAGCGCCGTCCTGCCGGCCCACTTCTTTGCTATCGACCCGCAACATGGTACGCAACACTACTTTGGTCAGGTCGGCGGCGGCGAGCTCTATAGCCTGCTGCGCTACGGCGAGGACCTGCTTCTGGCCGCCTACTCCGGACTGGCCCCGTTGATGCGCTTTGACCCGCATCGTCCCTTCGCGTCCGCCAGCGGGGCCGAAGGCAATCCCTTGCTGGTCACCTATCCAGACCAGGAGGGTAGCTGGCGTCCCATGGCAATGATCGCGGGACCAGGTGGCGCAGTGTACCTGGGCGCCGTCTCCGGCTACGGGAAGTTGGGCGGCCCGCTCACCGTCTGGGACCCGGCCACCAACCAAGTCGACAGCTACCTTCATCTGGTACGCGATCAGAGTGTCGTCACCCTGGCAACGGCGGGCGACTATATTGCCGGCGGCACGAGCGTTGGGGGCGGCGGGGGCAGCCGGCCCACACAGACGGAGGCGCGGCTCTTCCTCTGGGATCCCCGTTCGCGTCAGAAGCTGTTTGAGACGGCGCCGGTGCCTGGCGCTCGGGAACTGACCGATCTCCTTCAGGCGCCGAATGGACTGATCTTCGGCATCGCCGGCGGCGAGACGCTCTTCGCCTTCGATGCTACCACTCGCTCAGTCATGCATACGGCGCCCCTGCCGTTCCGCGGTGTTCCTTACAACAGCGTCGCGCTCGGTCCCGATGGAGGCATCTGGGGACTTGCCAACCGGGGCGTCTTCCGGATCGACCCGACCACGCGCGAGGTTCGGCTGGTGGCGGAGGCGCCCGAGCCGGTGACCGCCGGCTTCGCCCTGACGGGGGACCGACTCTACTTTGCCTGCGGGGCCAACATCTATCGCTACGCCCTGTGAGCCAACTCCTGCACCAGCGTCTTGCACCGTCCGAGCCCATCTTCCAGGTTCTGCACAACCATGCGAGTCGCTTCGGCGCGGGCAACCGCCTCGATACGCTCCGCGGCGCTGAGGGGCTGCCCCCTTGCCACTGACGCCTTCAGCAGCGGCGCCATGGCAACCGCATCCTGTCGGCGCGCCCCCCGAGGTCCTGCAACTGCCTCGCGCTGGTGGCGTCCTGTACTCACGCCTTTCGTAAGCTCTAATCGCCGAGGAAGCCGCGGGCGATATCCGGAACCTGCTTGAGCAGGTCATTGAGCGGACCATCAACCTGTTGGGCAAACTGGACGGCGCTGATCTTGCCTTGCAGCACCTGGCTGTATATGGGCGTAAAAAGGGCGACCATTTTGGGATAGATGGTGGTGACGGGCGTGTACTGGTAGTGGTTGTTCTCCAGCATATCCAGCACCATCTGGAAATTGCGGCCCACCGTACCCGGCACTTGTGGCTTGAGGAAATCATTCGACTCCGCCACTTTGCGAAACGGCGGTACGCCCAGGCCATCCTTGGCGACGAGTTGGCTCTCGCCGACCTGGCCAGTGACGAATGCCGCTAGGGCAAAGGCATTCTCCGGCGATTTCGTGCCAGACGCTACCATGACCGAGTCGGCCGGATTGCGCGTGAACGCTCCCGCCTTACCGCTCGGCATGGGCGCCATGTCGTAGTTGACATCCTGTTTCTTGGCGGCGATATAGAAGGCCTCCGTGACGTTATTTGCCCACATGGCGATTTTGCCGTCGATAAACGCGAGTAGCGTATCGCCGAGCGCTTTCGCCTCATCGGCGTTGGGGTGGACGTGATACTTGTTGATCAGGTCGGCGTGGTACTGGAAACCATCGGTCGTCTCCGGCATCGTGATCGTCGACTTGGTGTGATCGGCGTTGAGGATCGTACCGCCGTTCCCCCAGATGGTCTCCAGGCTGTCGCGCCAGTCGAGGGGCCAGCTCACTCCAAAGGTCTTGCCGGCGCCAGTGCCGGTCGTGAGCTTCTGCGCTCGTGTGACCAACTCATCCCACGTCCAGGTAGGATCGCCCCACTTCGCGGGCGGTAGCGCCACACCGTGAGCGGCGAACACATCCTTGTTGTAGAAGATGACGATGGGCTGGAGATCCAGCGGCATAGTGAGCAACTTGCCGCCGATGTGCGCCTTGTTCCATTCTTGCGGAAAGTATGTGTCACTGGCGATCTTCGCTCGTGCGGCGTACGAGGTCAGATCAAGCAGCAACCCCTGGGCGTAGAAGCCGGGCATCCACTTGGTCTCAATGTCGGCGGCATCGGGCGAGGTCCCTCCGGCGGCCAGCACGATCAGCTTTTGCTGCAAGTCCTGGCCCGCGAACAGTTCGACGTTGACCTTGACCCCAGGCTGCTGCTGCTCGAAGGCGCTGACGATATCGCCTTCGTCGACCGAGAACGGCTTACTGGTGTTCTGGGTGGTGTAGCGAAGCTGGACGCCAGCGGCAGAAGCGCTGCTGGCAGCGGCCACCGGGGTCGAACTGGTGGTGACGGCCGATTGACTGGTCGTTACCGCGCTGCTGGTGGTCGCCAACGCGCTTGTGGACGTTGCCTGCGTGACGGTAGTGCCGGCTGCGGGAGCGGTGGACGTGACAGGGACACTGGCAGCGGCGCTGGTGCTCAAGGCAGAGGACGCCGTGGCGGAGGCCAGTGTTGTCGTCCCAGCCGAGCCGCCGCAGGCGTCCAGCAAAGCCGTTCCGGCGAGTAGGAGCATCGTCGCGGCGCTGGTCTGGAGGATCCTACGTCGCGTCAGTACCTTGGCCATGGATATGGTTCCTTTCTAGAGACGCTCCGGCCAACGTTGCCGGTGCGGCCGGTAGCGCCAACCTTAGCCGCTCGACCGCGATCGACATTGTAGCGGCAAGCGGGCAAGGCTGCAAGAATGCCTGTACTCGCCCAGCGGCTACTTCGCCAACTGGTCGAGCAGCGGCTGGACCTGCTGGTTAATCGTCTGAAGGCTATCCTTGACTGCCCGCGAGCCGTCCCAAGACTTCGCCATTTCCTTGTTGGCAATACTGCGGATGTCCAGGTTGGCGCCGCTGCTGGCGACCACGCGGGAGTAGGTGGCGGCAGCCGGCAGTTGGTCCGTATGCTGCACGCCGGCGTCCTGGAAGGGCTTCTGGTAGCCGGCGCCTTCAGCCAGCGATTTGCGGCTGGGCATGCGCCCGGTGTCGGCGGCGAAGGTGGTCAGGAACTCCGGGCTGACCAGGTACTTGAGGAAAGTCCAGGCGTTGTCGACCTCCTTGCTGCCCTTGGGTATTTGCAGGCCGTCCGGGAAGGCCGCAGTGCTGTTCTTGCCGCTGGGACCCTTCGGGTAGGGGGCCACGGCCCAGGCCAGGTTGGCCTTGTTCTTTTGCACGAGCGACAGAATCGTTGGCCCATCGACCAGATCCATCGCGTAGGTGCCGAACCAGAATCCACCGAGCTGCGGGTTCGCCTTGAGTTCGGCGGCGGTCGGCGAACTATGGTCTTTCTGTATCATATTGACCCAGAGGCTCACGGCGTCGATGACCCCTTGCTGGTCGAACATCGCCTTGGTGGGATTCTCGTCCTTATCGAAAAAGTCCGCGCCGTAGTCCCAGACCGGCATGCACCAGCGTGCGTAATCGTTATAGACGCGGATGCCGAACTGGCTCTTGTCCGGCCTGGTGAGCTTGATCGCCGCGTCCTGCACGTCGGTCCAGGTCCACGTGGCGTCCGGCTCCTTGATGCCGGCAGCCTGGAACATCTGCGGCACGTAGTAGAAACCGACGACATACAGATCGGTGGAGAGGCCGAGCTTGGCGCCTTGCCAGGTGAAGGCTTCGTAGGTGATGGGGTAGAAGTCGTCCAGGGGATACTTGTCGCGGGCAATGAGCGAACTGAGATCCTGCAGTGTCCCTTTGGCGGCATAGGAGGGGAAGACGATGTTGTTCAACATCACCACGTCCGGCGGCGCCCCGCCGGCCATCATCGTTTGGAGCTTGGTATAGTAGTCGCCGCCGGTTCCCGAGACGGCCACCTGCTTACCGGGGTTGGCGGCAACGTACTTCTTGGCGTAGCCATCATATTGGCCAGCCTCCGCCGGGTTCGAGACATAGGCCCAGAAGTTGACGGTACCGGCCTTCGGCACGACGTTCGCCACGGTGCTGGAGGTCGCCGTCGCTGCGCCGGCCTTGGTCGCACTGGTTGTGGTGGCCTTGACCGCCGAGGTGGCGATGCCGCTGGTCACAACGCCGGATGGCGTTGCGCTGCTGGTGGCCGCGGCGCCGCCGGGTGTACTCAGGACCGCCGTGCTTGCCGCAGTGGTTGCCGTACCCGTACCGGTGGACGCTGGCGAGGCGCCACAAGCCGCCAGCAGCGCCGTGCCGCCAGTAGCGAGAGCAAGGACGCTCAAACGGAGCGCCATTCGCCGGGAGATGGCAGAGGAGGACAATGGTCGCCCTGAGGCTGTCATGCGCTGTGGTCCTTTGCTACATGCTGTGCCGCACTCAGACACGCGGTACCCCGAGTATATCCAGTGTTATCGCCTGCTTCAATCGTCGTACCAGCCCCTCATTCATTGGCCCGTCCCAACGGCCGCCCACACGCACCGCGCGACCGCTATGGAACTGGCTGATCCCCGCCGTCTGCAGCATTGGAATGTGCTCCAGACGCAACCCCCCCGACGTCCGTCACAAGGCGGACCGCCGTAGCGAGCAGTCCTGACTCTATAGTATTATATCGTTCCTGAACACGTAGCCCGGCAGAGGAGGAGCAAGACGGTGCTGGCGCCCTTCCCCCTTGGCGTCGTGAGCGACGAGATCGACCAGGATCTTGAGCATGTCTGTCAGGTCGCTGTCGACCTCGGCATGCAGGTTCTCGAGCTCAATACCCTCTGGGAGAAGCCGGCAGACCGCCTGGAGCCGGACGAGGTCGCCCGCGCTCACGACCTGCTGCGCCATTACGGCTTGCGCCTCGACGCGGTCAGCACCCTCGCCTTCAAGGCACTGGAACTGAGTGTGGAACCGGACCTCCGGCACTCCCCCCAGTTTGCCGAGCACATGGCCGCCATCCGGCGCGCCGCTCGCATCGCCCGTACCCTGGCCGACGTTGCCATCACGCCGGCCGTGCGCATCTTCGCCTTCCGGCGCGAACCGATGAGCGGACTTGGCAACCCGTCGCCCATCCTGCCCGATGGGGGCGGCATCCCCGACAATGTCCTCCTGCGCATCGTGCAGGGGTTACGCCTGGCCTGTGATCTTGCGCGCGACGAAGGGGTGCACCTCCTCCTGGAGAACGTGCGTTCCTGCTGGAACAACACCGGCGTCAATACGGCGCGTATCGTGGAGTTGACCAACCGGGCGGAACTCTCCATCCTCTGGGACCCGACCAACGACTTCGTCTCCTGCGGCCGCCCCTACGCCAACGGCTACGCCGCCGTGAAGCCCTACATGGCGGCGGTCCACTGCAAAGACGCCAGCATCGTTGACCCGGCCACCGGCCTCACCGCTTGGATGCCGATTGGGCAAGGCGCCGCCGACATGCCCGGCCAGATTGCTACCCTGTTGGACGATGGCTTCCGCGGCCCCGTGCTTCTGGAAACGCACTGGCGCGGTGACGGCCTCAGCCGGGAAGCCTCCAGCCGCCAATCCTTTGCAGGTTTGCAGGCGGCCATTGCGCAGCGCCAGACGGGGGCGCATTAAGCGCGGTCGCCCTCGCGCACAAACCCCGCCGGGCTCGGCGGCAACAACCGAACGGAGAGCGCATGGAAGCACAACGTTTTACCGGGCGTGTGGCCCTCGTGACGGGTGGAAGCGGCGGACTCGGCCAGGCGGTCGTGGCAGCCTTCCTGGCCGAAGGCGCCCGTGTCGCTGCCGTTGGGCGCCACCATGCTGCCCTGGCGGAACTGCGCACGCTTTCCGGCGCAGACGCCTCCTTGTTTATTCTGGGGGTGGATTTGCTTGATGCCGCAGCAACCGACCATGCTGTCGGAGCCCTGCGGGAGTGGGGCGGCCGGCTCGACATCCTGGTAAACGCTGCCGGAGGCTACGCTGGCGGTAAGCCGATCGGGGAGAGCGCCGACGACGAGTGGCGCACAATGCTCGACGCCAACCTGTTGACCGCCATGCACGCCTCACGCGCCGTCCTGCCCATCATGGTCGCCCAGAGAGGCGGGCGCATCATCAACGTCTCCTCCCGTGCGGCGCGTGCCATCGGGCGTAACACCGCCGCTTACAGCGTAGCGAAAGCCGGCCTGGAGACGCTGACCCTGGCAATGGCGGAAGAGTATCGCCAGCAACGCGTGACGGTCAATGCAGTTTCCCCCAGCGCCATCGCCACGCCGGCCATGCTGGTACACGCCACGGCCCAGCAGCGCGAGCGCTGGGTGCTGCCCGCCTCAATCGCCCGTGTGATCCTTTTCCTGGCCTCCGATGATGCGGCCGACGTCAGCGGCGCCATTATCCCGGTGTACGGTCGCGCCTGACCTCGTCGGAGAAGACGTAGCACAGTACGTCCGCGCCACCTGCCTATCTTTGCCCTGGTCCTTCCAATAGGCGGAGCAGTCGCGCAATCTCGGCTTCCAACGCTCGACGTGCCTGCGCTTCGCCAACGGCTCGCTGGGCTTCAGCATTCGCCCGCTCGGTAGCCGCCTGCGCCCGCTCCTCCGCCTCCTGCAACGCCACTTGGAGGTCCTGGCGCTGGCGCACCTCCTGCTGGAGACGCGGTTCGAGCTCCCAGAGCAGCGGGAAGAATTCACCGGTCTGCAAGTCGATGACACGTACCCATTCGCCCTCGACGATCCAACCGATGGGGATAAGCGCGCTACGTAAGATGCCGTCGGCGTCGGCCAGCATGTGATCCATGCCAGCGGAGGTCGGGCTGGCGAGGTCATGGAAGCGCCAGGCTTGCAGCCGGGGCTCGGGGAAGAATTCGCCGCTCGGATCAAGCACGACGTACTCACGCACGCCTTCTCGCCGATACCAGTCCCGCTTCGCAGTCAGATCGCCGTTCTCCAAGGAACTTGGTGAGAGCACCTCAATCGTCAAATCCGGCGCTTTCCGCTCCTCCCAGAGCAGGTAGCGCCGTCTGATACGGTCCGGCACGCCAAAGGCCACCAGGACGTCCGGCTCCCGGTAGTCGTGCAGATTGCGAGGGTTGCGGTGTACTCGCAGCTCGCTCGCCACGAAACAGTCCTGGCCGCGCAGCCGTGTATAGAGGGGATAGAACAGATTCTGGATCGTCAGGTTGTGGTCCTGGCCGGCCAACGGTTCATCCTGTTCCTCATCATCGAGCAGGTCTGGAGGCCACTCGATGGCGACCGTATCGACGCTCATCGCGCCTCCCCTCCCGTTCGCTACGCCCTACCATATTCGGAGCTGCGTGGTCAGCCTGTTACCCTTCCTCCCGGGTATCTGCGCTGGCCGCGTGGACCCCGCCAAAGGCCGGAGCGCCTGCCGCTGTCCCCGTGTTGGCCGCCACGAAGGCCGGCAGTTGCTCCATGTTCTGGGGCAGGATGCCCTGCGGATGGCCCGGCACCGGCGCTTCGCTGCCTTCGATCTGGCGTACGATCTCGTAAACCTCGTCGCCCAGCAACTCGTCGTTCTCCAACAGCGCCTGAGCGATGGCCTCGACGGCCAGGCGGTGCGTGTTCAGCATCTTGCGGACGTTGATGTAGCGCCAGCGCAGCATGCGCTCGACGCGGCGCTGGGCGCGCGGGTCGCTCGACCCGGCCTGGGAGAGCGAGGAGGCGAAGGTGCCGTCCATTCCCAGCACGCGGATGCACCAGTTGGCGATGTTGGTCGCCTGGGCAAAGTCCGACACCACGCCGTTGTACTGGGTGCCCAGGAACAACTCCTCAGCGGCACGGCTGGCCAGTGAGACGTCAATCAGCGCCAGGTAGTCCTCGCGGTTCATCGTGTGATATTCCACCAGCGGCTTGTGCGCACTGAAGCCCAGCGCCCCGCCGTGGCGAATTATGGACACTTTGGAGAGGCGGTCCCGGCGCTGGAGCCGCATCGTGGAGTAGGCGTGGCCCGCCTCGTGGTAGGCCAGCATCCGGCGCTCTTCAAACGCCATGCCGCGAATCGGCTCTTTCAAGCCCAGCTCGTGTACGTCAATCGCCTTGCTGATGTCACGGTAGGAAACAGCGCTGCGACCGTCGAAGTGGGCGTTGATCAACGCCTCGTTGATGATGTGCTTCATCGCTGCCGGCGTGTAGTAGATCGTGTCGGAGACGATCGTGCTCATCGGCAGCGCCTCGTGCGATACCTTCGCCAGATAATACTCCAGGATTTCCTGACGGCCATCGGCGTTGGGCAGGTGGACCGCCAACTTGCGGTCGAAGCGGCCCGGGCGCAGTAACGCTTCGTCCAGCGTTTCCACCAGGTTGGTGGCGCCCATCGTCAGCACGGCCATGCGCTCGGCCTTGCCCTTCTTCAGGCCCATCCGGCGGAGCATACGGGTACGCCAGTTCTGATCCATCGGCGGCGGGTCCAACTGCATCAGCAGTTCATTAATGATGCCGCCGCCGCCGCCCATGGCCATCATGCCCATGCCCATGGAGGGCTGCTGTCCGGCGCGGCGCTGACCGATGGCGTCAATCTCGTCAAGGAAGAGGATACAGGCGCCATGCTTCCGGGCCAGCTTCTTCGACTTGCGATAGAGCATCTTGATAGTCAGGGATCCCATACCCATAAACATGCTCTGCAGGCCCGCGCTGGAACAGTAGCCGAAAGGCACCCCGGCTTCGGTCGCGATGCACTGCGCCAGGTAGCTCTTGCCGGTTCCCGGAGGACCGTAGAGCAGTAGGCCGCGTGTCGGCTCGCCGCCCATCTGCTTGAACTCTTTGACGCC
The DNA here is from genome assembly GCA_002404055.1 of Chloroflexi bacterium UBA4733. Next base: position 41,841 of record DHIZ01000169.1, read on the forward strand.
CTTCAAGAGCACCACCACCCGCTTCGCCACGTCGAGCACCTCCGGGTTGCCCCGGTAGTCCTGATAGGTGACGCCGGCTTCACCAGGCCCCAGCCAGTAGATGCGCGGGCGCCCCAGGAAGTACATCAGGCCGGCAAACTGGACGATCATGAAGAAGACAGCGAAGAGCAACTGGAAGAGCAGCGCCAGCACCGTCGGCAACGCCGAAGAGAAACGCGCCAGCAGCGGCAGTGCGACGACCCAAAACAGGACGATGATGGCGAAAAAGATGATGACGCGGACCAAATTCTTACTGAACCAGCCGAAAAAGCGGTCCATCCCTTCGTCGACAGCCTGGTTGATACTCGGCCCAGGAGGTGCTTTGACGCTCATTGCTGGTTGTCCTTTCCATGTACTCGGTCGTGGGGCAAAGCACGAGGCGGTGGCACAGGTACCGCCGCTACTCGATCTTGACTATTTTACCTTGTGGATCAAGCGTGAACAGGTAGGTCACCTGGCTCGTCTGCCCGCCCTGATCCAGCGTCAGCAGGTACAGGTAGATGCCGTTGCCATCCACCTCTTTGGCCCCGCCGACATAGGAAACATGCTTGATGACCCCCATTTTGGGCTGGACCTGTGCCAACTGGGCCTGCAACTGTTGCATGCTGAGTCCTTGCTTGAATGTGTCGCTGAGCAGCCCCCACATGGTGTTGGCGTCGCCCGATTGCTGTGCCTTGAAGAACTGCACCGGCGCTTGCGGCGAAGGCAGCAGCCCCTGCACGGAACTCAGGCCCGCCGTGGTGCTGGCCGTCGACACCACCCCGGTTGGCAGCACCGCCGGTGTGAAGTAGTACAGCGCCCCGCCCCCTACAACGAGCAGGGCGACGATGCTTGTGCTGATTCGCGGGTGGCGCCGGATCGCCATGAAGAAGCCGACAACGACCAGCAAAACGATCTTGAGGGGTAAGCGCAGCAACCGCGCGAAGAACGAACGTTTGCGACGTGGCGGCGGCGGGGTCGCCGCCTCAATAAAGGTTGTCACCGCCAGGGTCCTCACCGGAAGCAAGCAATTTGACGTGTTGCGCCTTACAAACCATGGTACTGCCCGTCAGCAAATCTCGTCAAGCGGCCGAGAGCGTCAGTTGCCATTTCCTATGGTTCCTCTAAGGCGCCTGCGCCTACGGATAGATCCCGCGCAGGATGTACCCCTCGGCCACCTTCGACACCGCCAGCATGTAGGCCGCGGTCCGCAGGTCAACACGTTCACGCAGGCTCATCGCCAGAACCGCTTGGAAGGCACGGTCCATGATACGGTAGAGCCGGGCGTTGATCTCCTCTTCGCTCCAGAAGAACGACTGCAGGTCCTGCACCCATTCGAAGTAGGAGACGGTGACGCCGCCGGCGTTGGCCAGGATGTCCGGCACGACCAGCACGCCACGCTCGCGCAAGATGGCATCGGCCGAAGGCGTGGTCGGGCCGTTGGCTCCTTCTACCACGATGCGCGCTTGCACACCGCCGGCGTTGGCCGCCGTGATCTGGTTCTCCACGGCGGCCGGCACCAGCACGTCGCAGGCGCAGGTCAGCAGTTCGTCGTTGCTGATGCGCTGAGCGTTGCGATAGCCGACGACGCTGCCTCGTTCGCGCACGGCTGCCTGGACGAGGTCCAGGTTGATCCCCCGCTCGTCATAGATGGCGCCGTCCGTGTCGCTCAACGCCACGACGCTGGCGCCCGCCTCCTGGAGCGAGCGAGCGGCAACGCTGCCCACGTTGCCGAAGCCCTGCACCGCCACGCGCGCCCCCGCCAGCGGCAGACCGATATGCACACAGGCCTTGCGCGTCATCGCCATGATTCCGCGGCCGGTCGCTTCCAGCCGCCCTTCCGAGCCGCCAATCGACACCGGCTTGCCCGTGACACAGGCCGGCACCGAGTAGCCCTTCTGCATGCTGTAGGTATCCATCACCCAGGCCATGACTTGCGGGTTGGTATTCATATCAGGCGCTGGGATGTCGATCTCCGGACCGATCAGGAGGGAGATTTCCGACGTGTAGCGGCGGGTCAGGTTCTCCAGTTCGCGTTGGGAGAGGGCCTGTGGGTCGCAACAGACGCCGCCCTTGGCGCCGCCGAAGGGGATGCCCACGACGGCGCACTTCCAGGTCATCCACAT
>DHIZ01000169.1:44040-50783 GCA_002404055.1 Chloroflexi bacterium UBA4733
TTCCAGGTCATCCACATGGCCAGCGCGCGGACTTCATCCAGGGTGACTTGGGGACTGTAACGGATGCCGCCTTTGGCCGGCCCGCGAATCATGTTGTGCTGGACGCGGTAGCCGGTGAAGACGTGGATGCTGCCGTCGTCCATTTTTACGGGGAAGTTGACGGTCAATTCCCGTTTCGGGTGCCGCAGGATGGCGGCGATGCCGGCATCCAGGCCCAGGCGCTGGACCACCGTGTCGAACTGCTGCACCGCGATGTCGTAGGCGTTCAGCGGCTCCCGCGCCGGCGCTTCTGCTGTCATCATCATAAGCGGCTCAGGCACTCATGCGGTCTACGGCAGTATGCGTTGCCGCGTCGGTCGCGTCGTGGATGGCGTCCATCTTAGCGGCATCCGTATCCGACGCAATCGTCCCGGCCAGCCGGAGGCGGCCGTCAACGGCGTCAAGCACCTGTTCCAGCGTGAACTCGCTCTCGCGATGCGCGTTCAAGAAGACGTCAACGCCCTTGGTGATACCTGCCGAAAGGTGCTCCACCTCGGCATCCGACAGTCCGGCTCCCTTGCGATCTCGCAGCACCTGCCGCACTTCGTGCAGCACCTCGCCGCTCGTCCGCATATCCATCTGCTACCTCCTCCATTTTACGCTCAACTGCACCTGCGTGGTGGACAATATCTGTGCCAGTATACTACTCGGTCGCCGCGCTGGTCGCCTGCCGTTCTCACCTGGTCGCCGTGCCATGCATCAGCCGATAGGAGAGTCTTGGGCGCCGTGCGCCTCTTGCCGTATCATTGCCGGCAGAGAGGAGCACAGCATGCCCGCCACGTCCCCCGAGTCGCTCAGCGTGCGCCTGGAGGCCCTGCGCGATTTGTTCGTGCGCCAGTTCGGCGCCGCGCCGCTGCTGATCGCCCGCGCCCCCGGTCGCGTCAACCTGATCGGTGAGCACACCGACTACAACGACGGCTTCGTCTTTCCCATCGCTATCGAACGCGACACGCTGGTGGCCGCGCGTCCGCGCGCCGACCGCCAGGTGCGCCTGTACTCCGCCACCCTGCGCCGCGCTTCCCAATGGTCACTCGACGCCATCGCCCCTTCCAGCGACCAATCCTGGAGCAACTACGTGCGAGGGCTGACGCGCTTCCTGCCGGAGGACGGCGTCACCCTCCCTGGCGCCGACATGGCGATCGCCAGCAACGTGCCGTTAGGCGCCGGCGTTTCCAGTTCCGCCGCCCTGGAGATGGCTGCGGGCACTGCCCTGCTGGCGCTGGCCGGCGTAACGCGCGAACCCAGCGCGCTCGCCCTCCTCTGTCAGCGCGTCGAGAACCGCTTCGTCGGCGTCAATTCCGGCATCATGGACCAGTTCATCTCCGGTCTGGCGACCAGCAACCATGCCCTGCTGTTGGACTGCCGTAGCCTGCAGTACGAGCAGGTACTGCTGCCGGCCGATCACGTCATTGGCGTGGCCGACACCGGAGTCAAGCACGGTTTAGTCGCTTCCGAATACAACGCGCGCCGCGCCGAGTGTGAGGAAGCCGTGCGGCTCCTCCAGGCGGTGCTGCCCGAAGTTCGCGCCTTACGCGACATCAATCCCGCCCAACTATTCGCACATGCCGCGCTGCTGCCGGAAGGCGTCGCCCGGCGCAGCCGCCACGTCGTCAGCGAAAACGCTCGCGTCCTGGCCGCCGTCGCCGCCCTCCGCAGCGGCGACCTGACCGCTCTGGGCGAGCTCATGTACGCCTCCCACGCCAGCTTGCGCGACGACTACNNGGCAGCCGCATGACCGGCGGCGGCTTCGGCGGCTCGACCGTCACCCTGATGGAACGTCGCGCCGCCGGTCAATGGGAGCGCACGCTGCGCCGAGTCTTTCGTGAACGGTTCGGCCGCGCGCCGGCCACCTTCATAACTACTGCCGCTGCCGGCGCCGGCCTGGTCTGGCCTTAGGAGTGACGGCGCCAATGTTGTCACGATATGCAGGCTGCTGAGACAGGCTATATCAGAAAGGCTTGTAGACATGCTCGTCATTCAGTTTGCAGGACCAGGAATAGCCGGGTGATCGAGGCGGTTGCGTTTGTGCCCGTCCGATCAAACGATGGGGTGCCGTACCCCCGGTCGTTCTGGCGGCGACTGGAAGAGTCGCTCATTCGGGACTTTAGCGCATTTTCGCGTCTATCCGACGTTCGAGGCGTTTGGGTTGATCTGCCTGAGCCACAAGAGCGCGGGGTCGATCCTCCGGTGACGTACCGCGACACCAGTCGGCAGTATGTCGTTGCGTTATTAAGTTGGTCACAGTTTCCCGTCTGGCTCAGGGCCGTTGACCGGATTCTCCTGGAGACAGGCCAGAAGGCATTGTACATAAAAGTGGCGGGGATACCGGATGTATTGCGTCCGCGCGTGGTATCCGATCCCTGAGGGAGGACTACTCGGGATGAAGCGGGTATGATCCATGACGAGTTTGGTCGTAACTACAAGGAGGCAGTGATGATAGAGAGATACCTGACTCTAGACGGTCAGATTCTGGAGTTGCAAGACCTCAGCCCGACCGAGCGCTCTTACCTTGATCGCTGCATCACAGCATTTGACCAACGCGTTGGCTGGTTCGCCTTTTCCCAGTTGGTAGAAGGAACAGCGAATCCATTGCTTGCTGCGACATGCGGTCGCGTCACGCAAACAGTGTGGGCGCATCCGCTCTACCAAACGATCCGCGACTTGGAAGATCGACTTGGCCTGGAACAAGGCCATCTGGCAGCGGATACAGCGGTCGAAGTCCCGGGAGGTCCGTATGCGCATCAACGACAGCCGATGAGCCGTAGCGCCAAAGGGGCTGGCGTCGCGGGGCGCTGGCGTGTAGGCGATTCGGTGGAGTGAGGCGCGGCCCCATCATCTTCCTGGCCCCCGACGCCTCCTAGATTGTGCATACAGCGTCTGCACAATCTAGGAGGCGTCGGGCACGTCCACCAGCGCCTCCACCCAGTCGCCCAGGTTACGTCCGTTCACCCATACCTGGGCAGTCAGGACGTAGCGGCCGGCAGCCGTGGTTGCCGGCAAGGAAAACGCGATCGTATACGCTCCGTCGCTTTCCGGCGCTACCACCCCGCCGGTTCCACCTGGCGTCTGCCAGCCGTCCGGGACGTTCAGGATTGTTCGGATCTGCAGCGGTGTCGATGCGCTGTTGCTGACTTGCTGCTCGACATGTCCACGCGAACCTGGATTAAGTGTCTGGTGATAGGGATACAGGCGCAGCCACTGGGGATCAAGCCCGCAGTTCGGGTGTTCCCAGGGCAGCATGGCCGTCAGCAGGCGTTCGCGTGCGCGCAGGGCCGCCCGGGCCTCAGCCAGGAACTCCGGCGGCAGGATGAAGGGCAGGGGTACGTGCATGTTCACCAGGAGATCGGGTTGCAACTGTTCCAGGAGATCCAGGCAGCGCTCGTAGCCGCGTCCGGCCCCCAGCAGGTTGCGGTTGTGGGTGCAATAGTCGTCCAGGCCGCCCGGCGTGAAGGAGTCGCCGCCGATCAACAGCTTTGTGTCCGCCTGCTCGACCAGCAAGGCGCTGTGCAGCAGCGTTTGCCCGGGGAAGTCGTAGGCGCTGAGTGTGAATTCCTGCCAGTCGACACGCTCGCCCTCTTCCAGGAGGCGATCCGGCTGAATGACGGTCGGGTCCAGGCAGGGCAGCGCGTAGGCGTCCGGTCGCGTCAGCACGTCGGCCAAACTGCGATGGGCCCAGACGGCGCAGCCGGTTTGCTCCACCAGCGCAGCGATGCCGCCGACGTGGTCGTCGTGGTAATGCGAGATCCACACCGCGTCGACGCCGCTAATCGTGCGGGCGGCGATCCAGCGCGTGATCTCGGCGGCGGCCGCCGGGGCCGGGCAGTCGAAAACCAGGGCCCGCCCCGAGGCGGCGACGATGGCGCGCATGGTGCCGCGCGCGACGCGGTACCACGCCGGCGGCGTCGCGAGCCGGCCGGGTAACACCTGCGACGTCGCCGGCAACTGCCGGGCCGTCCAATCGGGAAAGTAATAGCGCATGGACGACGTGTGGTAATAGTTGGCCAGCAGCGCCTCCAGGTTACGGCGTAGCGCGGCCAACGCCGCCGCCGGATCGCGGATCAGCGGTCCGTGCGCCGGAACGAGCACATCGGGAGCATTGGCTTGTAGCAGTCGTTCTAACGAGGCGACCGCCTGCCGGCCGCGGCCGCAGAAGGCGTGGTAGTCGTGCATGCCGACGAGGTCGTCGGGCGGTGGACCCTGCAGGCTCCAGAGCTCCCAGAACTGCCCTTCGCCATACAGCAGATCGCCCACGAAGGCGACGCGCCTGCCGGCGCAGTCGACCACGTAGGAGAGGCTGCCGTCGGTGTGTCCCGGCGTGGCGACGACCTGGATGGCGTACTGCTCCCAGGCAAAGGTGTCGCCGCCGGCCAGCGCACGGTCGACGGCAACTGATGTGGCAAGGACATTGGCGCCAGGCTGCAGGCGGTAACGGTGGAACTGGCTTTCCGGCGCGAGCCAATGGCGTTCCACAGCGTCAAAGAGCGCCTGCTCCGCCGCCGGCACGGCCAGTTGCGCGCCAGCGGTACGGCAGCGCGCCAGCCCCGAGCAGCCGTCGCGGTGGTGGTGCGTCGCCAGTACCCAGTCGAGGTGAAGAGTGCCGACCTCGGCGAGGTCATCGACAAAGGCGCCAGTCCCACAATCAATTGCCAGGGCACGCTCGCCAGAGCGCAGGAGTCCGACGTTGACGCAGTCGGTGACCAGGAGGACTTCGGCTGTTACTTGCTCAGACGGCGCCATTGGCAATCTTCCTCATCACGCCAGCCGACGGAATGTCGGCAACGTACAATCCTATCGTAGCGCTGTCGGTGAGCAGGCCTGACGCATTACCTCTGACCTCGCCGGTTTCGCTGACGGTATTGGTACACTGCTGGTGGAGGTACCGATCCTGCCCAAGCGAGTGGCGGAGACGCGGGCATTGTGATCGCGACGGTTGATCTCGTTGGAGGAAGGGAGGTCCGCCATGGCCGTTGCCCAACGCAAGGTCACCTACGATGAGCTGTGCCGGAGGCCCGACGACGGCATCCTCTACGAACTATTGGACGGCGAACTGGTGCCCCGTGCCTCGCCCACGCCGGCCCACCAGCAGGTGGTGAGCCGCCTGTCTCGCCTGTTCGAGCCGGTGGAAGACGCCGACCATGGCACATTTTACCCCGGCCCCATCGACGTCGTCTTCGACCAGTTCAACATGACGCTGCCGGATGGTATCTTCGTGGTCGCGGTACGCCAGGGCATCGTCACCGGCACAGGCGTTCACGGCGCTCCCGACGTGGTCATGGAGGTGCTGTCGCCGACTTCCATCGAGCGCGATTGGTCGGAAAAGCTCGCCATTTACGAGCGCTTTGGTGTTCGATCGTACTGGATCATCAATCTCACCGAGCAACGGCTCCATCGCTTCGACCTTGTGGACGGCCACTACGTTGAGCGGGCCTCGCTCGGGCGCGGCGATGTCCTCAACAGCCCGCTCTTTCCCGGCGTCCCCCTGGACATCGGCCGGCTGTTCCAGGGTAGGCCCACGGCTGGGTGGTCCGCCGAGTCTTCCCAGCGTCCTCCTCTCAGGTAGCTGGCGTGTGCTCCACAATCACCCGCAGGTCGTGTACCAGCATGCGCGCGCGCTCTGGAGCGAGCGTGGCATCCAGGCTGGCGAGTAGGGTCTGCCGGGTCTGCCGTTGTGCTTCGCTCAGTTCGTTACCCGGCGTCGCCGGATCGCCCATCTCCGGGTGCTCGGTGAAGAGGCGCCGGCGCTCGCGGGCCTGCAGCGCATTGAAGGCGGGTGGACGTTCGATGAAGTGCCCCAGTTCGCGCATGTGCTGGTCGAAGAAGACGAACACAGGGATGGCGCGAAACTGCCCCTGGAAGAGGTACTGGCTCATCAGGTCGTCGTCCTGGTCGCGCCGAAAGAGGTGCAGACGCAGTTTGCCCGACTCATTTGCCAGCTTCGCCAGGACGGACAGGCCGGCCGCGATGTCGCCGGGCGCATCCTCTGCCAGGACCAGGACATCGAGGGTCTCCGGCAAGTGGCGGAAGAAGTCGAGGTCCGCTGGGTCGATTACGGTCGCCTGCTCGTTTTGCAGCAGACGCTCGCGATGCTTTGTCATGCCGGCGACAAACTGCTCGTAGGTCATGCCCTGTTCCAGGCGCTCGCGTGTCACTGCCATGCTGCATCGACCTTCCTGGCTATCCGTTATTTCGCCAAGTATAGCAACTGTGCGCCGCGGCTGGCATAAAACGGTCTAGCAAGGCCCTGTGGAGCCGCGACTGCGGTCTGCGGCCCAAAGACCGCACTGCTGTGCCGGGCCATCCCAAGACCGCAGTCGCGGCTGTCTCCGCGTTACAATCGTCAATCATCATAGCAGCACCACACTCGGAGTAGAGAGGATTCCCACATGGCCGTCGCAACCGCCCCCGCCTATCGCATGCTGATTGATGGCGCCTGGAAAGAAGGCTCGACCGGGCGAACCTTTACGGTTCGCAACCCGGCGACGGGGCAGCCGATCGCCGAAGTGCCCGATGGCGGCCTCGACGACGTGCGCGCCGCCATCGAAGCCGCCAACCGTGCCTTCCCCACCTGGGCGCGCATGCCGGCCGATGGTCGCTCGGCCATCCTGCGCAGGGCCGCCGCGCTCATGCGGGACCGGCAGGAGGAACTGGCGCGCCTGCTGACCATGGAGAACGGCAAGCCGATCGCCGAGTCGCGCGGCGAAGTC
>DHIZ01000035.1:0-519 GCA_002404055.1 Chloroflexi bacterium UBA4733
GCAGTATCGGGCGTAAAATGACAGCCCTGGCGCCGTTCGCTGTGGCGCACGCAGCCGGCGCGCCGGGTGGCCACGCTTCTGGGGCTCTGCTGAGTTCGGCCCAGAGTTTCGATCTGCTCGCCAGCGCACCGTCTGCCCCCGCCATGGGCATGTTCTACGACAACGGCAAGGACAACGGCAACTCCGGGGACAGCAATAAGAACGGCAACAGTTCGGGAAGTAGAGATCAGGCTCCAGCCAACAAGGCTGCTGCCGATAACAGCAATAGCACCGGGAACCAGAACACCCCGGATACTAGCACTGGTCACGGTAATTCCTCGAATGCGCCCGGTTGCGCCTTTGGCGCCGGCGGTAGGACCGAGCCCAATCCGCCCAATGGAGGTGTTCAGGGACAGACCCAGACGGCTCCTGGCTGCGATAAGAATGGTCAGCCGTCGCCCGCCGCCGACAAGGCTGCCGCCAACAATGCTGCCGCTGATAAAGCCAAGGCGGACGCGGACGCGGCTCAAGCGAAGGCGA
>DHIZ01000035.1:726-4085 GCA_002404055.1 Chloroflexi bacterium UBA4733
AGCGAAGGCGAACACGGACGCGGCCAATGCGAAGACGGACGCCGACAAGGCCAAAGCTGCGCAGGAGCAGAAGGACGCCGCCGCCGCTGCGGCCAAGGCCGCAGCTGACAAGGATGCCGCCAATGACAGCAGCGGCACACAGACCCCGAAGGCGAGCGAGACGACTGCTAAGAGCGCAACGCAGGCTACTGAGGGTACGGGCAGTAACGCCGGCACGGCAAACGCCGATGAGTCACATGCGCCGATCACGACCTCCGCACCGGCGGGTCAGGTCACGACGCAGACGGTACCTTTGGCGTCAGTGCCGGGCGTGAGCTCGGCAGTAGTTGGTACGACCCCGGCGAGTGCAGAAGTCGTTACCACGACGCCGAACGCGACCGGCAACGGCTTCACCGTGGCCGTAATGCAACCGAATGGTACAGCGGTGGCAAACCAGCCGATCACCATTCAGGTGCAGTTCACCAGCCCGCTGCCGCCGATAGCGCTGGTCAACGGTGCCAGCAGAACGGCCGCGTCGGCCGTCAACGGCACCGCCACCTTCAACGCGACCACCGGTCCCAAAGGCTTCGTGATTATCTCCTTCGTGGCCGGCGCGACCGTCGCGCAGACACCGGCACAATTGCCGGCCACCCAGCCAACCACCGCGACGTTGGCAGCGCGAACGGCTGCACCTGTGGTGCCTGCCAGCATGCCGAGCACGGGTGCCGGCGGCATGGCGGAAACGCCGGTATCGGCGCCGGCCGCCCTGGCCACTGCCCTGCTCCTGGCGGCCTCCGCGGTGGCCGGCGCTCGCCGGTTCTTTGCCCGGTTGTAACTGGGCGTTTGGATGGGTCTCTGGTTCCCTTCGCGTCGCCTCGCTGGCAGGAGGGAACTGGAGATCGTGTGACTGATAGCCGCTGCCCGGCCCTATTCCTGGTGTGCAAGGCACCGCGAGTATGGCGCCAGGCAGTGGCTATCTGAACGCTATCTCACTTGTGGCTGATCGATAAAGAGGATGCGAATCAGCCGCGTCAAGAGCAAGCTGACCAGAAAATAGATCAAGATTGCCAGCAGCGCCGGCAACTCGATGACCGACGGCCCGATGCTGGGCGCAGCGAGCACGCCGATGAACGGCCCCACGAGTGGTCCAGTCACGCCATAGGTCAGGGTAGCAAACGATGAAGCCGCGTTGGCGCCCACCGCCTTGAGGATGAAGCGCACGGCGATCAGACCCTCGATCAGCCCGAAGAGCCACATCAGCACGGCGTTGCAGCGCGCCGCAGCCAGTGCCCGCTGGTTACCGGAAGGCGCGCCGCCCGCCATCACGTTGACATTCGTGCTGTAGGCGGGCGGCGTGCTGTCGACCTCGGGCGGTTCCACAGCGGGCGTTTGTTGCAGGGGCTGATAGAGCCGCGTCTCCGCCTCCCGTCGCGCGTTCTCATCGTCAACCGGCTGTGGCGAATAGCGCACCATGTTGCTGGCCCTCCCTACCGTTCATGATACGACGTACTCCAGACCCCTACGGCAACGTCGACTCAAACTGGAAGGCGTCTTGCGAGATCTGTTGTTCGGCGGTGATCGCCTGATCGGGATTGGCGCCGTCCGTCATGATGACGATCACGTAGGAGCGGGTGGGAAGGACCACCAGGCCGGCGTCGTTCACCACGCCGTTTGCTTCGGTGCCGATCTTATGGGCGACGATGGCATACGCTGGCAAGAGGGCAGGCAGGCGGTCTTCGAAATCCGTATCAGTAAGGAGTCCGAGCACAGCGAGGGCACTTGGCGCGGGGAGCACTCGCCGCTGCGCGACCTTTACGAAGAGTGTCCCAATATCCTTCGGCGTCGTCTGATCCTGGGCGACCGAGGTAGCTGTCAGACCCCAGGCAGCCGTCCGGTCCTGGATGTACTGCTCGCCGAGCCGCTGCTTAATCAGGTAGGCCGCCGTGTTGTCGCTCTGCTTGGCGGCGCGCTGAGCAAGGTCGGCCAGCGTGTAACTGGCGCCGACCGGGTCATAGCGGATGCTGCCGGTACCGTAGTTCTGGATGTCGGCGGCGGTGGTCGTGAGTTGGTCGTCAAGCGAGATCTGGCCCCTGGCGCTTTCTTCATAGAGGGCGACGAGGATACAGAACTTGATCACGCTGGCGGCCACGAACTGCTGTTCGGCGTGCTGGCCGGTGCTGGCGCCCGTGGGGAGGTCCTCCACCCAGACGCCATAGGCGCCTTGCAACGGCGCCGTGAGCGCCGCAATCTTGGCAGCCAACGGAGCCAGGTCGTTGCTGGAGGGGGGCGTGGTGCTTATTGTGGCGGCTTGCGCAGAGAGCGTGCTCTGCACTGCCACGCTCGCAACCGGGGTAGTCACAGGCGGGCGGGCGGACGGTTGGCGCAAATGACGAACGACCAGAAACCCCAGCAGGAGGACGATGACCAGGGCGGCGATCGGCAATCCGGGCAGCGGCGTCGGCCGGCGCGGGGGCGACCTGCGGGGAGGGCGAGCAGTAGGCCGGCGGGTCGTCGGACTACCCGCCGCAGCGCGGGAAGGACGAGAGACGCTCACCGACACCCCTCTTCATGTCCGCACGGCGCCGGCGGCGCCCCTCGTCGTTTTTTGCGCACGGCAACGGCCAGAGGTTGCGCCTGACGCCACAGTGTCGCCGTCCAGCAAGAATACGGGGCGACTGCCTCACCAGATAGTCCCGGAGCGATTGCCATCACCTGCCGTCGACCGACGTACGGCGGCGCACCTGTGGCCGCCCTGGTCAGATCGGCGTGGCAGTAGGCGGGCACGGCCGAGACGCCGGTTGCTTCACCCGCTGCTCGCCCCTGCGGGCACAAGAAAGGGCTTGTGAATGCGTCATTCACAAGCCCCGTGCCTGGTCTTGAGCCGGTGCGGCTCAGACTTCGCTGCGATCCTGCTTGGCGGCCGCTGGCGCCGGTGAAGTGACTCCGGCAACTGGCGGGGGGGGCGTCAGGGTCGGCGGTGTGACGATGGTGGCGACCGGCGTAGTCGTGGTGGCCGTCTTCGCATCGACCGGCGGCGTCTCTTCGCCATCGCCCTCTGTGGACGCCTTGCGGAATTCGCGGATTGTCTTGCCGATAGCGCCGCCGACCTGCGGCAGCTTGCCGGGTCCGAGGATGACCAATCCCAGGATCAAGATAATAATGAGTTCTGGAAGATGCCCTGTTGCCCCAAACATCGCTGATTCCCCTGTCCGCTCGGCGTGGCTGGTACGTGAAGACATGTGAACCGCTTCACGCAGGGGGCGATACCCCTGCTGTCACCGTATCGTTCAGGATACCCGATGCAAGACGGGTGTCAACCAATTGGGATAGCGAATGGGGGCTTGGGGCCAGACATGTGTGTCTGGCCCCAAGCACGGAGA
>DHIZ01000278.1 GCA_002404055.1 Chloroflexi bacterium UBA4733
GAGTCTCAGTCTTCCAAACTGATTATGCGGGTTCGATTCCCGTCGCCCGCTCCCCAGGTTTTCCGGCGGTTTTCCCCTTATTTATTGGGGTATCTAGCGGCATCGAGGGTTCCGGCCGCGTGTCGGTAGTGGACACAACCAGACAGGAATACACTCACGGATAGCACGTGGATAGCACGGCGTGCTATCCGACGAGAGGGTCCGCAGATGCCCGGCAAGCAGGGTCACCGTGGCTTCGGCCACCTCCGCAAGCTGCCCAGCAGGCGCTACCAGGCCAGCTACCTCGGCCCGGACGGCCAGCGGCACACCGCGCCCGCCACGTTCGACACCCGCCTGGACGCCGAAGCGTGGCTGGCCGCCGAGCACCGCCTCACCGAGTCCGACGAGTGGGCGTCGCCCGCGGGACGTAAGGCGACCGCGGCGGCCGCCCGGATCACCCTCGCCGACTACGCCGACACCTGGCTACGGCAACGGGAACTGAAACCACGCACGGTGGCGCTGTACCGCGGCCTGCTGGACCGGCAGATCCTCCCGGCGCTCGGCGCGCACCGGGTGGACAAACTCACCCCCGCCCTTGTCCGTGACTGGTACTCACGCCTGGACGCCGGCAAGCCCCGCCAGCGGGCACACGCCTACGCGGTGCTACGCACCGTCTGCACGACCGCCGTACACGACGACCTGCTGCCCGCGAACCCGTGCCGCATCCGCGGCGCCGGGCAGGCACCGAAGCGGACCACGAAGACCGAACCCGCGACCCGGGACGAGCTGGCCGTGATCGTCACGGCGATGCCCGAGCGGCTCCGCCTGATGGTACTGCTCGCCGCCTGGTGCGCCATGCGTTACGGCGAGATCGCCGCCCTGCGCCGCTGCGATATCGACATGCGTAGCGGCGTCGTGCGGATTCGTCACGCGGTCACCTGGCTAGGCGGTACCGCCGTGCTCGGCACCCCGAAGAGCGACGCCGGAACCCGGGACGTGGCGATACCGCCGCACGTGCTCCCCGCCGTGCGCGAGCACCTACGCAACATGCCCGTCACCGGCAAAGACGCGCTGCTGTTCCCCACCGCGAGCGACCCGCGCAAGCACATGCCCGCCGCGCGCATCTTCAAGCCGTTCTCCCGCGCCCGTGAGGCTGCTGGACGGCCCGATCTGCGGTTCCACGACCTGCGGCACACCGGCGCCGTCTACGCGACTATGAGCGGCGCGTCCCTCGCCGAAGTCATGGCGAGGCTCGGGCATTCCACTCCCGCAGCCGCCATGCGCTATCAGCACGCCGCGAGGGGTCGCGACGCACAGATAGCCGAGGCGCTATCACTGCTCGCGGGAGGTAACTGAGCATGAGCATCGTCCTCACAGGCAGATGCGAACGACGCCGGCACGTCATGTCCACCGTCAACGAGACCGACGGGGGCTACGTGCTCGAAGGTGTGCTCATGTCGATCGGACGCGAGAAGGAGCATTGGACGCCCGGCAGCCGTCTGCTCGACCCAGCACGCATGCAGCGCTTCGGGTGCGCGTGCGGGCGTACCGCGCTGCTGAGCGACCGACAGATGCTGGAGAACATACGGCGTGGCGAGACGGAATGGGTCATCTCTGGAAGTAGTATCTCGGCGAAGCGCCGGTCCGCAACGGGCAAATAGGCGTCCGGGTTAGGCACCGGGCGATAACTCTTCTGGAGTTGTCGTCATGGCACCCGAAACACCCCCGTCGCGTCGCCTCGTCAGCCTGAACAAGGCTGCGGACTATCTCGACACCTCGCCCCGCACGATCCGTCGCGCCATCGCTGAAGGCCGCCTGACTGGATACCGTTTCGGTCCCCGAACCCTTCGCGTGGACCTCAACGAGATCGATGCCGTACTGCGGCCGATCCCGACGACCGGGGGTGCAGCATGACCCCGGGCATGGGAAGTGGTCAGGGACAGACGACCAACGGCGCCGTCGTGACGCCACACAACGAAAGCCGCCCCGGTATCGGAACCGAGGCGGCCAATGAGGACCTGACGAGGGCGCTCCTCACCACGATACCGGAGCGGGACACCGGCGACGCCGTCGACACGGACGAGTTCACGGGTCCGGAGGACCCCCGCTGGCGTGCTGCCGAGCTCCTGGCCGACGCCTGGGGGCCGGCGCTGGAGCGCTCCTACCACTTGGGCTATGCCACCGGCTACGACGCCGGTCGCTGGAGCGTCGAGCACGAGATGGCCGAGGCCTGGGCCCAGATGGCGAGCAAGATTACGGCGACGTTGGCGCAGCCGACTCACGACGAGTTGCAGGCACGGCGTGGTGAGCACCCGTGATGCCCGCTATCGGTGCACAGGACGCCGGCGCCGACGTCGGCAGCATGGTGCACGGAGGCCAGGCGCGAATCGCCTACCGACTGGCCGAGTCCAACGCCAACAAGCTGATGTACGTCCATGGCATCGGCTGGTACGCCTGGGACGGACGACGCTGGGCCGGGAGCCAACGCGGCGAGCCCAAACGCGCCGTCCTTGCCGTCTTTAGGGACTGCCTCGCTGACAGCCTCATCGACAAGACCCTCCGCACAGACGTGGGCAAATGCGAGTCAGCCGCAGGCATCGCCGGCGTGCTCGACATCGCAGCCGCACTGGAGCCGTTCGCCCACACCGTCGCTGACCTAGACAGCGACCCGTACCTGCTCAACGTCCGCAACGGCACGCTAGACCTCCGCACGTGCGAGCTTCGCGCGCATGACCCGGCCGACCGGATCACCAAGGTGACACGGGCTGGCTTGTACGACTCGCACACCAGCGGTACCCAGTGGCAGCGCTTCCTCGAGCAGGCGTTGCCCGAGGTTGAGGTGCGGGCGTACTTCCAACGGGTCATCGGGCTGGCGCTGCTCGGCGAGGTCCGCGAGAACATCCTGCCCATCGCGACCGGCACCGGCGGCAACGGCAAGGGCGTCGCCTACGGCGCCATCTTGCACGCGCTGGGCGACTACGCCTACGCGGCCGAGAACGACTTGTTCACCTCCGCCAGGCGCAACGCGAATGCGGCCTCCCCCGCCTTGATGGGCCTGCGCGGGCGCCGTCTGGTGATCGTGGCCGAAACCGAACGCGAGCAGCCGCTGGCCGAAGCGTTGATGAAACTCATCACCGGCGGGGATCCGATCACCGCGCGCCCGCTATACGGCAACCCGGTGAGCTTCAATCCGTCGCATACGGCGCTGCTGGTCACCAACAATCTCCCGCGAGTCTCGGGCGACGATCCGGCCATCTGGCGCCGCGTGCGCCTGATCCAGTTCAACGTGTCCTTCCGGGACAACCCCGACACGCGGCTCGGCGAGCGGCTGCGGCATGACGCTGACGCCATCCTGGCCTGGGCGCTGGAGGGCTGGCGCCAGTATCAGGTCGGCGGTATGGGCGACCCGGCGCAGGTCACGCAGGCGACAACCGCGTACCAGCGAGCATCCGACGCGGTCACCCGGTTCCTCGACGAGGAGTGCCAGGTCGACAACCCGCAGGGCGCGGCAACGACCGAGGCCTTGCACACCCGCTGGACCGTGTGGGCACCGCGCGAGGGCGTCGAACCGATGAGCGCCCGCGCGCTCGGCCTCGCCCTGGACAAGCGCGGCTACCCAAGCACCAAAGGCGCGGGCGGTGTCCGGCGTCGCGCCGGGCTCGGTCTCAAGCCCGACCGGGACCCGGATGAGTGACTAAGTAGCGCGGGTGGCGCGAGAAAACACAACTTCTCCACCCGCGCGCGCGTGCGCAGTCATAGTTCGATCCGCCACTTGCGCCACTCCCCCGGGGGTTGCTGGCCTGCCTATCGCCGCGACCTTCGCCATGCCCCACGCGAGGAGTCGCACCCACACCTGTGCGCCCTTGATCGATCCTTGCCCCATCGGCTCAAGCCTGTACCTGCGCCGGCCCGAGTTTGGCTATGGCCTGCGCATCCCCAAAGACGATGAGGACAAACCCAACCCCAGTTGGCCGAGCTTGCATCCTGGCGTGGCCCGCGTGACGAGCGCTCCTGGCCGCGGCTACTGATGCGCCCACATACGGCTGGCCATGGGAACCGAGTGACTACGAAATGCGCCAGGCCGTCTCCTGAATCTCTATGAAAAATCGCCCACAAATCTCTATGAAAAATCGCCCAGTAAGAAAGGCACAAATGCGATGACAGACCTAGCCCACACCAAGGCACTGCTCAACGATGCGCGGCTCGAGTTCGCCATCATCGCACGCGATGGCATCTACGAGACCAACCGCCAGCGAGACCAAGGGCACAGGCCCGCCGCCGATCGCCGAGTGCTGATGCTCGTCTCCCCACAGGCACAGAGAGCGATCAAGCAGTACCGCATTGACCGGCTCGCTGCTGAGCTCGACCTGGACCTGATCGGTGCCAGACCGTCAGCAAACGCGCCGGCCATTGCCTCACCAGCGCTGCATCGGATCTAGTGTCCGATGCGGACGGCATCCACGCGCCGCGTCTCGCGAGCGTCCGTCTCGCCGGAGAACGAGACGCTCCCAGGGATTGAATCCGCGCGGATAGCCGCAAGCACCGCTGAACGGCATACGCCGACCCTGCCCCGTCGCGGTGCTGACATCACCCGTAAGAGGTCGGTGAGGGCGTAGCGGTGGTGACGACCGACCCGTCGCGTGGTTGGCAGCAGTTGTGCACGACGCCAGTTCGTCAACGTCTTGCTACAGACACCAGTCAGAGCGAGTGCCTCGCGGGATCTCAGCCACTCGCGCTGGTGAAGCGGCAGCTCGGGTGGTGGGGCCGGAGGTTGAGGGGGAGCGGGCACATCGACACCGACAGCGTGCCCGCCGTGACGCTTGCGAGCGACATGGATTCGGGCCCGGACTGCCGGAGCCTGAAGCCCTGCTGCGTCGGCCAGCTCACCGGGTCGCCATCCCGCGTTCGCCGCTGCGAGCAGCAATGCGGATGTACCGGCTATCGCGCGCCGTCGCTGGTCGTAACCATCGGCCGCCTTCTCCAGCCGCACAGCACGGCGTAGGGACCTCGCTCGGTCTGCGGGTACCTCGCGGCGTCGGTTCATGCCTCGATTCTCGTCTGGGCGGACTGTCTGGCGCGAAACGAGACGCAGATAGCGAGGACATCACGATGACCGCCGACCGCATCGAGTCGGTCGAGCGGGGCGGGTCGGCCGACGTCGAGGCGCCTCCCGCGGTGCCGGCGAGCTGGCCACGATGGCGATCGGAGTCGAGATCGGTGCGCCGCAAACCGACGTTGGTTCTGGCCGAGCGCGTCCGCCCTGCCGATCAGGGTTAGAGCCCCAACTCCGCCACCACATCGGAATCGGCGGCCCCTGCCCGCACTGCGACCAGCCCGCCGCACTATCTGACCTACTCGACCAGGAGGCGGGCGCCTGCCCGGACCCAACCTGCTCGGCCGCACTTCTTCGGGCTAGAGGGTCACGCGGTTGAGGAAGGCGCGGACGACGGCGACGTACTCCTCGGGCTGCTCGACGAATGTCATGTGGCCGCTTTGCTCGAAGACGTGCAGCTCTCCGTGCGGCGCGAGGGCGACGATCTGCTCGGAGGCGACCGGGACGCACGTGCGGTCGTGACGGCCGGCCAGGACGAGCATCGGCTGGGACACCGCGCCCAGACCTTCCTCCACCTCTATGTCGAGCCCCCCACCTTCGAGCGAGGCGGCGCGCAGGACAGCGGGGCTGAAGACCATGTCATCCCAGGTCGTCTCGGCGATCCGCGGGTCACGCGGATCGGCGAAGTGCCACGGCAGCTGGTCGACCATGAGCTGCCGGCACTCCTGCTCGCTCTGCACAGTGGCCTCACGTGCCCAGGACGCGGTGACCTGTTCACGGAGCTCCTCGGGCTCGAAGACGGCCAGGCCCTTCTCGACCTCATCCAGGAACCGCATCGAGGGCACACCGCTGCTGACGACCGTCGCAACCGCCGCGCCGGGCGCGTCAGCAGCGTGCTGCAAGGCGATGAACGCGCCGTAGCTGTGGCCGAGCACGGCATAACGCTCCACGCCCAAGGCAGTTGCGAGCGCCGCCACGTCACTGGCGTGTTGGTGGAGGTTCCAAGTGGCGGGGTCGGTTCCGCGGTCGCTGCGTCCCTGCTCGCGCTCGTCGACGAGCACGAGGCGGTACGTGTCGGTCAGCGGGTCGAGATGGTCACCGAACATCGTGTGGTCCAGGCCTGGGCCGCCGTGCAGGACGAGCAGCGGGAAGCCGTCCTCGGGCCCGCGGAGGTCAACATAGAGGTGCGTCTCGTGCACAGGGAGAAGAGGCATGCCCGCATCATGCGCCTGGATGAGTGATTCCAAGGGCTAGTGCACTCACCAACGCTGCGAAACACTCTCAGGCGTCGCTGGTGCACATCGACTTCGAAGTAGTAGATGCCGTCGTCCAACTCTCTATTCGCGACGACGGCGTCGGCGGAGCAGATCCCACCAAAGGTTCCGGACTGATCGGTCTCCGGGACAGGGTGGAAGCATTCGGGGGAACGATCGAGATCGCCAGCGCCGCCGCAACTGGAACGTGCCTGCACGTCACCCTCCCGATCGACCGTCGCTGAGATCCACACGAGAGCGAATCGCCGGAGAGGCCACCGCGGACGTTGGACACCGCCCCCAACGTCCTGAGCAATCCCTCGGATCGGCGAGCTGGCAAGGCAACCGTCATCTGGCACACGACCACACCGGCCAGCCGTCAAACGATCGCTAATCCCGTACGACCACTGACACCGCTTGGAATCACATGTCTAGAAGTCTAGGCGCGGCGGAGCCGCGTTTTTGAGTCAAGTTTGGTGTCGGTCATGCTTGTGGGGCTCAAGAACCTCAG
>DHIZ01000122.1 GCA_002404055.1 Chloroflexi bacterium UBA4733
GTTGTCGGCCGCCGCTGTGGGGGGGCGCAGCAGGCAGATGAGCTGCCCGCGCAGCGCTCGCAGCCGCACGGTGGGCAGGCGGGAGGTAATTTCAGAACGGCAGATCATTGCCGCTCACCACCTGTCCGTCAACGGCGTCGGCGGCTTCGCCGCTCGGGCGGCGGTCCAGCAGCACCACGTCGCTGGCGACGATCTCGGTACTGTGATGCTGCTGGCCGTCCTGGCCGGTCCAGCTGCGATAGCTCAGGCGGCCGGCGATGTAGACCAGGCGACCCCTGGCCAGGTACTGATTGGAAAACTCCGCCAGCGCTCCGAAAGCCACGACACGGTGCCAATCGGGACCGGCGCTGTCCTCGCGCTTGCTCGTGCGGCGATCGGTGGCGAGGGAGAACGTGGTCACCGGTTGACCGTTCGCGGCGTAGCGCATCTCAGGTTCACGGCCTGTACGGCCAATTAACTGGACAAGATTGAGAGAATTTGCCATCGAAAAGCTCCTTGTCACTGCTCCGTTTCGCGCCGGCGGGAACATCCCGCCGGGCGGCGCTGCGTTCGCCGCACCTCAGGCGGCGCGCTGGCGGCTCAACGCCTCTGCCATGGCCCGCAATACCCGAGCGAGGTCGCCCGCCTCCAGGCTGGCGAAGGGTCGCCCGGCTTTGCGGGCGGCGTGCTCGCGCGTGGCCGCCGCATCCAGCCCGAATCGGGCGCCGAGCGACAGCGTGGCGGCGCGCAACTCCTCGAGGGCACGCGCTCCGGCGACACGGGTGGGGTCGGCGCGGTCATACAAGCCGTTACCGAACTGCTCGCCCAGTTGCCGCAGCGCCCGCTTCAGCCCATCCGTCACTGCCGCCTTGATCGCCGTGTCGTGGCTCTCCGGCGTGGCGTCTTCCGCGCAGCCACAGCCTACGTCGGTCTTCGTCGGCCCCAGATGGACCTGGACGCGGACGGTGGCCCAGTAGAGATCCACCGTGTGGGTTTCGCCCGACTTGGGGTCAAGGCGGCGCAGTTCACGTGTCTGCACTGGCCCCAGCACCGCCGAGGACCACCCGCCGAAACCGAAGATGCGGTTGGCCTGGGTGATCGCCTGGTGTCCCTCCAGGTAGGGCAGCAGCTGGCCCTTGCTGCCATGGCGCCGGCAGACCAGCGCGGGATTGAGCGGCTGCCGCAGCAGCGCGACGATCGCCGCCGGCAGCGGATCGATCACCGCTGGTGTGCTGCTGTCCGGCGGCAATGGTTCCGGCATGCGTTGCTCCTTTCTTGAGCCGACGTGGTCGCCGCTCATGCGGCACGAGCGCCGGCCGCTGGCGCCGCCGGCAGGCGAGACACGATCCCGGCGAAGATCGCCTGCCCATTCGGACAGCGGGCGAGCTCGGCGACATCCTTCACGCCGATTGGTAGGCTGACCTGCTGCGTGCTCGGACCGAGCGCCTTCGCCAGATCGCCGGCCGCCGCCTGTCCGGCCTCGTCGTTGTCGAGGACCAGAGTGACGGTCTGGAAGCGATCAAGGGAGCGCAGCACTTCCGGTCGGACGTGGGTACCGACCAGGGCGAGCGCAGGGTAGTCCCACTGCCGGAGCAGCAGCCAGTCAAACGGCCCTTCGGTGAGAAAGACGACGGTTGCGCCGGCCGTGTCCTCCCAACCCAGCAGTGGCTTTGGTCCCGACAGGCCGAGGTAGCGGCGGCCGGCAGCGTCAGGAGCGATCGTGCGACCGATGAGCCAGATTGGTTGCCGGTTGCGCAACTCCGGTACGACCAGGCGGCCGGCCAGACGTTCGTGGCCGTCCCGGTCGAGCAAGCCCACCCGCCTGGCCGCGGCAACGGACAGCCCCTGACGCCGCAGCTCGGGCTGCAAGGTGTCCCCGACTGCGTAACCCAGGCGGTAGCGCACGATGGTGTCCCGCGTCAGGCCACGCTGCGCCACGTAGGCTCGGGCGCAGGGCGCAGTGAGCAACTGGTGGTGATACAGCGCCACTGCGGCGGCAACAGCGGCCCGTTCCGCCGTTTCCCAGGGCAGCGAGCGCCGGCGTGCCCCAGGCGAAACGCTGTTCCGCCCGGTCGCTCCGCAGGTCGTGGTCGCCGGCCGTGGCGGCGCGCCTGCCAGCAGTTCGACGGCGCGGCGGAAATCGATCCCCTCCATCCGCTGGACGAAGTCCAGCACGTCACCGTGGGCGCGACAGCCGAAGCAGTGAAAATGGTCGTCGCGTGGATCGACCAGCAGGCTGGGCTCGTGATCGTCGTGGAAGGGGCAGCAGCCCAGCAGCACCCAGCCGCCCGGACGGAGCGCCACCCCATAGCCGGCCACGACAGCGGGCAGGGGATGGGCGCGTTTCAACTCGGCCAGCTCACTCCGCGAGCGCATGACGCTGCGCCTCCGTGCTCACGCCGCCCGCGCGAGCAAGCCGGCCGGCAACCCCGTCAGAAAGCGGGAGGGGCGGCAAAGGAGGCGCCGGTGGGTACCCGCGCCGACGCCCGCAGGGCGGCCGTGGTGCTGCCGCCGCTGCCGGCAGCAGGTCAGGTACAAGCGCATGCGTGGCCGCGTGACCGCCACGAAGGCCAGTCGCAGTTCCGCGAGCAGGTCTTCCTCTGCGCCGCTCTCGATAGCGTGGTAGTGCGGCAGGAGCCGTTCCTCCATACCCACCAGGAACACCACCGGCCACTCCGCGCCCTTGGCCTGATGGATCGTGGAGAGCCAAACGGTCGCCTCTTCGGCAGCGTGCTGGACGGGCGCCCCGGCTTGACGGAGCGTTCGCGCCAGGACCTCGCGCTGCTGGTTGAGGCGGTACAGCACGGCGATCTCGCCCGCATGGGCGACCGCGCTCGTCCGCAGCAGTCGCCGGATCTCGGCGGCGACGAAGCCGGCCTCGTCCTCCTCATCCGTGGCGACGAAGACCCGGACCGGCTCTCCCGGCGAGTTCGTCGTCCAAAGCGGACCCTCCGCGCCGAGCGGCGCCCCAAGCGCGTTGGCGAAGGCAACGATCTGGCCGCTGGAGCGGAAGTTCTGCGCCAGACGCACGACCCGGCGTTCCGGGAACTCCACGCCAAAGCGCTGGAGCACTTGGCCATCCGCTCCTCGCCAGGCGTAAATTGATTGTCGGGGATCCCCCACCAGCACCAGCTGGCGGTGCGTCGCGGCAAGTTGCTGGACGAGCCGGTATTGGGCGAGACAGCAATCCTGGGCCTCGTCACAGAGGATCACCTGGTAGCGGTCACGCACCAGCCGCAGCGTCTCCGGCTGTTCCCGGAACAGGCGCAAGGGCCAGGTGAGCATCGCCGGATAGTCCACCGCCCCGTACCGTCGGAGCAGGCCTTCATAGGCGGTCAGCAGCGCCGACCACGGGGGAATCGCCGGGACGCCGTCCTCGCTGCGGCGAAGCTGCTCCAGACTGGCGGCCAGTTCGGCCGGCGACCAGCGCGTGAGGTCCAGGCCCACGTCGTGCGCGGCACTGTGCAGGAGCTGCGTCGCCTGGCTGCTGGTGAGCACCGAGACCGCTCCCGGCGCCAAACCGAGCGCCGCAGGCCACTGGCGGATCAGGCGCAGTCCCAGGGAGTGGAAGGTCGCCACGTCTACGCGCTGTCCTGGCTCGTCGAGCACCCGGACCAGGCGGGCGCGCAGTTCCTGCGCCGCCCTGGCGGCGAAGGTCAGGGCTAGGACGTGCTGCGCCGGAATCCCCCGCCGCCTGATCAAGTAGGCGACGCGGGCCGCCAGCACCAGGGTCTTGCCGCTGCCCGGCCCGGCCACGATCAAGAGCGGGCCGGGCGGAGCGCCAACGGCGGCCTGTTGCTCGGTGGTCAGCCCTGGCAGCACGGGTCCGGCCCCTCCGGTGTGCCATCCAGCTCCTGCCAGCGCAGATACAGCGCCGCAGCGCGGATCGACCAGGCGGGTACCCGCTTGCGGGTGCTGTTCCCGGCGCCCGTCCCATCGAGCAGGCTGCGGATACAGGCCAGATCCTCGGCCTGGGACATGTCGTTGCCGCGCAGCAACTCCCAGCGCGTGGGATAGCGGCGCAGCCGGGCGAGCGTTGCGTACAGGGCAGCCTCCACGTAAACCCGGGGGTAGCCATTGCGCAGCACCAGGGCGTGCTGCCCATGCCAGCCTTCGACCTGCAGACGATAGAAATACCTGCGACGAGCATCCATGCGGTTCTCCTTGCCGAGTCAAGTCCTCACCTCCTGACTGATCGCGCCCGGCCGCAGCCCTCGGAGCAGGCGCGCTCGCTCCGGGGGCCGATGACCATGCGACGTCGACCTTCAGTGGCCGGCAGCGCGCAACGGACGGGCCTGGCGCAGGAAGGCCTCGGGGACCGGGCTGCCCGGCGCCCAGTCGCGGGCGCCGAGCGCGCTCACGACGCGATAGCAGCCTTCCTGCTCGCGCGCCACCACGACGCCGTGGGCGGGCGCGGGCAGGTAGCGCAGCAGCGGCGCGGTGACGCCGCGCGCCTGGCAGAGGCGGGCGCAGGCCGCCGCCCAGACGCCGCTGATCTGGTGCAGCAGGTCCTGCGGCAAGCCCTGGAGGTCCAGCCCCTCCAACCGGGCCACGGCTTCGGCCGGCGTCTGGCGATAGGCGCGGCGCGCCGCGCGTAGCGCCTCGTCGGCAGCGCTGATCTTGACCGCCTGCGCCCGCTGCCGGATGATGTGCTGGAAGGAAGTGACATCAGCGCTGTCGGGGTTGTCTTTGGCAAGTGGCCCCAACATCGCCTCAGCTTCCTGAAACCGGCCCGCCGCCAGTACCGCGTGTACGGTGGCGAGGCTATCCTGTAGCCGCTGAGTGCGTTCCGCCTCGGCGGCTGCGGCGTCTTGGCGCGTTGCCTCCTGCCGGCGCTCTTCCAGGAGCCGCTGGAGCACCGGCTGGGCGAGCAGTCGCTCGGTCTCCTCCTGCCGTTGCGCCAGCAGACGAGAGGCGTGCGTTTCGACCTGGGCTGCCGTTTGGGCGACGGCGCCGGCCGCGACGCCCGCTTCCTCGGTGAAGGCGGCGGTCGCCAGAGTGTCCGCGTCCCGCCGCACCTGCTGGGCCTGGGCGAGGGCCTCCTCGGCCTCCTGTTGCCGGCCGACGAGCGTGTCGTAGGCTGCCAGTTGACCAAGGGCGACGGTTCGCGCCTCCTGGTCCCGCGCCGTCGCGGTGGCCAGAGCGGCGCTCGCCGCCTGAAGTTCCGCCAGCAGCGTGGGGAGATCCACCGCCGGCATCGCGGCGTCCTGGTCGGCGATGATGTCGAGCGTGGTCGTCAACACGTCGACCGGGGCTGGTGCAGACGCTGCTGTCGGCTCTTCCTCGACCGGAAGCTCGTCGAGCAGTTGCGCGAGGTCAGCAAGACTCCGGAACACGACTTTTGCTTGTGCCATGGGATTGGCGCCTTTCTCAATACTAAGTGAGCAGTGGAGTGGTGGAGCGACGGCAGCCTGCCCGCAATCTGCCGTCACGCTGAACCCGCGTCGAGCCTTCCCTCACATGGGAACGCCGTTGCGCGCCGCGCCGAGCTCCGTGAACAACGCCTCCAGCCCGGCGGCATTCGGCGTGGGCTCGTGGAGCGAGACGTATTCGTCCACGAGCGCGGCCAGCAACTCGTCGACGGTCAAGCGGTGCTCACCCAGGGTGAGCGCCAGCCGGATGACGGTGGCCGGGGTCCCGTCCGGACGCTGGTGAACCATATGGCAACCGGCGCGCTGTCCACCGTCCAGCCGTTCCT
Organism: Chloroflexi bacterium UBA4733; assembly: GCA_002404055.1. The sequence goes on from DHIZ01000122.1 coordinate 5,678, forward strand.
GGACGACAACGGTGAGCGGTTGCGGGCCGAAGGTGCGCTGGAGTTGGCGCACTCCGCCCTGAAGGCGGCGCTGCAGACGATGGCGCTGGCGCCGATCGGCGATCACCACGATGATCGACACCGGCATGGCCTGAGGGACCAGCCGGCGCCAGACACGGCACGCTACCCGGCCGCCGACCGCCTGCCCAACGGCAACGAGCCGGTGCAGCCCCGAGGGATAACGCTGGGACATCTGACCTTCTCCTTTCTGAAATGACTGCTGCCGAGCGCATGAACGCTCGGCAGCACCACAGCACGTCGCTGCGAGGCGGACCAACCGGCTCGCAGGCTTCACCGCGAAGGACAGCGCCTCCTTTCTCGCGCACGCCCACTACCGCGACCGCGCGGCAGCGCCGGTGTCGGACCGGCAGGCGGCATATCGCCTCGCACGCCTACGAGCAGGAGGAAGAGCTGGGGTGAAAGGTTGGGGGATGCGGAGGGGACCTCAGTCGCAGACCATCCTGCCGGCGCTGAGCAAACAACACTGGCGGCAGGGGCGACGTGGTGGAACAGGGCGCCCGGCGGGCGTTCTGTCGGCACGCTCCGCGAGCGCGACGTCGCCTTTCCGCCGGCTGGCGCTACATCGCTGCCTGGCAAGGAGCAGCTGGCCGTTGTCGCTGGACTGTTCTGGACACGGGCGCGCCGCTCCGACCGCCAGTGTGGTGCGGCCGACGTTTACCGGGCAATCAGGCCGTGGGTGGTCGTTAAGACCGCAACTGGATCTGGCGCGAGCGAGCGTGCTGGGGACGTGTCGGTCAGCGCTGGAGGCGCGCTGACGAACTCGAAGCGCGGCCCGGGCGCGTCAGGGTCGCCAAGGTTTACCTTCCCACCCGTACCGCGGCCGTCGCCTCTTGCACCAGCCGCAGCAGATCGGGCTGCTGGTGTTCCTCTGCAAGCGCCTGCCAGTCTTGCAGGGAGGCGGCAACGGCACGGTCGCCGTTGCGGCGTGCGACGGCCTGCATGATCTCTTCGATCCACAGCCCGGTTTCCGCTGCCAGTTCCGAGTAGGTCGCCTCCTCGCGCAGCCAGCGCTCGGCAGCGTCGTCCAGCAACACCTGGCGCGTCACCGCCTCCACTGCCCTGGACAGGAAGGCGCCCGGCGCCTGATGGGTCAGGCGGGCCGCACGCTCCACACGCTGGACAGCGGGAGCGTCGAGCTCAATCGTGACGACTTGCTTCTCATCCATGCTCCGCCTCCTCTCTTTGCATGATAACGGTCGCCAGGCGCCGTCGTGCTCGCTGCAGCAACACCGGACTCATCGTGCCCGGGGCCGTGAGCAGGGCGAGTAGGCGCTCGGCTTCGTGCACATCCAGTGTTCCTGCCTGAAACCAGGCGACGACCAGCAGGGGACTGCACACCACCCGAATACCGTGTGCTTCCGCCCAGTCGAAAGGCCGGCGATCATCAAGGAGCAGCACCCAGTCAGGATGCTCCAGCACCAGGTTGATGGTCGCCCGTTCGCCAGGACCGAACATGCCCACCCGATCACCGTCCGGCTCTTCTCGTTGCAGTTCTCCGCTCTGAGCGAGGCGGCGGAACTCCCGACCGCTGGCGAAAGAGATCGGCAGTTCCAGCGCCACCGCCGGTGCGTACCGGAGGGTGTAACGCGGCAAGATCATCGGCAACAGTCCGGCGCCGAAGACGTGGACCCAGAACGACGTATCAAACGCTGCCGGTGGCTCGCCAACCATTGTCGCTCCTTCCCGGTGGTTTCGGCCTTCCACGCCGCCGTGCCAGGGACCATCGACTGTTGACCAGCAGCAGTCGCGCATTCGCGGTCTGCTGGCAGGGAGCACGCCCATCGGCGCGAGGACAGAGACGCGACGGGACGGTCGAATGACTGCCGGTGAGTACCGTGCAGGCGGAGATCACCGAGGCGATCTGGAACCTACTCAGCATCCGGCGTGACGGCATCTCGGTCGTACTGCACGTGGGCCTGGGCGTCTTTGCCGCTGATGGGACAGGGGATCATTCGCACGCTCTTTCGCTTGCCGTACCGGTGTCCTTTCTCTAGCGCATTTCCAATCCCGTAACCCTGATCGCCGAAAGTGGAGAGCACGCTCGTTTTCGATCCACCTTGCAGCGCGGCCGAGCCGTGCCGTTGGTCGCCTTGTGGAGGAACTCCCGGGTGGGCGACCATCCCGACGGCTTTGGGGAGAAAGCCGTAAACCATACACTCGCGCTGAGGATACCGGGTCTTGCGCTACTTGCGCGCTACATGTGCGCTACTTGTCGTCGCCAGGCCCGGTCGCCCTGTTGAACGGCGCGAAAGGAGACGAAGTAACTTTCACGCGATCAGGGCTGCTGCACTGGTCAAATAGTCGGACCTTACGCACGGGTAGCGACGAACGCCCCCGATTGCAGCACCGGGGCCGCGGTGGCCCTGGTGCTGCAATCGGGGGCGATGACGATGTCCCGCTGCAAGCCGCGCTGCCGAAGTTCCTTGCCCGAACTGCACGCATGGAGTTGCGACAACAGATCGGAGGCAGCAGCGCGGAATGCGGCGGCGGCCGCGACGGCTTCGGGGGAGGGCGCCGCCGCTTGCAACGCCGCGATGACGGCGCCGGCTCCGACCAGATCCTCGAAGCAAGGATGCAACGGTCCTTCGCCCGCGCCCCAGCGTTCGCCTGCCGCAATTACCGTCACCGCGCCGCTCGTCCGCCACGCCGCCTGGTACCAGAAGACCCAACCTATTTTTGCAGATGCGCTTACCCTGGTGCGCCGCGAACTCTGGACCCTCGGGCGCTTTTATGCCTTGTTCGCGCGACCCCGATGTCGTGAAACTCCTACGGAAGTTCCTGGAGTATCTGACCGAGACCCTCTGCTACGCCGCTTAAAAGGCCAAAGTCGAGCTTACATGCGTAAGACTCCCGCGGTTCCTGGATACTACCGTAACAGCAGGAAGACTGCCGCCGGCACCGCCGCGCCGATGATGCCGCCGCCGACCACCTGTGCCGGAGTATGCACGCCCAACTCCACCCGGGCCCAGGCTACCAGGGCAGCGAGCAGTTCGAGCACCAGCAACGGCGGACCGAAGATGATCGCCAGGATCAACGCCGTGGCGGCGACCGTGCCGGTGTGGATGGACATCTTCCAGATGAGGGTGATCAGCAGACAGACGGTGGCGCCGACGATCATCGCGACAAGCAGGACCACTAACTCACGGGGAGCGCCGAGCCAGATCAGCAGCAGCACACCACAGAAGATCGCGCCGAGCGCGACCAGCAGCGGCGCCAGGCGCTGCTCGCGCAGGCGGACGTGGCGATCGGTCAGCCGGCCGCGGCGCACGCGCTGCAAGACGAAGGCCAGGGGAACGGCGCAGACGACCAGGACGGTGAGGGCCGCCCAACGCAGACCGGCAGCCGGGGAAGCAGAGCTTTGGAGGGAAACGGCGACTAACAGGATCGCGGCGACCGGCGCGGGGGCCAGGATCTCCGTGATGAGGCGCGCGAGTCGCTGACGGCCGGGCATTCGTGAAGGTGACGTGGCCGTCATTGCGAACGGCGTTGCATGGACAACGTACCGCGCTGCTCGAGGGCGAATGCGGCGACCACTTGTCGCACAATTGGTGAGTGCCGAAAGCAGCGTGCGAGACGCTCCAGGGAAGCGATCTCACTTGGTAGGTCGGCGGAGGCGAAGGAGGGAATGCCGGGCAGAGCATCCACCACCGCCGTGCCGCGAGCACAGGGTGCACGCATGGCGACAGCGAGTTCCGCCGCCTCCAACACGGCCTGGATCTCGGTCTCTGGAAGGCCCGCTGTGCCTGCAAGTTCCCGAGCATACGCTGCTGCTCCCGGATCCATGTGGGGACGCAGGAGCAACACGCCGTCGCGGATCTCCACGACGCGACGGTAAAGCCGGAAGTCCACGCGCCGCCAGTTCAAGAGGTCGGACAGACGCGATGCCGGGGGATCCAGGGCAATCGCCGCATCGAAGCGGTACAGCGTTTGCCAGAGCGGGTACAGGCGCTGGAGGGAGCGGTACTGGCCCAACCAGGTGCTCAGTGCTTCCAGTCGGAGGCGGGAGCCCCAGAAGGCGACCGTCGTGCTGGCCAGACCGACCACGATGAAGGTCGCCAGCAAGATGGCGGAAACGGCGGCTGGATGCGGCAAGGGATCGGCGTGTCCGAAGCGAACGCTTGCCACCCGCAGTCCCTCATTCATCACGTAGGCCAGCCCGAGAGCGGACGATGCTGCCGCGAGCCGGAGGCTGAGACGCAGGACGGCCCGGCGGGCGAGGGTGGCATAGCGCCAGAAGAGGCGCGCCGCGTTGACCATCCCCAGGCCGAGGAAGGCGAGGAAGACCACACGATACTCGAAGATGAAGGGCGTGCGCGCGTAACGCCCCGTGAAGTCGAGCGCCTCATCAGGCAACCAGGCCAGCGAGAAACAGACCGCCATCAACAGCAGAACGAGCAGGAGGACCAGACCTAGGATGCGCGTCCGCCGGGTTGCCGCTCCCAGCGGGAAGGTGAGATGGAACAACAACGCCTGCGCGCTCCAGGAAGCAACCAGACCAGAACCGTCGCCCAGTAGCCGAGCGAGATTGGGCACCCTGCTCCAGCGGTCGATGGTCAGATACGTCTGGGGGAGCAGAACAGTCAGCGCCAGCGCGAGGCAGAGCAGCGTCAGCCAGTGATAGCGGCCAGCAGGATCAGCGAAGCGCCGGCGCAGTGTCCCCGCCTTGTAGGCAACCACGACCCAGGCCAGAGCGGCGATGGCATCCATCGGCGTCAGCGCGATCATGCCCGGGCCTCACTATCACCGGCCATGATGCCGTCAACCCGGTGGAGTTCGTCTGTCTCCGCATCGCGTGAACCGTTTCCAGCGGCGAAGACGGCTTGCTTCAAGATGAGTGAAGCGAGCGCCTCTACCTCCCGCTCTTCGTCCGTCGTGTAGTTCGCGCGGCGGAACACGAGATGTACGCTGGCCGCACAGACGTCCGGACCCAGGACGTTGGCGATCTCGTCCTCCAGCACCGCCACTGGTTCGTGGCCGAGCCAGAGATGACAGAGTTCGTGCAGGATGATGTGCTCCCGGTGCAACGGCGACGTCTCGGAAGAATAGACGATGACGTCGATGGGACCACTGGGAACGCACAGGCCGGCGAGACGCGGCATGCGCCGCACCGGCTGCAGCCTGATCGGGCGGCCACGCCGGGTGCTGATGGCACGGGCTAATTCCTCGATGTCGAACGGCGTCGGTACGGGCAGCTCGCTCAGACCGTGCTCACAGCGCTGGAGGAGCGCCTCGAAGCGCTCGCGCCGAGCATGCGGTTCTGGGCGAGCAGCGGATGCTGATCGGCGGAGAGGCATTGGCTCACGCTTCCTGCGCCGGCTGGCGCGGTGGCCGGCCACGGCGTGGCCGGGGCGTTTCCGGCTCCGGCAGCCCTTCCAGCTTCCGCACATTCTCGACGATATCGGCAATGGCACGCAAGCTTTCGGCCGAGAGGCCGAAAGCCCGTAGGGCAATGTGCCGCACGGGGGCGTCGCGTAATGCTGCCAGCAAGTCCAGTTCGGCATCGATGCGCTCGACCGCGCTCTCGTCGAAGAAGTAGGCCGGCGTGACGCCGAAGAACTCGGCGAGCGCCTCCAGGTGATGCTTCGTGGGGTTGTCCCGCAGCCCCTTGCGCAGTTGCCAGAGGTAGGTCGCCGAGATCGTTGGCCCGCCGCGCGTCCGGATCGCCTCGGCTACTTCCTCGAAGCTGTATTCACCCCGGTTGCGCGGGTGGATGGTATGAAAGAGGCGATCAAGCTTGTCTGCCAAATTCTTCGAGCGTGCCGGTTCCGGATTCGTCATCCTCGCACCTTGGATCCCCGCTGCGGTCGTGCTCCACCAGGGTCGATTCGCCAGTCGTGATGTTGGTGGGACTATACCACGGCCACAAACTGGCGCGTGTAATGCCGGCCTGATCTCCGTATGCTTGTTGACGTAATCCTTCACTTCCGCCTATATTACAAAAATCATTACCTGCTTTCCTGAGTCTTAAGGAGCCAGCCATGGCCGCGCGAACGCTCACGCCATCCCGCGCGCTGCACCGTTCGCGTCAGGTCGACCTGCGTGCCGTGCTGGGTCTCTTCATCCTGCTCGTTGCCACAGTGGGGGCGGTGGTCGCCTGGAGCGGGGCCACCAAC
>DHIZ01000029.1 GCA_002404055.1 Chloroflexi bacterium UBA4733
TGTGCTGGTCGCCTTCGGCGTGCCCGACCGCGTGCGACCGCGCTACGACCTCTGGCAAGAGGGCAAGGCGCCTGACCTGGCGATCGAGGTGCTCTCGCAGTCGTCGATCGAGAACAAGGACCTGACGGACAAGCGCGACTGGTACCGCCAGGAAGGCGTGCGCGAGTACGTGGTGCTCGACCCAAGCGGCGATTTCGCGCCCGAGCCCCGGCTGCAAGCGTGGCTCCTGGGCTACCGCGCCGACGGCAGGGCCGATGTCTACCGTTTGGCGGAGGACGGAACGCTCTGGAGTGAACTGATCCCCTTCGGCTGGCGGGTGGTGGACAACCGGGTGCGAGTGGTAGACCGGGCGACCGGCGAGCTATTCCCCTGGATCACCGATGTCGAGCCGCAGTTGCGCCGGGAGGTCGCTTTACGCCAGGTTGCGCAGGAGGAAGCGCGGACGGCGCAGGAGGAGGCGCGGACGGCGCAGGAGGAGGCGCGGCTGGCTGGAGAGCGGGAGCGGCTGGCACAGGTAGAAACACGCCTGGCACGAGAAGAGGTGCGGCTGGCGAGCGAGCAAGCGAAGCGCGAAGCAATGGCGCGGCAGGCGTTGGAGGAGGAGATCGCGCGTCTGCGGGGCCGTCAGCCCTGACGACCGTCGCTTTCGCTAGCCCGTTGCCCGCAAGAGCGTCTCCTGTACCAGCAGCTCATGATCAAGGGACCGGTCCGGCGGCTTGGCGCCTTGCAACGCGGCGATGAAGGCGGCGAGTTCCCGCTCGTAGAGTATTTCACGGTGCTGGACCGGCAGGGCGACCCTTTGCCAGCCGGCGCCAAGGTCCGCTGTTGGCGTTGTCAGGCAGACGTGGAGCTGTGGCTCCGACTCGAACGGCTCCATAATGGCGGTCCCCCGACTACCGTAGACCTCAAAGCGGCGGGCGGCGGGGCGGCATTCCATCGCTGAGATGTCCACCGTGGCAAGCGCACGAGGGTACTCGAAGACCACCATCGTGTTATCGGCAAGGCCCGGCAGTTCCGGCGTGCCGTCGTTGCGGAAGAAAGGCGTCACCCGTTCCGGGCGGCCCAGCAGCCAGACCAGTTGGTCGAGCATGTGTCCGGCGAGATCAAAGAAGATGCCGCCGTGATGTGGCTCGATATCCGCGCGCGCCGTTGTCGTCCAGCTCTCGGCGTGCAACGGCAGCCAGGTGGACATGTGGGCGCGTAACGCAAACACTTCTCCGAGCAGGCCGCTCCGCGTCCAGGAGGCGATCTGCTGAAACCCCTGGTGATAGCGGAACATGTAGCCCATCTGCACCTGCAGGTTGGCGGCGCGAGCGCGAGCAATCAGGCGCGTGAAGCGGGGCCAGTCGTCGCCGGCCGGCTTGTCGTACCAGATGTGCTTACCGGCGGCGACAGCTTCCTCCGCCATCGCCAGGCCCTCGGCGTTGCTGCCTTCAATCGCCACCGCCACGATGGACGGATCGCCCAGTAACTCGTCGAGCGATTGGAGCAAGGGCGCCCCGGCATACTGGCAGGCCGCGCCCACCGGCGGCCAGAGGTCCCGATCCGGCTCGTACACGCCCGCGAACTCCACGTCCGGGTTGCGGCGCAGGGCCTGCGCTTTGCCGGCGGCGTGGCCGTGCTTGACGCCATACTGGCCGATACGGATAGACACCGTTCTTGCGCTCCCTGCCGGCGCAACTCAATATCTCAATGGATATCGTCGAAATGCCCCAGCGATCCGTAGGGGCAGGCCCCCGTACCTGCCCTGCTTCCGGCGCGAACAATGGACAATGGAAGCAACCGGACCAGGGCAGGCACGGGGGCCTGCCCCTACGACCAATCGCCGGAGTCACCTACCATCGCCCCTCCGCGTAGGGTAGCACAACCAGCGATATACTCTGGAGTCTCGATGCAGCGTCGTGCGCTACAATCGGGCTGAATAGTTGGAGTGACGCATGTATCGCACCGCCATCATTGCTTGTGGCAACATTGCCCGAGTCCATGCCCGAGCCTGGCAGGATGTGCCGGGCCGGCCGGTGGACATCGGCGCCATCGCCGACCTGCATCCCGATGCCCGTCGGGAGTTCGGCGATTTCTTCGGCGTGCCGGAAGGCAAGCGCTACGCCGATTACCGGGAGATGCTCGATCAGGAACATCCCGACTTCGTTGACGTTTGTTCCTGGCACGGCCAGCACGCCGAGATGGTTATCGCCGCCGCCGCCCGCCGTCCGAAAGCCATCATCTGTCAAAAGCCGATGGCGCTCAGTCTCGGTGACGCCGAGAAGATGCTGGTCGCCTGTGAACGCAACGGCGTGAAGCTGGTGGTGGCCTACCAGCGGCCGCACCACGCCACCTGGCTGAAAGCGCGTGAGTTGATCCGGGACGGGGCGATCGGTAACGTGATCCAGGTGTCGCTCAGCGATAGCACCCTGCTGAACACCAACTCCCACAACATCCAGCTCGCCCTCTTCCTGACCGGCAACCCACGGGCGCTATGGGTGATGGGTGCGGTCGAGCGCACGACCGACCTGATGGAGCGCGGCTTCCCGGCCGAAGATCGCTCGCTGGCCCTGGTGGGCCTGGAAGGCGGCGCGCAAATCCTGATCCAGGGCGGTTTCCAGTCGCCGTATCGCACCGGGCAAGGCGCTCGCATCACCGGCACTGATGGGATCATCGAGCTTGGTACTGAGCGTCCGGCGACGGACCAGCTTCGCTCTGACGGCGCCATGTGGCAGCCCGAGGGTTCCTCGGCAAAGTACAACGACGAGCGCGGCTGGGTGCGCTACCTCAACGCGACGAGCAACGGCTGGACTCAGGTGACAGCACCCTGGCACGACGCCTGGGTCCACCAGGCGCAGGAGACCGTCGCCTGGGCGGAGGGCCGGCTCGACGATCCCATCAGTTCGGCGAAGCGAGCCTACGCGACGCAGGAAGTCATGATGGCGATCTACGAGTCGGCACGCAAGCGGCAGCGGATTGATCTGCCGCTCAAGACGCGGCTGAATCCACTCCAGCTCATGGTGGAGCACGGCGACCTGCCGGTGGAGTGGCCCGGCGCTTACGAGCAGCGCGCCCGTATCGTGCGCGGCGAAGCCATGACCTGGAACGAGGCGCCTGTCTAGCAGCGGGGGGCCGGCGTCCAACAGATAGGGAAGATGATGGGTGAAGGTGCAGGGCGGCTCTGCCTGGTTGGCTGCGGGTCAATTGGTCGTGTTCATATTCGTGCCGTCCAGGGTGCGGAACAGCGTGTCGGCTATACAGGATGCTTTGATGCCGAGGACGGTCGCGCGGCAGCATTCGCTGCGGAGCATGCGCCGGGCATCCGCGTGTTGGCGCGCTGGGAAGACGTCCTCGCTGATCCAGATATCGACGGCGTCGACCTCTGCTTGCCGCACAGCCGGCATCTGGCGCTGACGCTGGAAGCGCTCGCCGCCGGCAAGCACGTCTTCCTGGAGAAGCCAATGGCGCTCACTGCTGTCGACTGCGACCGCATGATCGCCGCCGCCGGCGAGCGCAACCTTCAGCTCTCGGTGATGCACAACCGACGCTTCAATCCGGCCGCACTGGCGATCAAAGGGCTGCTGGATACGGCTGACCTGGGTGATCCTATCGTCATCACCGGGCAGGGCATCGAGGGGCCGAACACGATCGGCGTGCGCGGCTGGTTGCGCCAGGCCACAGAGGGCGGCGTCGGCATGGCGCAGACTGTCCACTTCGCCTACATGGTGCAGTGGCTCTTTGGCGCGGTAACAGAGGTGTCCTGCCTCACCAGCCGGAAGGGGATTCCCTGGATGGAAGGTCAGGTCACCGCCGCCTTCCTGCTTCGCTTTGCTTCGGGCGCCATTGGTCAACTCACGTCGACCTTCGGCCAGGAGGTCGGGCGCAACGAGCATCGCATCACGATGTACGGCGGCAGCGGGCAGGCGACATTCGTGGCCAACCGCGCCGACGTGCTCAGTCCGCAGCGCTACGGCGATACCGCCTGGCACGTCGAGCAGTTCCCGGACACCTACGGCGCGGATTTCACCGAACCGCTGGCCAGCTTCGGCGACGCCATGCGCGGTCGCGGCCGGCCGGCTGTCAGCGCTGAGGAAGGTCGCGCGGCAGTGGCCCTGATCGAAGCCGCCTACCGCGCCGCCAGTGAAGGGCGGACGATCACGCTGGACGGGCGGTAGGGCTGCCCGCCCTTTCAAGGGCGGGCAGCCCTACGCTTCAGACGTGTGATGCGCATTAGCCGAGGGGGTCGAAGCAGGCGAAGGGCGGGCGGTGGTAGAGGTGATTGAGGTAGCGGGTGAGGTTGGC
>DHIZ01000070.1:0-45847 GCA_002404055.1 Chloroflexi bacterium UBA4733
TTATTCCGTGACGGCTCCTTAGCGCAGATGCTGGGACCCGAGATATTGCGTCGTTACCGGGTGGTGAATCATCACGGCTACGCGCAGGATGAACTGGTCCTGGTGGGCCGGACCTCGTTCGGCGGGGAGGTCTGGCTCAATGCGGAGTACGTCCGGGCGACGAAACGGATTGTCGTCGGCTTCATCGAGCCGCACTTCTTCGCCGGCTTCTCCGGTGGACCAAAGATGGTGTGCCCTGGTGTCGCCGGCAGCAAGACCATCCTGCACGCCCACAGCGCAGCGATGATCGGCCATCTCAACGCGAGATGGGGCATTACCGAGGGCAACCCCATACACGACGAGATTCGGGAAGCGGCCGCGATGGCCCCACCGGATTTCTCGCTCAGTGTCACCCTGAACAAGTTGCACGAGGTCACCAATGTCTTTGCCGGCGAGGTGTTCGCCACCCATCGGGCCGGTTGCGCCTTCGTCAAGGCGACGGCTATGCAACCGGTAGACCGGCCGTTTGACATTGTCATCAGCACCAACAGCGGCTATCCACTGGACCTCAACCTGTACCAGGCCGTCAAGGGGATGTCGGCGGCGGCGCAGATCGTGCGTCCAGGTGGGGCGATCATCATGGCCGCGGCCTGCAGTCAGGGAGTGCCGGCGGGCAGTCACTTCCAAAAGCTGCTTGCTTTAGAGGACAGCCCGGCAGCGCTGCTCCAACGCATCGAGTCACCGGGGTTCCACCAACCGGAACAATGGCAGGTCCAGGTGCAGGCGTTGATCCAACGGCAGGCCCGCGTCTACCTGAAGGCGGAGGGCGTCACTGATGCCGAGATTCGAGCCGCGCATCTGCTCCCCTGTGCCGACATTGGGGAGACCGTCCGCCTGCTGTTGCGCGAGTTCGGAGCCACCGCTCGAATAGCGGTGCTGCCCCAGGGTCCGCAAACGATTCCCTATCTCACTGCACCGGGTAGCCGAGTCGTAGGCGTCCCAGCGTCCAGTGCAGCCTGATCCTATTTTGGGACTACGGTGAAGGCATGTCCATCGTGTGATATTGTTTGCTTGACCGGAACACAATCTGCAGATCAGTGAGGAGACGTGGTGTATGGCACGCCAGCAAGAGGGCTTCTTTACCGAGTATGACTCCAGCGAGCTGGAGCAGCAGGCGACGTTGACCTTGACGCAACGGGAACTGCTATTAATCCGGACCGCGCTTGGCATTTTCATGGAAGAGACCAGCCGGCACGACCACATTTACAACGATATTCATGCCCTGGTGGCAAAGCTCCCGGCAGCACCGAAACGCAAGGTGCCAGCAGCAGCCGGCAACCACGCTGCGCCCAGCCGGCCCAAGCCGCGTTAGCGGCCGCGCAGTTGGACCATGGTGAGCAGCCCGAAGCGGAACAGGAGCCTGGTGAGGGGGAAGGATAGGGCATCGCCTGCTCCGTCCCCCGCCTGCGGTATACTGATGCCGCGCGACTTTCTCGGGGTGTAGTTCAGCTTGGTAGAACGCCTGGTTTGGGACCAGGAGGTCCACAGTTCAAATCTGTGCACCCCGACTCATGCGACAGCTTCAGATGAGCGTCTGGTCCAGGAAACGCTTGGCCACCAGCAGTCCCTCGCGCATGCGCGGCACGTCTTGCGTGAAGCCCCACACCTGGTCCTCGTGTTCGATGTTCATCGGCCCGGCGTAGCCGATCTCGGCCAGGATGTCGGCATACTTGTGCCAATCGACAACGCCGAAGCCGGGCAGGCGGTAGCGCCACCAGATGCCGCTGGCCGGACCGCCGTTGTCTATGAAGGGCCCGTAGATGCCGTAGCGGTTACGGCGATCAAGGAAGAGCTCCGTGTCCTTGGCGTGGGCGTAGGACACGCGATCCCGAAACTCGCGCAAGGCCCAGACCCAGTCGATGTGCAGCACCACCAGGTGCGAGGGGTCGAAGTTGAGACCCAGGGCCGGGGATGGGACCGCAGTGAAGGCGGCGTCCCACAACTCCGGCGTTTGCATGAGGTTGCGACCGCGGTTGGGCCAGTTTTCGAAGGCCAGCTTCACGCCCGCCTGCTCGGCGTGGGCAGCAACCGGTCCAAACGCCGCCTTAAAGAACGTGATCTGATCCGCCCCCGGCTTGCCTTCCACCATTGGGTGACTGCAGCACAGCACCTTGATGCCCTGGCGAGCTGCCGAATCGATCGATGCCTTGGCCTGCGTGATGGCCGTCTCCCGCTCGGCGTCGTCGGCCGTCATCAGTCGGCCACGCATCGCCGCCGCCCAGGCGCTGATGCCGGACGGGCGCAGCTTCTCAACCAGGTCATCGGTCAGCCCTGTTTCGATGTCCCGAAAGCCGTGCTCGGCCGCCCACTGGGCATTCTCCTCCAGCGGCAGCCGGGCCATCGCGCCCGTCAGTCGCATACCGATGTCCATGATGAAATCCTCTCGCCTGTTCTCGACGCCGCACCGGCGTTTCCGCACGCCCATTCAGCCGCGCGGGGCGAGTGTAGCGCATGGAGGGGTAGGCTGGGCGCCTTACGTACGCTACGGCCGCCGCTGCTCGCCGGTCAGCAGCGCCTTCAAGACCGGACTCTCGAACTCCTGCGGGATGGCGTCCATCAGGATCTCGTCGTAACGCTCGCCGGCCAGCGGGATGACCTGACGATGGCGGCCGATGACGCGAAAGCCGGCCTTCTCATACGCGCGCTGGGCGCGGGGGTTGAAGCTGTAGACAGCGAGCATCACGTTCTGCAACGAGAGCATATTGAAGGCGTAATCCAGCGTCAGGCGGGTGGCCTCCGTGCCGTAGCCGCGATTCCAGCAGCTTTTCTCGCCGATAGAGATACCAAACGTCGCCGCAGCTTGATGGCGGCTGATGTTGCCCAGGCTGGCGGTACCGATGGGCCGCAACGACTCCATTTCGTAAATGGTGAAATGAACGTCGTTGTCGCTGGTGCTGGCCCGCTCGAACCAGCGCTCTTCCATCTCCCGCGTATATGGTCCCGCCCGGCCGAGGCCGAGCGTCACCTCCGGGTCGTTCATCCAGCGCAGGTAGAGGGGGATGTGACGGCGGTCCAGCGGCCCAAGGCCGACCAACGTGCCCCGGATCATGAGGACCGGGCTCTCGGCGCCGATCTCGCTGTCACCGGCCATTCGTAACTCCTCCACTATGAGGGCCGCAGTCTCGGCCCTGTAGACAAAAGGCCCTGCCGCAAAAGCACAGTTATCCAAAGCGTTTCGTATAATACGAGATTGGGGTGCCTCTTTCCGGCATGCGGAACCTTCCGGCGACGATTCGCCGCGCCCGTTGGGAGTCGGCACACGAGTAGCACGCAGCGTTGGAGCTTTCAGTTTGAACAAGACGAAACGGGTAGCCTGGCACAAGCACCTGGTTAAAGGGCGGAAGTACACGGAGCAGCGCCGGGTCAAGGCCGCCGCCGCTGCGGCCATCGCGCCGGTCGCCAAGCGTTAAGTAACTCGCCAACGCGGGTCCCGCCGAGCACCGTCAGGTGATGGGGGCCTGGCGTCCAGCAGCGTCAGGAGTCGACCGGTGATCGGTGTGCAAGCCCGGCCGACCGGCGCTGCGTCGAGTACCGGTCGCCGCGAACGGCGATCGTGGTCAGTGTCATGGCCGATCGTTGCCCTGGTTGCGGGGTTGCTGTTCGGTGGCAGCCTGCGCTTTTACCACCTGAACTGGGACGACGGTGAGCATCTGCATCCTGACGAGCGCCAGATCACTATGGTGGCGCAAGGGCTGCACTGGCCGCGGCCCGGCGACAGTGTCGGCGCACAGGCGCGTGGCGGACACGGACCGCTTGACCCGCACTTCTTCGCCTACGGTTCCCTGCCCCTGTACCTGCTGGCCGCCGCCGGCAACGTGACGCACCGGGCCGGGGTGGTTCTGGCCGAGCACCAGCTTGGCTCGCCCGCTATGACCGCGCAACTGGTTGCCGGGGACCAGTACGGCGGCATGAATCTGGTGGGACGCTTCCTCTCGGCATGCTTCGACACCGCCAGCATCCTCCTCTGCTTCCTGGTGGGCAGGCGCATGTACAACGCAGCAGCGGGGGCGATCGCTGCCGCCGGTTACGCGGTGACGGCCCTGGCCGTACAGCAGGCCCATTACTTCGTGGTCGATCCCATCGTCACTTTCCTCGTGCTGGCCACCCTGCTCTATTGCCTGCGCTCGTTGCAGAGCGGACGCAGGAGCGACGCTCTTCTCTCGGGCATCCTGTTTGGCTGTGCCCTGGCGACGAAGGTCAGTGCTGCGCCGCTCGGCCTGGCCGTGCTGCTGGCGCAGATTGTGCCGATGTGGCAGGCGCGGCACGTCCTGGACCTGGAGCAGCGGCAGGCGGCCGTGAGTAGCCGGCTTGATGGGCTGCTCCTGGCAAGCCTGGGAACCGTCGCGGCCTTCCTGATCGGCGAGCCGTACGCGCTCCTCGACTGGACGCAGTTTCGGCTGGATATTACCCAGCAGAGTGCAATGGTACGTGGCGTTGCCGACTTGCCCTACACCCGACAATATGCTCCGACAATCCCTTACCTCTATTGGCTGCAAGGCCTGTTCACCTGGCAGATGACGCCTCCGCTGACGCTGGCGGGCGGAGCGGGGCTGCTCTGGCAGGGTCTTCGAGTGCTGCGCCGCCGCAGTACGGGCGAGGGGTTGCTGGTGTCCTGGTGGCTCCCCTATCTGGCGCTCACCGGAGCCTTCTACGCCAAGTTCCCGCGCTATATGCTGCCGGCCATTCCCTTCATGTGCGTCGCTGCCGCCGGAATGGCGGTGCACCTGGGAGGTCAGCGGGCGGTACGACGGCGTGTCGCCTACTCCTTGGCGGCCCTGACAATCGCCGTGGCCGGGCTTTACTGTCTCGCCTATGCCCACATATACGCCACCACCAACACGCGCGTCGCTGCCTCGGATTGGATGTACCAGCATATACCCACAGTGACCGACGGCCATCAGACGGTGCTGACCCACGAGGTCTGGGACGACGGTCTCCCGTTGGAGCGCAGCGCCGTGAATCCTTCCTGGTCGGCCGGACGGTATGCCTATGCCGACCTCCCCATCTACGATGACGACACTGTGCAAAAGCAGCAGACGCTGATACAGGACCTGCAGCGAGCCGACTACGTGACGGAAGCGTCGGAGATCGTGCGCGGATCAATCCTGCGCAATCCAAAGCGTTACCCAATGACCGTCGCCTATTATCAGGCGCTGGCCGACGGCAGCCTGGGCTTCCAGCAGGTCATGGACTTCCGCAGCGTGCCTCAGTTGTTTGGCCTGCGGCTGGACGACAGCGGTTCTGATCTCAACTGGCAATTCTACGACCACCCGCCGGTGACGATCTATCGGAAAGTACGGCAGCTCTCGGCGGCTGAGATGGCGGCGCTCTTTCCTGCCCCCAACGCCGTGGTGGCCACTTTGCCTCCCTCGACGCCGTCACTCCTGCTCGCGCCACAGACGCAGGCGGCCGATAACACCGCACCCTCGCTCGGCCAGATGTTTCCGGTCAATGGTCCCGGCATGCGCTTCCCCGTGCCGGTCTGGTTGCTGGCGGTGGAGTTGATGGGATTGCTGGCACTGCCCTGGAGCGTCCGCCTGCTGCGCCCGCTGCCCGATGCCGGCTACAGCGGCGCGAAAGTGCTGGGCATCCTGCTGACCGGTTGGGCGACCTGGCTGCTTGCCAGTACGGGGATGGCCTGGAACACCCAACGCACGACGATCATCGTGCTGGCCTTCCTCGCTGTGGTCGGCGTCGCCGGCTGGCTCACCTTGCCCGACTGGCAGGCGTTACTACGGCAGAAGTGGCGCCTCTGGCTGATCAGCGAAGCGGTGTTCCTGGCGGCGTTCCTGTTCTTCCTGTGGATTCGCGCCAGCAACCCTGATTTATGGCAACTCTATCGGGGTGGCGAAAAGCCGATGGAGTTGAGCTACATAACCGCCATTCTGCGCAGCCGGGTTATGCCGCCCTATGATCCCTGGCTCTCCGGGACCACCATCAACTACTACTACTTCGGCTTCTACCTCATGGCAATGCTCTTCAAGTTGACCCGCATCGCCCCCACGATCGGCTTTAACCTGGCCATCCCGCTGCTGTACGGCCTGGCGGTGCAAATGACGGCTGCCGTGGGCTACGCGGTGACGGCGCTGTTGCTGGGTCGACCCTGGGCGGTTGGGGCGAATAGTCCGCTGGAACAGCAGAGGAAGACCCCGAGAATTCCAGGGCGGCGACGGCCATATCTGGACCGCCGCGCAGCCCTTGGCGCCCTGGCGGCGGTGTGGCTGTTTGGCGTTCTCGGCAACCTTGATTCCGGCCCCTATCTGCTCGGGCTTTTGCAGCACGCTGGTGCGTCAACCATCGGCGGGGGTTTGCCCGTGCTGGGCGTTCCGCTGCAGGTGCTGGCCGGCCTCGGGCACGCTATCGCCACCGGCGGTGGCGCGTTGCCCGGCTTCAACTACTTTGACCGCACGCGCGTCATTCCCTTTACGATCAACGAGTTCCCCTTCTTCAGCTTCCTCTACGCCGACATGCATCCCCACGTCATTGATATGCCCTTTGAACTCCTGGCGATTGCCTTCGCGGTTGCCCTGGTCGCGGGGGGGATGGGCCCCCGACGCCTGCCACTTGGCCCGACCAGTCTTCTGATCGGCGGCTTATTGCTGGGCGCTTTGTGGCCGATCAACGTGTGGGATTACCCGACCTTCTTGATTCTGGCGATGCTGGCAATGTGGCTGCGGCACTTCCGCGGCGGGAACGCGCTGGCCGCCGCCAGACCCGCCGCCATATTTGGCATCAGCCTCCTCGTCGTTGGACGCCTGGCCTTCTGGCCGTTCTACCAGCACTTCTACGCTTTGAGTTCAGGCATCGGTCTGCCGGCCCATCACTCCGACCTTGCCCATTTTGTGCTGGTCTATGGCTTGTTCTTCCTGATTGCCGGTACTGCACTGGTGATGGAGCAAGGGCTATCGCTTGAGCGTCTGGCCATGCTGCTGTTGCCGGTACTGGCAATCACATTTATCAGCAAATCGCCGGTGTTGGGACTTTTGGCAGGGCTGCTTGTCCTCCTGTTGCGCACGGTCTGGCTGCGCCGGTATCGACCGAATGTCCTGCCCGTCTTCATGCTTGTCGGTCTGGCGCTGGCGGTCATTCTGGGAACGGAGTTGATCTATATCAAGGACCCGTTGCAGGGGGGGGACTGGCAGCGCATGAACACCGTCTTCAAGTTTGGCGTCCAGACCTGGCTGCTGCTGTCGGTCGCCTGCGGCCCCCTGCTGGTGTGGCTCGCCAGTCGCCAACCGCTGCCCTTTTGGCGTCCGTCAGCACTGGCGCCGATAGTGTCGTCGCGGCTCAGTTCGGACCAGGAAGCATTCGCGCAAGGAGCAGCGTCGACGCCTGTGACGTCCTCGCTGCCTGCGGGCGCCCAGCGAGCCGGCCGGCGTCGGGGTCGGTTCCTCCCTGGCTGGTGGTGGGGACTGCTCTCCCTTCTGGTCGTCGGCGCTGCCGTCTATCCGGTCATGGCGCTCCCTGTCCGCATCAATGATCGTTGGCCGGTGAACGCGCCGACGCCGTCCCTCGATGGCATGGCCTTCATGCGCTACAACTACCCGAGCGACTACGCCGCCATCAGGTGGTTGCAGCAGCACGTGGCGGGAACGCCTGTGCTCCTGGAGGCGAACAAAGACGACTACACCTGGTACGGCCGCGTGTCGTGGTTCACCGGTTTGCCGACGTTGTTAGGCTGGTCGTACCACACCAGTCAGTTCCACGACCCGTCCCTGATTCCGGTGCGTCAGGACGCCATTACCACCATCTACACGACGCCTGATCCAGCCGTCGCGCTGAAGTTGCTGCGCCAATATTACGTGGGCTTGATCTACCTGGGGCCGTTGGAACGCGAGACCTATGGCGCTCCTCAAGCCGGAGCGCAGGCCGGCCTTGGACTGGCAAAGTTTCCGGCGATGGTCGGGGTGTCGCTCGATCTGCTCTACAACCAGAATGGTGTGGCAATCTACCGAGTGCGGAGCGGGGCATGAGTGGTGCAGGGAAAGTGGGCGTATGCAATACGCCCCTACGCCGCGTGGTGGGCTTGCCGAGCGCTCACTTGAACGTCTCCCGTAGGGGCGTATTGCATACGCCCACTCTCTTTCGGGTCAAACCGGTCGGTGCCGATGGCCATCAAAGCTACATTCACGAAACTGCGAAAATGGCGCTGGGCAAGCCATGAGTGAAGCATTGCGCTTCTGGCTATTGGCAGAGATCACCGGCCTCCTGGCTTTGCTGGTAGCCGGGGCCTTCTTTGGGCGGCTGCCGGGCGGCGGCCTGACGCTGGCGCGGCCGTTGGGGCTGTTGCTTGCTGCCTATCCCGTGTGGCTTCTCGCCAGTCTTCATCTCTTGCCTTATGGGACGGGCAGTGGCTGGCTCGGCATGGTCGGGTTGGCGGCAGTTGCCGTTGGGGTTGCTGCCTATTCGTGGAGGAACGGAACCCGGCCGTTGGCGGCGCTGGCGCGCCGTCCCGATCGCAACCTCTGGTTGGCGGGCGAACTGCTCTTCCTGCTGGCGTTTGCCGGCTGGACGGTGCTGCGGAGTTATGCGCCGGATGTCTGGGGCACCGAGAAGCCGATGGATATGGCGTTCATCAACGCCATCAACCGCAGCCTGTGGATGCCGCCGCATGATCCCTGGCTCTCCGGTTCCACGATCAACTATTACTACTTCGGTCATTTCATCATCGCCTGGCTGATCCGCTTGAGCGGCGTGCCGCCGGCGGTCGGCTTCAACCTCGGCGTGGCATTCGTCTATGCGCTGACCGCATGTACCGTATTTGCGGTAACGGCGACCTTGTGGGCGGCGGCGCGGCGCCTGGCCGACGTGCCGGCGGTCTCGCCCATACTGCCGGGATTGGCAGCGGCGGCACTGGCGATGTTGCTCGGCAACCTGGACGGCGCGCTGGAACTGCTCCAGAAGACGGGGCCGCTGTTGCAGTTCGATTGGTGGTCACCGTCGCGGGTCATCGTCAACACCATCAACGAGTTCCCCTTCTTCAGCTTCCTGCTGGCCGACCTGCACGCGCACATGCTGGCGACACCTTTTGGTCTGACGGGGCTGGCGTTCGCCTTTCAGTTGGCGCTGGCCGGTCCCCGCCTTCCACGGCGCTGCGTGGGCGAGCAGCAGGATTCGGCAACTGTTGTCGCCTGTGGCGCAGAACTGTTGCTGGCTGCCCTGGTCGTCGGCAGCCTTTACGCTTTGAACGGCTGGGACTATCCGACGGAGCTGGGCATCGGCCTCCTCTGCTTGCTGCTGTGGGCGTCTCGTCGGGAAGCTGATGTACGCCTGGCGCCACTGGCGATTTGGGCGTGCGGCTGGTTGGCAGTCAGTTTGCTGCTATTTCTTCCCTTTTACCTGCACTTCAAGGCGCCGGAAGGCGGAGTGGCGATTGTGCGCCAGCATGGCTCGCTGGTGCAGTACCTGCACGACTACGCCCTCATCTACGGCCTGTTTGCCTGGGTGCTGGGGGCGGCCTTCCTCCAGCGCTGGCGCGGCCTGGGCCTGGCTGGGCGTTATGTCGTCTGGGCCGGCGTCGCGGCCCTCACGCTGTTGGCGCTGTTGGCGCCGGCGCATCTGGATGGTCTGACCGTGTTGCTGGCGGGCTGCGCCTTCGCCCTGTGGGCAGCGGCGGACGACGGCCTGGAACAACCGGCGCGGTTGTGGTGGCTGGTCGTGGGCGTGGCGATCGGGCTGGCGACGGTCGGGGAACTGGTCTATCTGCGTGACGCCTTCGCCGGTTCGCCTGACTACCGGATGAATACCGTCTTCAAGTTCGGCTACCAGGCCTGGTTCCTCTTTGCCGTTGCGGCTGGTTGCGGGGCATTCTGGAGTAAACGCTGGATGACTGCCGGCGGGCGACCATTCTGGCTCGTCGGGCTTGTGCTGCTCGCCGGCTGTGCCGGCGTCTACACCGTAGCCGGCGCCTACTCGCGCGAGGCTGGCTTCCACAGCAGGCCGACGCTGGACGGCCTGCACTGGTTGCGCGTGCAGGCGCCCGGCGACGCGGCGGCGATCGACTGGCTGAATGGCCATATCCAGGGTGCGCCGACGCTGCTGGAGGCTGTCGGCTCCGACTACGACCCCGCCGGCCACGCCCGCGTCTCGACGTTCACCGGCCTGCCGGCGGTGCTGGGCTGGCCGGGGCACGAGGCGCAGTGGGCGCACGACCAGGGCTCGCGGCAGCAGGATGTGCAGACGCTCTACACGACGAATGACATTGCGCTCAGCCGGCAGTTGCTCACCCGTTATGCTATTCAGTATGTCTTCGTCGGATCACTGGAACGCAGCGACTTTCCCCCGGCCGGCCTGGCCAAGTTCGCGCAGTTGGGCACGCCGGTCTTCTCAGACGGCGGCACTATCGTGTATAAGATCGGAGGGTAGGCGCGATGGCGACCATCGTTCGACCGCGGCCACTGGCCGACGTAGCGGTTGCGCCAGCGACGACGCAGCCACGGGAGCGGACACGGGCATACCCTCGTGTCAGTGTCGAGGTCGCCCTCTATATCGCGCTGGCCGTTGTGGCGCTCGCCATGCGGCTACTGTTCCTGGGCGCCAAACCGCTGCACCACGATGAGAGTTTACACGCGACCTATACCTGGTACCTCTTCCACGGCAAGGGTTACCACTACGACCCGATGATGCACGGGCCGTTCCAGATCGTCGTGACCGCCGCCATCTTCGCCCTGGTCGGCGTGAGCGACTTCACGACCCGGCTGCTCCCGGCACTCTTCGGCACAGCAATCGTGATGCTGCCCTACTTCCTGCGTCGCGAGTTAGGCCGGTTTGGCGCCCTGTTCGCCGCCGTGGTGCTGGTGGTGTCGCCGTCCTTCCTGTACATGTCCCGCTTCTACCGCAACGACATCGACGTTGCCTTTTTCACGTTGGGACTGGTCGTCTGCTACTGGCGCTTCCTGCGCGACCGCCAGCGGCGCTGGGTGATCGGCGCGCTGGCCCTCCTGGCGCTGTCCATGACGGCCAAGGAAACCACCTATATCACCATCTTCATCTTCGGCCTGTGGGTGCTCGGCGCCTTATTGTGGGAGTGGCGACGGCCGGAGCGCCGGCCTTTGCTGGACGCCTGCCGCAGCGTTGGACTGGACACCTTCCTGCTCGGCCTTGCCCTGTTCGCGTTCATCTTCACCTTCTTTTTCACGACCGCCTTTAGCTGGTTGCCTGGCCTGCGCGACGGCATCATCAAGGGCATTCAGTACTGGCTCGCGCAGCAGCCGGTGGCGCGCGGCAGTGAACCCTGGTGGTACTACTTCTCGCTGCTCGGTCCCTATGAGCCGTTAGAGGTGGGCATGGCGATCGCCGGGATCGTGCTGGCGGTGCGCCGACGCAGCGGCTTCCTGCTCTTCCTGGTCTGGTGGGCGGTGTTGAGCCTCATCATCTACTCCTGGGCCGGCGAGAAGATGCCCTGGCTGTTGCTGCACCCGCTGCTGCCGCTGGTGATGCTATCCGCCGTCTCCTTTCAGGCGCTCTGGCAAGCCGGTCGCAGCGTCGGCGCCGGGCTGGGCTGGCTCGGCGTCGCGCTCGGCATGGTCTATATGGTGCATTCCGCTATTCCGCTGGCCTACTACCACCCGGCTGATCCCGCCGAGATGTTTATCTACACCCAGACCTCCACGGACGTGCTCGACGCGATGCGCCAGATTGACGCGGTGGCACTGCGTTCGGGCGACGGGCAGCAGATGCGCGTGATGGTGGATCCCGAGGACTGGTGGCCGTTCGTCTGGTATCTGCGCGACTATCCCAACGCCGCCGCCGGCGTGCCAACCGGCGCTACCGGCAATCCACCCGTGGTGATCGCCGCCGATTCCGACGTCGCCACCGCCGAAGCGCTACTCGCCAATGGCTACCAGGAGGAGCACCTGAAACTGCGCGAGTGGTGGATTCCCGACTGGAAGGCGCAATCCCTCCACAACTGGTGGAACTGGCTGCTCTACCGCCAGAACTGGAACCCGCGCGGTTCAACGGATTTCTATCTGTTCATTCGGAAGGATTTGAGCGGAGGGCTGTGATCTTGCCCGCCGCTGCAACTCGAATAGCCGGTTTAACGCCTCCATCGGCGTCATCGCCAGTACGTCGAGCGCGGCGATCTCCTGGTTCAGGCCATCCGGTTCCGCGAAGAGTGACGGTTGCAGCGTCTCGCGCAGTTGGCGTGAGGCGCGACCGGTGCGACCCGAGCCCCGCGCGGCTCGCCCTTTCTCCAATTCCGTCAGCAACTCTTCGGCACGGCGCGTGACGGCTTTCGGTACGCCGGCCAGGCGGGCGACGTGGATGCCGTAGCTGCGGTCGGCGCCGCCGGGCACGATCTTGTGCAGGAAGACGACACGCTCGCCTACCTCGTCGACAGCGACATTGTAGTTGCGCACGCGTGGCAGGATGGCCGCCAGGTCGATCAGTTCGTGGTAGTGCGTGGCAAAGAGGGTACGGCAACCCAGGGTGGGGGCGTTATGCAGGTACTCGACGGCGGCTCGGGCGATGGCCAGGCCGTCGTAGGTGCTGGTGCCTCGCCCGATTTCATCGAGCACTACCAGGCTGCGGCGAGTGGCGTGGTTGAGGATGTTGGCCAGCTCCAGCATCTCCACCATGAAGGTGGACTGCCCCAGCGCCAGGTCGTCTTGCGCGCCGACGCGGGTGAAGATGCGGTCGGTCAGGCCGACGATGGCCGATGCCGCCGGGACGTAGCTGCCGATCTGGGCCATCAGGGCAATGAGCGCGGTCTGCCGGAGGTAGGTCGACTTGCCGGCCATGTTGGGTCCGGTGATNNGATGAGGCGCGTCGACTCCTCCAGTTTGGGCAACACCCAGGCGTGGCGTGCCGCTGCTTCGGCCAGCGCGGCCGCGACGTCCAGATCGGCCAGCACGCCGGCAGCGGCAACGAGACGCTCGCTGCTGCCCGCCAATTCAGCAACCAGCCGGCCGAAGGTCGCGCGTTCCACGGCTTGAAAGCGCTCCTCCGCGCTGAGAATCAGGGTTTCCCGTTCCTTCAAATCGGCGGTGACGTAGCGCTCGGCGCCCGCTAGGGTCTGTTTGCGCTGGTACTCGGCAGGAATCTCCGCACGGTTGGCGTTGCTGATTTCCAGGTAGTAGCCGAAGACCTTGTTGAAGCCGACTTTCAGGTTGCGAATGCCGGTTCGGCTGCGTTCCTGCCCCTCCAGCGCCGCGACCCAGACCTTCGCGTCGTAGGCTGACGCTTCGATCTCGTCCAACTCGGCATCAAACGCCGGCCGGATGCTGCGGAGGGGTCCCAGGGCAGCCGGCGGCTCGTCCATCAGGGCGCGCTGCAAAAGGGCGCACTCAGTTCCCAGGTCGGGTAACGTCGTGACCGCTGCGGCGATCACCGCCGGCGCTCCGGCCAGCAAGGCAACGAACTCAGGCAGCGCCGCCAGGCCGGTGCGCAGGGAGCCGAGTTCGCGCGGACTTACGGTGCGCGTCGCCAGGCGTCCCGCCAGGCGTTCAAAGTCCGGCAGCTTGTCCAGGGAAGCGCGTAGGCGCCGTCTGAGATCGTCAGCCTCCTTGAGCTCCGTGACCTTCTCCAGGCGGCTCAGCAACGGGGGTAGTTCCAAGAGCGGCTGGCCCAGGCGACGACGCAGCAAGCGAGCGCCCATGCTGGTAACAGTTTCATCCAACGCGCCCAGCAGCGAGCCGCGCGGATCGCCGCTACGATTGCCGCTCCAGATTTCCAGGCTGCGCACAGTCGCGTCGTCCAGTTGCATGTACTGTTCCACGTGATAGGTGGTGAGCGCCTGCAGATGCGCCAGGGCAGCTTTCTGGTTCTGGCGCAGGTACTGAATCAGGGCGCCGGCGGCGCAGATCGCCAGGGGTAGACCGGCACAGCCGAACCCTTCCAGTGAAGAAACCGCAAACTGTTCCTGAAGGGCCAGGCGGGCGTCAGTCTCGGCGAAGATCCAGGCAGCTTCCGCCGACACCTGCTGGCCGGCCAGCAGGCCCGGTTCAGCGTCATTGTCGGCATCGTCGTCCTCTTCGGAGCCTGCCTGATCCACGGGTACCAGCAATTCGGCGGGACGTAGCCGGCGTAGTTCGGCGGCAATGATGCCGCGTAGTTCGCTGCCGCCAAATTGGGTGCAACAGAACTCACCGGTGGAGACGTCGGCAAAGGCGAGGCCGGCCTGTCCGCGCTGCTGAATCAACGCCGCAAGATAGTTATTCTCGGCGCCGGTCAGCATGGTCGGTTCAACGACAGTGCCCGGTGTCACCACCCGCACCACGTCACGCGGGACGAGGCCCTTGCTGGTTGCCGGATCCGCCATCTGCTCACAGACGGCGACCTTGTAACCGCGCTTGACCAGCCGGGCCAGGTGGGTCTCCAGCGAATGGTGTGGAACGCCTGCCAGCGGTATGCGGCTGCCGCGGCCCATCTCCCGGCTGGTGAGCACGATCTCCAGTTCACGCGAGACGACCAGCGCGTCGTCATCAAAGGTCTCATAGAAGTCGCCGAGGCGGAAGAACAGGATGGCGTGCGGGTAGCGGCGCTTCAGGTCGAGGTACTGTTGCCGGATGGGTGTTTCCATCGCGCTCAGCATACGTGCCGTGTGTGCCGGCGTCAAGGCTCCGTGGGCGTGCGACGAGCGGCCGCCTGTTCCTGCTCGATTGTCGCCTGCAGGCAGGCTAGCTAGCCAAGTGCGGGGAGCGTGCAACAACAAGCGGTCCCGCTCACGCCGCGCGGGAACCTGGCTTGAACTGGGTCGCTTCGCTCCAGCATGCCGTTGCTATTGCAGTCGTGGCAGCGTTGCTCCGGTCCGCACGAGTCCCCGATATAGCCCAGATTGGGTATCCACGTCTCCCCCAAACGGGCGGCGTGTCCCATGCATCGGCCAATGATGGGTAGGCTATCTCGTTTACCGCCCGCCTTGCGGCTGTTCCTCTGCCAACCGGCGCATCCCGGCAGCCTCACAGCGATCAAGGGAGTACTCACCTGCGAGCATCCCGACTGTCCTGCCTGCTCCTGATTCTCCTGGTCATGCAGTTCCTGCTGCCGATGTCGGCAACCGGCGCGCAGGCCGCAGCGCCGCTGCCATCGCCCAATCTGGCAGCAATGGTTCCGCCGATTGGTTCAGCGCTTGCTCTCGCGCCAGCGGCTCCCGCGCTGCCGACCATCGCCACGCCGCTGCCCGTACCCAACGGCCGGCCCGCGCTGGCGCTCTCCTGGTCGACGGCCGACGCCGAGGTCGGGGTGCCGGTCGAGCTGACCATCGGCACGGCGGACGCGGCGGGCCGCCTCCAGCCCACGCTGGGCGACACCGTGCAGGTACACGTGTCAGACGACCGGGCCAAGATCGCGGGCGGAACCCCGTTGGCCGGCTCGCCCGGTCAGCGCGTCGCGGTCGCGCCATCCGGCGGCACTGCCCACCTGACTATCACCTTCACGCAACCAGGGACGCCGCAGGTGGAGGCCTGGCTGCAGCACAGCCCCGAGACGGTCGGCGTGAACGATCGGCTCCGGGTGCATGCAGTGCATTTCGTTTTGACCGGACCAGGCACGGTCGATCAATACCGTCCGGCTGATTTCACCATCACTGCCCAGGACGAGCAGGGCAACCCGGTCGCCGGCTACCAGGGTGATCTCCTGGTTGCCACCAGCGACGGACGCGCGCTGCTGCAGGATGCCACGACGCAGGTGCGGCTGGCCCGCAACCTCGGCGGCCATCGCTTCGGTCCCAATGACCACGGTCAGGCCGTGGTCCGCGTCACCTTCGCCCAGTCCGGCGCCCAAACGCTGCGCCTGCACCGCCCCGGCGCAACCGCGGTCCTCGCCACCATGGCGGTCCAGGTCATGGCCGCGCCGACCACGCTGGGAGCGGCCATCACGCCAACGGTCCTGCCAACCGCGACCAGCAGCCCCGCAGCGAGCACGACCGCCTCCTCAAGTTCAACCGTGCCTGGGGCGGCGCTGCCGAACGCTACGCCCACCGCTCGGCCACCCGCGACGCCAGCGCCCCGTGCGACGGCGACACCAACCGCTACGACGACCGCACGCGCCGCTGGGGCCACTCGCGCCGCAACCGCCCAGCCCAGGGCCACCAGGCAAACCGCCAGCACGGCGCCCTATGGCGTTGGCGGCGCGCGCTTCTTCAGTCCCCTCTTGCCAGCGGCAGGGTCCGCTGTCCACGCCCAGGCTCCTCCCCTCACCGGAGCGAGCATCGCCCGGTTGGGGCCGACCCTCCTCGCCCTTGGCTCGCCCGGCTTCGCCGTCACCTTCAGCGTCAGCAGCGGCATCAACGCCGGCGTGCCGTTCAGCATGACCGTGCAGGCGCTGGATGTGGCCGGCTTGCCCGACCCCACCTATCAAGGCCCGCTGCAACTGCACTCCAGTGATCCGACGGTGGGGCTGCCCTACTTCAGCTTCTGCTCCGACGGCGTGTCGTACTATTACCAGAACTGCTACACCTTCACCCAGGCGGACCTGGGCCAGCACACCTTTGCCGTCAGCTTCAACACCGCCAACCCCAGCGGCCAGACCATCACCGCCGTGGACCCGCACAACACCGCGATGACCGGTACCAGCCCCGCCCTCCCCGTGGCCGAGACCTACCTCAGCGTCACCACCAGCGCCACGACCGTGGCCCAAGACGCCCCAGTGACGTTCACGGTGCAGGCCCAGGACGCCAACCAGCAGCCGGTAACCGGCTATCAAGGGACGGTCGGGGTGAGTTCCAGCTACAGCAGCGTCGGCAGTTGGGGCAGCGGCGTCAGTTGGTCCAACACCCACACCTTCGGCCCCAACGACGCTGGGCGCGCCGTGTTCACCGTGACCTTCCGCAGCAGCGGCACGGAGACGGCCTCCTTCACCGATCAGGCCAACGGCAGCCGGGTGGAGACGACACCGCCCATCACCGTGACCGACCCGGCCTGGGGCTCCTACATCCACCGCTCCCATCCGACTGGCGCGAAGCTCCCCGATGGCAGCACGGTCTGGGCCTACCTGGGGGCCTGGGGGCGCATCTACACCCGGCGCAACGTCGGCAGCGCCAGCGTGCCGGTGTGGGGGCCGCTCGTCACCGTGCGCGACGACCTGGGATCGGGCATCGGCGCGGAGTCGCCCAGCCTGGTCGCCTTCGGCAACACCCTGGCCTTGTTCCACGCCTTTAGCGATGGCACCTACGCGCAGGTCTGGGTTACGACGTCGAACGACCTGGGGAATACCTGGTCCGCGCCCGTGCAACTGAGCCTCGAGCCCGGCAACGTGGCGCGGGTGCAGGCGGTGGTCAGCGGCGGCACGGTGTTCCTGTTCTGGAGCCGCGCCAACACCGACGGCACACTCGCTGAGATGACCAGCACCGACCTCAGCAGTTGGACTGCCAAAGCGATCGTGGGCCACACGGTAGGGCCGGTCGTGTCCAACACGAACAGCAACTTCGGCATCGCCCGGCTGACCTCAGGTTCCTGGCTGCTGGGCTGGGTTGGCCTGAGCAACAGCCGGGAGTACAACGGCGAGGTCTACCAGAACCCGGACTACCCCTCAGCCCAGGTGGCGACCTCGGCGGATCTGACCACCTGGTCGGCCACGACCGAGATCACGCTGCCCTACGAGAACCGCTACCCGAACGACGTGGCGGTGGGCCAGGACCCGGGCAGCGGCCAACTCCTCGCCCTGACCGAGCAGGAGGTCAACTGGGACAACTACGTGATGGAGCGCACCAGCGCCGATGGCGTGACCTGGAGCGCCCCGGCGACGGTGGCCTACGACCACGCCTTGCCCGATGATGGCTGGCAGGGCTTCTTCGCCTATATGCCGACGCTCATCGCCGGAACGACCTTGATGGCAGCGGGGATGTCGGCCTGTTACGGCCACCTCTCCCCCTGCTACGGGCAGTTCGGCGGCAACGACCCCAGCAGCGTGGAAGGGGTCGGTGTGGTGGACCTGGACGCGCTGCAGGAGCCCCAGTTCATCCCCACTGGCAGCGACCAACCCCAGACCAAAGACTGCCCGACGGGACTTTGCAGTCAGGTCCATGGGCCGGTGGACACCACCACCGGCGGGGAGTTGACGAGCGCTACTGACCTGACCATAGCGGCACGGGGCATGCCCCTGAGCGTCAGCCGCAGCTACCGTAGTCTGGACGGTGCGGCCGGGCAGGACAGCGCCTTCGGCAAGGGCTGGAGCTGGCTCTACGGCATGCACGCCGTCACCTTGCAGGGCGGCTCGGTGGCCATCGTGGAGGCGACGGGACGCCAGGCCATCTTCTGGAAGAGCGGCAGCGCCTGGACGCCGGCCGCCTACGTCAACGCCACGCTGACGGCTGGTTCCGGCGGCGGCTACGTGCTGACGCGCCACGACCAGAGCGTCTGGACCTTCGATGGCAGCGGCAACCTGCTGAGCATTACGGATCGCAACGGCAACAGCCAGACGCTCAGCTATGCGGGAGGGCGGCTCAGCGCCATTACGGGGGCCGGCGGACGATCGCTGGCGGTGACGATGGATGGCAACGGCCACATCACGCAGATCAGTGGTCCGGGCAGTCTCAGTGCCGCCTACACCTACGACAGCAACGGCAACCTGGCGACGGCGACCGATCCCAGCGGCGCCGTGACCCACTACAGCTACGACGGCCAGCACCAACTGCTGACGATCACAGACGGCAACGGCCACACCGTCGAGAGCAACACCTACGGCGGGGGCGGCCGGGTGCTGGCGCAGGCGGACGCCCTGGGCGCCGTCACCAGCTTCGGCTACGCGCTGCCCAGCACTGCCGGCGGTGGCGGCTACACGACCGTGACCGACGCCAGAGGCAACGAGACGGACTACTTCTACGACGCCAGCCTGCGCATGACAGAGCGCGATGCGCATCAGGGCAACATAAATGGGCCGCTCTTGCAGCGGGTGCAGTGGACCTACGACGCCGACAACAACGTCACGAGTATGACCGACGCCAACGGGGTGGCAACCACGTACACCTACGACGGCAACGCCAACGTGCTGACCCGGACGATTGATCCGACCGGACTGAACCTGCGCTGGAGCTTCAGCTACGACAGCGCCAACGACGTGTTGACGGCCGGCGACCCGAACAGCCACACGACGACCTACGGCTACGATGGGCATGGCAACCGGACGGCAGTGACCAATGCCCTGAACCAGACCACAGCCTCCGCCTATGACGGCACGGGGCAGCTCACCAGCGTCACTGATGCCAACGGCCACGCCACGACCTTCGGCTACAGCGGCAGCGGGGACCTCGCCACGATCACGACCGCCGACAACGCAGTGACGACCATGGCCTACGACGCGGCGGGACGACTCACCGGCGTGACCGACCCCTTGGGCCACACGACGACGTTGGCCTACGATGGGGACAGCCGGGTGACGGCGCAGACCAATGCCCTCAACCAGACAACGACCTTTGCTTACGACGCGGTGGGCAATCGCACCAAGGTGACGGACGCCTTGAACCGCGCAGTCAGCTATGGCTACGACGCCAAGAACCGGCTGCTGACTGTCACCGATGCCCTGGGGCAGGTGACGACGAACGCCTACGACCAGAACGACAACCTCTTGAGCGTCACCGACCCCAACGGCCACGCCACGACCGCGACCTATGACCCCCTCAACCGCCGGGTCAGCGCTGTCGACGCCCTGGGCAACCAGACGAGCTACGGCTATGACGCCGCCGGCAACCAGACCAGTGTCACGGACGCCTTGAGTCACACCACGACGGATACCTTTGATCATGCCAACCGGCTCGTCAGCGTGACCGATGCCCTGGGCGGAAAGGCGAGCTACGGCTACGACGGGGCGGGCAACCGCAGCGGCGTCACGGACGCCAACAGTCACAGCCAGACCTTTGGCTACGACGACGCCAACCGACTGCTGACGGCTGCCGACGCCTTGAGCAACACGACGCACTACAGTTACGACGCGGTGGGCAACCTGTTGCAGACGACCCTGCCCGGCGGGGCGGTCAACCGCCAGGGCTACGACGCGGCCGGGCGACGGACCAGCATGACTGACGCCACGGGGATGACGACCTATGGCTACGACAACGCCAACCGGCTGACCAGCTTGACGGCTCCGTCCACGCCGCCGCTGACGACGACGGTGAGCCTGGCCTACGACGCGGCAGGGGAGCGCACCAGCCTGACCTACCCCAGCGGGCATCAACTCAGCTACGCCTACACGGCGAGAGGGCAACTGCAAAGCGTCACCGACTGGCTGAGCAACCAGACCAGCTACAGCTACGACAACGCCGGGCGGCTCACATCCATCGCTTCACCCAACGGGGTGGCGGGCAGCCTGGGTTATGACAACGCTGACCGCCTGACGAGTGTGGCGTATCTGCAAGGCACCACCAGCCTGGAGAGCATCGGCTACACGCGCAACGCGGTGGGCGATCCCACGGCGATGACGGACAGCACGGGCAGCACGAGTTATGGCTACGACGCCCTGGACCGGCTGACCAGCGCTGCCTACCCGAATGCCGACGCGATGAACTACGCCTACGACGCCGTGGGCAACCGCACGGGGCTCACCGTCAACGGCGTGCTGACGACGAGCGCCTTTGATGCGGCGGACCGGCTCACCCAGGCGGGGAGCACGACCTACACCTACGACACCACCGGCAACCAACTGACGAAGACGGCGGCGGGCGTCACCACGACCTATGCCTACGACCTCTTGAACCGGCTGACGGGAATCAGCGGTCCGACCACGGCGAGTTATGCCTACAACGGCGATGGGCTGCGGGTGGGCAAGACGGTGAACAGTGTCGCTACCAGCTACGTCTGGGACCCGACCGGGCTGGGCCACGTGGTGGCGGACAGCACTGGGGACGAGTACCTGTGGGGCCAGGGGCTGGTGGGCCAGGTGACGGGGCCGGTGGCCAGCTACGCCCACTCAGATGGTCTGGGCAGCATCCGCCTGGTGACGGGAGCCGCTGGGGTGGTGCTGGGGCGGCAGAGCTTCGACGCCTATGGGGCGAGCCGCAGCCAGTCGGGGACCCAACTGCCCTTTGGCTTCACGGGGGAGCAGACCGATGCCGAGAGCGGTTTAGTCTACCTGCGGGCGCGCTACCTGGACCCCAGCACGGGACGGTTCCTGACGGCGGACAGTTTTGGTGGGATGGCGAGCAATCCGCAGAGTCTCAACCGCTACGGTTATGCCGAGGGGAACCCGATCGAGAACACGGACCCGAGCGGGCACTGCCTGGAGGACCTGTGCATCGGGGAAGCGTTTGCCGTGGCCGCCATGGTCTCGATCGTGGCGCCAGGGGCTGTCCAGTTCCTGCAGGATTTTGGACCGGAGGTCTACGACACCATCGCCGCCGGCGTCTCCTCGCTGGCGGCGTCGAACGGCAATGACGCTGCGGCTCCGGGAGCCTGCCCTTACGCCACCGCCACGCCAGGACCGGCCACCTCCGTGGCCCCAGCGCCGACGCCGGAGGACACAAGGTATCTCGTCTACCAATCAGTAAGCCCCGAAGGGGTACCACAGTACGTGGGAATCACGCGTCAGAGCCCGGGCCATCGCCAACGCCAGCATCGGACTAGCTACCTCAACAAAGGACCAGACTTTGTTATTCAACCCGTCGCGGGGTTGGGCGGCCTTTCGGAGGAAGACGCCCGATCAGCTGAGGAGGCGCTCATGGTTTACTACCAGTCACAGAACGTGGTCCTCATGAACCGCAACCACTCCATCGGTCCCAACCGGCCAGACTATGCTGAACGAGTGCAACGCGGATTCGACCTGCTCCGTGCGGCGGGCATAGTCCAGTGATTCCTGACAGACCGTCGCCAAGGATGCCGCGTATTGGCGACGTTATCGAAATCCCAACGCCGCATGGACTAGCGTTTGCCCAGTACACTCACCGCCATCGGCTGTACGGAGCGCTGCTGCGTATCCTGCCAGGGTTGTACGGCATACGACCGGCTCATCTTTCCGCGCTCGTCAAGGGACCACAGTCCTACGTGGCAATCTTCCCAGCTCTCAATGATGAAGTACGAGAAGGGCGCTTCACGATTGCCTTGCACGAAGATGTACCAATGCCGGCGCGCCCCTTTCCGCTTTTCCGCGCGGCGGGATGGCGAGAACCGAGAACCGGCGAGGTGCGAAAGTGGTGGCTGTGGGACGGCAAACGTGAGTGGAGCATTGACTGCCTGACGACAGAGCAGCACGCGCTCCCGCTTCGCGAAATGCCGACTCCCGGTATGCTCGTCCAGCGTCTCGCGAAAGGATGGCACCCGAGCGATGACTTGGGCCAAGGCATCGCGGTTCCAGGGCTGACTAACCCACCACCGGTGACCGACCGGCGATTACAGCACTTTTTCACGTTTCCGTCCAAGGTGGCCGCCGGTCGGGCGTTGACTGCGCTGATCGCCGGAGGGTACGAGGCCAAGGCGAAGCCCGGACGCAACCGGCGGGAGTGGTTCGTCTTCGCGTGGCAGCGCACCACGGCAGGGAATGGTTCTGACATGCGTGACCATTTCAATGAGTTGGCCGCCCAACATCGCGGCACATATGACGGTTGGGAGCTGGACATCGGTCCATGAGCGTTTCTATCGGCGGAGAGGTCCACGTCGCTCCTAGCATGCAAGACTGTTTTGTTAGCATTGAGCGCATCAGCCTGACTTACCCCAGCGGGCATCAGGTAACGTATGCCTACACGGCTCGAGGGCAACTGCAAAGCGTCACGGACTGGCTGAGCAACCAGACGGGCTACAGCTACGACAACGCCGACCGCCTGACGGCGATCACCTCACCCAACGGGGTGGCGGGCAGCCTGGGCTACGACAACGCCGACCGCCTGACGAGTGTGGCGTATCTGCAAGGCACGACCAGTCTGGAGAGCATCGGCTACACCCGCGACGCGGTGGGCAACCCCACGGCGATGACGGACAGCACCGGCAGCACGAGCTATGGCTACGACGCCCTGGACCGGCTGAGCAGCGCCAGCTACCCGAATGCCGATGCGGTGAGCTACGCCTACGATGCGGTCGGCAACCGCACCGGCCTGACGGTGAATGGCGTGCCGACGACGAGCGCCTTCGATGCGGCGGACCGGCTGACAGCAGCGGGGAGCACCACCTACACCTACGACACCACTGGCAACCAACTGACGAAGACGGCGGCTGGCGTCACGACGACCTATGCCTACGACCTTTTGCACCGGCTGACGGGGATCAGCGGTCCGACTACGGCCAGCTACAGCTACAACGGCGATGGGCTGCGCGTGGGCAAGACGGTGAACAGTGTCGCGACCAGCTATGTCTGGGACCCGACCGGGTTGGGTCACGTCGTCTCGGACGGGAATGGGAACGAGTTCCTCTGGGGCCAGGGGCTGGTGGGCCAGGTGACTGGAGCGGTGACCAGCTACTCCTACACTCATGTCGCTTCCCACGTCCCAAGAGTTGAACTGTGAAGCGGGCTTACGATCTTCTTATCTCGTTAGCATATAGGCAGTCGCCGCGTCATACTTGCTGGAAACGCTCTTGATCAGCGGCGGGAGTCGAAGGCATGTGTGGCATCTACGGGTACGTCGGCGCGCGCAGCGATGCGTCGGCGTTGGTGGTGGCCGGTCTGCGCCGGCTGGAGTATCGGGGCTATGATTCCTGGGGTGTCGCCGGAGCGCAGGCGGGACAGGTAACG
Organism: Chloroflexi bacterium UBA4733; assembly: GCA_002404055.1. Next base: position 23,629 of record DHIZ01000070.1, read on the forward strand.
CTGGCGCGGCGGACGGGGCGCGTCAATACCAGCGGCGTGGCGCTACCGGAGGGCAAGGCAGCGCTGGGCCACACCCGCTGGGCGACGCACGGCGGCGTCACTGAAGCGAACGCCCACCCGCATGTCGACTGCAGTGGTCGTCTGGCGCTCGTCCATAACGGCATCGTCGAGAATGCCGCGGCACTGCGTCGGCAACTGGAGGCACGCGGGCACACGCTGAAGTCCGACACAGATACGGAGGCAGTCGTCCACCTGATCGAAGAGGAACTGCGGACTGCGCCGAGCTTGCATCACGCTGTGCTGGCCGCTTTCCGGCAACTGGACGGCATCAACGGGATCGCCGTGCTGGACGCGGCGGACGGCACGCTGGTCGCCGCGACTAGTGGTTCGCCGCTGGTGATCGCCATGGGCGACGGCGAGGCGCACCTGGCGTCTGATCCAGCGGTACTGCAAGGTGTCGCTGAGAAGGTCGTCCTGCTGGACGATGGCCACCTCGCCATCATCGAGCCGGACCGCCTGCGCGTGCTGAACATGGCGCTGGGGTCCTGGGTGCAGCCGCGCACGTTGCCTGCCGAGTCGGTGACGGCCGAGGTTACGCTTGGCGAGGGTGAGCATTGGATGCGGCGAGAGATTGCCGAGCAGCCCCGTTTGCTACGGCTGCTGGCGGACGACGCGGTGGCCGACGCGGTCACACTGGCAGAGGCGATTCGTGTGGCCACTTCTGTTACCTGGGTCGGCTGTGGCACGGCCTACCACGCTGCCCTGTATGGTCGCTACGTGCTGGCACAGGCCGGCGAACGCTCCCACGCCGTGCCCGGCTCGGAGTTCTCCTATCTGGCCGATGCCGTTGGACCCGGTGGCTTGCTACTGGCGCTCTCCCAAAGCGGCGAAACCATTGACATCCTTGACGCCTTGCGCGTCGCCCATGCGCGTGGCGCTCGCGTCACGGCCCTGGTCAATGCCGGCTGGTCGACCCTGGCGCGCCTGGCCGACGACTGCGTTCGCCTCCGGGCAGGACCGGAGCGCTGTGTGCTGGCGACGAAGTCGTTCCTGGCCAAACTGGCGGTGATCACGTTGGTGGAGGCAGCAGTTCGGGGCGATGTTGCTACCGGTCGGCAAGCCTTGCGCGAGGCTGCCGCGGCCATCGAGACGATCCTGACGCCGCCCTACCAGCAGCGCGTACACGATCTGGCCTGCCGCCTCGCTGCCAGCGAGCACATGTTCTGCCTCGGACGCGGTCGCAGCACCGCCATCGCGTTGGAAGCCGCCTTGAAAATCAAGGAAGGCAGCTATGTCCACGCTGAAGGCTTCTCGTCTGGAGAACTGAAGCACGGGGTCATTGCGCTGATCGAGCCGGGGACGCCGTGCCTGCTGCTGGCCCCGCCGGACGACACGCAACCGGCAATCGTGGCGGCGGCCATGGAAGTTCAGGCGCGTGGCGCGTTGACGATCGGCGTTGCGCCCGGCCCCCTCGCAGGCTGTGCGGAGACGCTGGAGGTCCCCCCCTGCGGCAGTGGCTGGTGGCTGGCCGCCTCGGTCGTGTCGCAGACGCTGGCCTATCATCTCACCTTGCTGCGCGGGCACGATCCCGACATGCCCCGCAACCTGGCGAAGAGCGTGACCGTGCGTTAGGGTTGACGCGTAGGCGTCGCCCCGGTAGAGTTTGGGTGCGGGCGAACGAAGGACCGCCAGGGAGGAAGGCGTGGTCCGTTTGCCGCTACCATCGTCGACCAGCCCCGACCAGCCCCCGCAACAACTGGCCGATATGGCCGTCATCGGTTTCCCCGTTGGGGAACAGCGACCCAGCGGCTGCCATTCCCGACGCTTCATCTTCTGGAAGTTGCCGGAAGACATCTGCATCGTCTTTGACAAGGATCCGGCGGCGAGAAACCTGGCAGAGGTGCTGCTATACCAGGGCCTGCACGCCCTCGTGCTGCACCGTATCGCCCACCGCTTGTACCTACGGCGTGTGCCCTTTCTGCCCCGCCTGATCTCTCAGTTCGGACGCTTCATCACGTCCGGCATCGAGATTCACCCCGGTGCGCGCATCGGCCGGCGCTTCTTCATCGACCACGGCACCGGCATCGTGATCGGTGAGACGACGGAGATCGGTGACGACGTGATGCTCTACCATCAGGTGACGCTGGGCGCCACCGGTTGGTGGAAGGACATCGTTAACGGCACGAAGAAGCGGCACCCCACCATCGGTGATCGCGTCACCATCGGCGTCGGCGCCAGTATCCTGGGACCGGTCACCATCGGCGCCGACAGCAAAATCGGCGCGATGGCCCTCGTCGTGGAGTCAGTGGAGCCGAATTCTACTGTCGTTGCCAGCCCCGCCCGCCGCCTGCACCGCACGAAAGACCAGCGGATCGAAGTGGAAGAGCTGGACTACCAAATTTGAACCTGTGGGGCGGCGGCTCAGCGCCAGGTCGCAGCTATCTGCCCATACGCCTGGTTGAGTTCCTTCATGCGCAGTTCGCTGCCTCCCAGGTCAGGGTGATGTTGCTTGGCGAGCGTGCGGAAGGCCTGAGACACATCGGCACGTGAGGCGCCGGCACGCAGGCCGAGCGCGGCGTAGCACGGAGCCAGGTTGGCGCTCACCAACTGAGCATTGTTGCCCGTCCCGCTGCGCTGCTGGCGGCGCGCGCGACGTTCTAACAAGCAGCGCTCCACTTCCTGGCGGAAGGCGCGTATGCCTTCCTCCTGGCTTCCTGCGAAGGCGCGAACCCGTTCCACCGTCGTGAGGTCAAAGTAGCGGTCAACCAGGCGCTCGGCCAGTTCGGCGTCACCGAGTTGCATGTGGGCCCAGATGCCCAGCTCGACCAGACGTGTCCGTTCGTCGTCGCTGAGTAAGCGGCGGCGCAAGGCGTCGACGGGAGCTAGCGCCGCCAAGCGGCGCGCATGCTCATCCTGCTGTTCGCGCATCCGATCGTGGACCAGCGAGTGAAACTCGCGCACGATGGCCTGGCGATCCTCTGGGGGGAAGTGGTCAAAGAGAGCGAGATCACAGGGATCAATACGACAGGCGTCAAAGAGGTGGCGGCGCAAGCGCTGCAACTCCAGGCTACTCGCTGATAGCATCGCTGTCCCCTGGTAGCGATCGAAGGTTCGGCGCAAGCCCGGTGATAACTCGCCTAATTCGGCAAGAGAGGGGTGGGCTCCGGCGATCATGCGTCCGCCAGCACCTTCGCCAGCAGAGCGGCGTCGACATTGCCGCCAGACAGCACAGCGACCAGTGGCCCGGCTTCTGGCTGCACCAGGCCACGTAGGAGCGCCGCCACGGCCACCGCCCCGGATGGCTCGACGACCAGCTTGCAGCGCAAGGCCAGGAAGCGCATTGCCTCAAGGGTGGCGGAATCGGGCGCCGTCACGATCTCCGAAACGTAGCGCTGGAGAAAGCGAAAGTTGAGCGCGCCGATTCGCCGCGTGCGCAGGCCATCACAGATCGTGTCGATACTCGCCGCCTCAACTACCTCGCCCGCCGCCAGTGACGCCTGTGCGTCGGCGGCCGTGGCAGGCTCGACACCGATGACGCGGACTGACGGGCGCATCTCCCGAACTGCCAGCGCCACCCCGGAGAGCAAACCGCTGCCGCCGCAGGGTACCAGCACCGTGGCCACGTCCGGCAGTTCCTCGACGATTTCCAGGCCAACGGTCGCCTGCCCGGCGATGATGGCGGCATCGTCGAAGGGAGGCACGACCGTATAGCCGTGCTGTTGCTGCAATTCCAGCGCGCGCTGCTGGCGTTGCAGCGAATCCAACCCGGCGAACACCACCTCGGCGCCATAGCCGCGGGTGGCCGCCACCTTGGCAGGGATTGCGTCTTCCGGCATCACGACCACGGCGCGCACCCCCAGCAAGCCGGCCGCGCAAGCGACACCCTGCGCATGGTTGCCGGAGGAGTACGTGATCACGCCACAGGCTCGTTCTTCAGCGCTCAAGGACGCGATCTTGTTATAGGCGCCGCGCAGCTTGAAGGAACCGGTTCGCTGCAAACACTCCGGTTTGAGCCAGACCGGCGCGCCGTAATGCGCCTCCAGCGTCCGCGACCGTTGCAGGGGAGTCGCGTTGATCACGCCACGCAAACGCTCGCGCGCTGCCCTTACGTCGTCCAGCGAGACGGGCAACAGCTCAGGCGGAAGGCCGACGGTCACGGGGGTCACCTGCGTTTGCATGGAGCTATGATAACAGGGGGCGGGTCGCGGGGCAGGCCCCCACTCTGCCTTCGCGGGTGCCCTTTGGGCGACGCCCCCATGCGTGGGGCCGAGCCAATGTCAGCGGATTGGTGGCTTCACCGAACCGACATTATGCCGCAGTCCGGCCCACGCGACAACCTTCCTGACGTATCGGCTACCATTGTCCCGCTATTGGTTGCAAGGACGAAGGGGACACACGCATGAAGGCACTGATCGTGCGGGGCGGCTGGACGGGACACGATCCGGTTGAGACCGGGGACATTGCGGCACGCGAGCTGCGCGCCGAAGGCTTTGACGTGGAGGTCGCCGGCGCCCTGGACGCGCTGCGGGATCGAGAGAGCCTCTTCGGCCTTGATCTGATTGTGCCAATCTGGACGATGGGCAGCATTGAGAAGGAGCAACTGCAGCCCCTGCTGGCGGCGGTGAAAGCGGGGGTTGGTCTGGGCGGCTGGCACGGCGGCATGTGCGATGCCTTTCGGCAGGCGCCGGACTACCAGTTTATGACCGGTGGCCAGTGGGTCGCCCACCCCGGCAATGCCGCCGCCCATTACACGGTGCGTATGGGACCCACGACGAGTCCCATCACGGCAGGCCTCAGCGATTTTTCGGTTACCTCCGAGCTGTACTACATGCACGTCGACCCTGGTGTGACCGTTCTGGCGTACACCCTCGTTGCCCCCGCTAACGGTGCTGGCGACCCCTACTCGGCCGAGGCACAGGCGGATGTGGAGGCGGGGCGTGTACCCGGCATCACGATGCCTGTCGTCTGGACCAAGCGCTTTGGCAAGGGTCGCGTTTTCCACCTGACGCTCGGCCACAAGGCCGATATCTTCGATATTCCTGAAGCGTTAACGCTCATGCGCCGTGGGCTGGTGTGGGCGGCGGAAGGCAAAGCCTCGGCGGCAGGTTAGCGCTGCCCCCGCTCCTAAACCTGGCCAGGAAGGCGGACAGTGCCGCCGCGACAACGCGGTCCGCGGTCACGGCCGGTCACCTGCTGTGGCGGCGCGGTCAGCCAGGCAGCGCCGGATTGTTTCGGCGGCCTTGTCCAGGGCCTGATCCGTTGGGTGCGCGTCCTGATTGGCGAAGTCCAGGTCCCGTTCCGATGTGATCGGCACAAGGTGGATGTGGACGTGCGGCACCTCCAGACCAGCCAGCAGCACGCCAACCTTGACGGGCTGAAAACCGAGCTGGAGCGCCTGGCCGACGATCTGAGCAACGCGCGTGAGGTGCGCCAGCAGGTCCGGTTGCAGGTCCAACCAGTGGTCTACCTCGGCACGTGGCACAACGAGGGTGTGGCCCGGTTTCAGCGGTCGGTTGGCAAGGAAGGCGACACAGCGTTCGTCCTGCCAGACGAAGCGCGCCGGCAGTTCGCCGGCAATGATGCGCGTAAAAATGGTCGCCATTGGTGGTCTCCTTTCCACTGTGACTCAGGACCCGACGGCCACCGCAACGGCAGCACCCGCCGGTTCGGCGACGCTGAGGCCGGAGAGCAGGCGCACTTGCTGCTCGATCGTGGCGGCGAAGGCGCTCACGTCGGCCCCGCGCTCCAGGAACTCGGGCATGCCGAAGCGAAGCGTGATCTCGTAACGGCGGTCGCGTCGATACTCCAGCCCGGCAGGTACCACGGCGATGCGCGTGTGACTGCTGCGCTGGGCCATGCGCACAAGCTTGGCGAACCCATGCCGAAAGGGCAGGAAGTCATGATCGCCGGACTTTGGCGTGTAGAACAGGTCGACGTTTGGATAGCCCTCAGGAAAAACGAGGAGCGCACGTCCCTCGGCCATCAGGGTACTGGTCATGCTGATAGCCTGACGTAAATAGCGACCGCCCTCCTCGGCCATGCTGGCCCCGTGTCGCACGGGGCTGTGGTCCGCCCCGCTCCGCCGGTCGCGGCGCAAGACGGCCGGCCAGCGGCCACGATTGCAGAGCCATTCCACAAGATGTCGTGCGCGACGGTCCTGTACCCAGTCTAACCCGACAAGGATCTGCAACGGTCGGGGCACGGTCGCCAGCATGACGCAACCGTCATACACATGGTGATAATGTCGGGCGGCGATCAGCAAGGGACCGCTCGCCGGCAGGTGTTCCAGCCCTTCGACATGCAAACGCACGTTCCGGGAGGCGACTGCTCGGCAGATGGCGCTGAGGAGCCGCCAGCCGGCAAGGTCGATCGCGAAACCGCCCGGGCGCGTCACACGTCCCCCTGTGCCGTCGCTATCGCCCCGAGCGCCTGGAGCACCTTGGCGGTATCTGTATAGTCCTGAAAGCGACAGAGCGTGCCGTCACGCACCGTCCAAACGTGGACAAACGGGACATTCAGGTGGCGGCCACTGTCCCTGGCGATGGCGGAACAACGTCCGACGACAGCGACTCTTTCACCGCTGCCCAGAAATTCCTCCGGCACGATGGCGAAGTCGTCCCATGCAACGGGCAAGGCGGCGAAGACACTCTTGACGACCGACTGGGGACCGAGGTAGACACGGTCGCCGCCTGGCGGCGGGTAGCCGCGCAGCCCTGGCTCGTGCCACTCGATGGCGGGATTCATGACAGCCACGACAGCAGGTATGTCCCCGCTGTTGAAGGCCGCATAGGCCTCCTTCAAGAGCTGGACCGGGTCAGCCGCCACGCCGAGTGCTCCTTTCCGTGTGCCGCCGCGGGACGCCTGGCCGGGGGCGACTGGTGCAGCGATCCATGGTACCGGGTAGGCGCGTGGTCGGCGAGCGCTTCAGCGGAGGCCTGGCGAGGTCAGGCCGGCGTTCGGGAGCCACTGTTGCTCCCAGCGGCTCTCGATGCCGGCGCGCCATGTCTCCGCCGCCGCCCCGAGTTCCGCCACGAGCGCCGGATGCTGGTCGGCGAGGTTCCGGCGTTCGCCCAGGTCGGTATCCAGGTCGGCCAGGTGTACACAGTCCTCCGGCGGCGCTCCTTCCACGAGCTGGCCGTCGAGGACGAGTTTCCACTTTCCGCGCCTTACCGCTGTCTGGCGATTCATCTCCCAGAAGATGTCGCCGTGCGGCGACGGCGCACTATTGGCAACCATCGGCATCACATCCAGCCCGTCTACCTGGGAGGCGCCGCTGTTGGTGGGGATGCCGGCAGCCGCCGAAAAGGTAGGGAAGATGTCCATCGCCGCACCGACTTCCGTGACCACCTGACCGGACGGAATGCGTGCCGGCCAGCTCATGATCGCCGGCATGCGGATGCCGCCATCGTAGAGGCTGAACTTGTGACCCTTGAGCGTGCCGGCGGTACCGCCGTAGTAGGGGTCACGTCGGCCGTCGAGCCAGTTGCGCGTCTCGCGTGAGGGACCGTTATCGGAAGTGAAGAAGACGCAGGTGTTGTCGCGGATCCCCTGCCGCTCGAGTTCCGCCAGGACAGCGCCAACCGCATCATCGACGGCACTGATCATGGCGGCCATAATGCGCCGGTCCGGCGAGAGTCCGGGAAAGCGATCCAGGTAGCGCTGTGGCGCGTGCATCGGGTAATGCGGGGCATTGAAGGGCACGTAGAGGAAGAACGGGCGGTCGCCGCCCGCTGCATCGCGAACGAAATCGACTGCTTTCTCGGCGATCAGGTCGGTCAGGTACCGGCCGTTGCAAAACACCTCACTGCCGTTGGCCCAGAGGTCGTGGAGGGGGTCACTGCCGTTGCGTCCCATACCCCAATAGAAGATATGACTGTAATAGTCAACGCAGCCGGCGAGGAAGCCGAACCACTCCTGGAAGCCGTGGTCCTGCGGCCGGCTGCCTTCGGCCAGCCCGAGATGCCACTTGCCGAACAGCGCAGTCCGATAGCCGTGGGCCGCCAAGGCGGTTGCCAGCGTGGGAACCTCTCGCGGCAACCCACTGGCGGTGCGATGCCCGGCCAGGATGGCGCGGACGCCGGCGTTGCCCGGGTAGCGCCCGGTCAGCAGCGCTGCCCTGGAAGGCGAGCACACCGGCGAGTTGGAATACCACTGCGTGAAGCGAGCGCCGGAGGCGGCCAGCCCGTCAAGGTGCGGTGTCCGGAAGTCCGTGGCTCCCATGCACGACAGGTCGCCGTATCCCTGGTCGTCGGTGAGGAAGATGATAAAATTGGGCTGTATCAACGTTTGCTCGGTCAAGGGACGCGTACCTCCTGTATCTTGTGCCACCCGTGTTGATGTTGTTCTAGTACTTCCGGGTGTCCGCCTGATCAATGCTTAAGCTGCACTGTACACTACATGTACGAAACAATGTCGCCCATTCGGCGCGTTGGCAAGCCTCGACGACGCATCCCTACCTTTGTCGTGTCACGTCTGTGGAGAGGGGACCCGCCCGTTGTTCCAACGTTGTAGCCGACGCAGTATCTTGCGTGCCTGTGGTACGTCTTTAGTTGCGGCAGCCGCTGCCACGCTGCCTTGTAGCGGTCTAGTCAACGTCGCGCTCGCCGCCGGCACGGCCGGGCGACCGACTCCTGTTTCGAACCGCAGCACGCCGTCGACATTTGGTGGCTTCCCCATGACAAACCGCGGTCCGGGTCTGACGGAGACGCTCGCCTTTCTGCCCAGCAACTCCGCGCCACTGCCGGGCGTTGGCATAGTGGCACGTGTCCGGCTATTTGGCGACATGCACTTCGGCTTCACGAGCGCTGTCCGGTTGGCCGCCGTTGCCGAAGACCTGGCCGCCTTACCCCCGGTCGACGCTATCCTGAGCACGGGCGACGAGACGCATTTTGGGTTGCCGGCCGAGTACGCTGCTGCCAGTCAGTGGCTCGGCCAGTGGCGGGTCCCTTTTTACACGGTTACCGGAAATCACACCTTCTGGAACGCTTCGTTGCGTCATAAAGAGACGTCGGCGGCACAGTATCAGCGCTTCGTCGAGACCTGGGGCCAGAGCATGCCGTTCACCTGGGAACTGGGTGGCGTGCGCTTTGTTGGGGCCGGGCCGATGGCGAGCGATGGAACGCCGACCGGCGCGAGCTTGACTCTTGGGGAGATTGAGGCACTCGCCTCGACCCTGGCCGCCGCGCCGGCTCAACCAACGGTGCTTGTCCTGCACAGCCCATTTCGCCACACGGTTCTGGGCGATGGCGGGTCGGCCAACTCCGTCTACACCAGTGATGATTTCGGCTTTTTCCAAACGCACGGCGCGCGGCTACTTTCGCTCCTGGCAGCGGCTCCACAAGTGATCCTGGTTATCAACGGTCACACCCACAGCCCACTGCGGGCACACGGCTTATTGAGCCCGATCGCGGTGGGCAGCAGGCAGATACCGCAGTTCAACGCGATGGCCTTGCCATTCGTGCGCCGCGATGTGCCCAATGGCCAGCACTACCTACAGGACCTGGTGAGTTGGGAACTTGCCATTACCACCAACAGCATTGTGCTGAGCGGACGTGACCACCTGGCACGACAGTACGTGGCAAGGACGACGATTCCGTTGCCAACCCAATCGTCTGGACCGTTGTCAGTCTGACCAAGGCCGGTAAGTTCCTCGAGCGCCCGCGCTCCGGCCGTGCCATGTGAGTAACGTAGCGAAGCGCTAGTTGCCGCCGGGAGCTGTCCACGAGGCTCCGGCGACCACCAGGTTGACAATACTGGCGTTATGCTGGTCGCCGGTCGCACGGATGATAAATCCGTCGCCGGCTCCGACATAACCGCCGCCATCAAGTGTTGCTGCAACCTGCCCGTAATCGTTGGCGAGCACTTGCACCGGCAGCAGTTGCAGCGCCTTATTGACGCTCTGTCCGGGCAAGGCCAGACTGGCGTGCAATGTCACCTGCTCGCCGGGCCGGAAACCCTGGCCAACTACTTGAAAGTACAGCGGGTTTTGCGTATCCCCGAAGGTCGTGTCTAACACGTAGAGTGCAGCGTTTGGTGAGGTCGACGTAGGAGCGAAGGACGCATCCGCGCTTGCCACACCGGCAACGCTGAGACTGAGCAGTAGACCGCTCAGGCCGGCAGTAACTCGTCCCAGACCCGACTGCATAAACTGGCGTCGCTTCATGATCCACCCCATCCCCTCGTGCCTTCAAAGTCCTGCGACATCGTCGCCTGACCCCTTCTCATGCACTGAGCGTGCCGGAATGATCGCTTATTGCCCGACTTCTTGCAACCGTAGCCACGGCACGCTACATCGTTACATTGAGAAGTGGAACAATGTATCGAGACAAGCAGGCGAGAGCAGATGGTCGATTAGTCGTAACGTCTTCCGAGAGATGAATGTGAACGTGACGCCGGACCGTACCTACGTACCGCTGGCGCCCTCGGGTTCCTTTCTGTCGCCCGGCGTGCCGTCATCGGTGACGACACTCTTGGCGGGGGGAGGCCCCCACTCTGCCTTCGGCATCTCCCCCCGCCACCCAGCCTTGCGCGGCATACTGCGGCATACTATGGGGGCGGCGACCCGTGGCAGCTGGGAGCATACGCGCCGCAAGAGAGCGAGGTCTAGACGTGCCCGGCAACACCTTTGGCCAGGCCTTCCGGCTCACGACCTGGGGCGAGTCGCACGGTCCGGCTGTTGGCTGCGTGGTCGATGGCTGTCCGGCGGGACTGGTGCTGGACGAGGCGTTCATTCAGCACGAGCTGGATCGCCGCCGCGTCGGTCAGAGCAGGATGACCTCGGCGCGGCAGGAAGCCGACGAGGTGCGCATCCTCTCCGGAACGTTTGAGGGCCGCACGACCGGGACACCGATCAGCATGGTGGTCGACAACACCAACGCTCGCTCGCAGGACTACGACGCCATCAAGGACCTCTACCGGCCCGGTCATGCCGACTTCACCTGGGACGCGAAGTATGGCTTCCGGGACCATCGTGGCGGCGGGCGCAGCAGCGCGCGGGAGACGGTGGGGCGGGTGGCCGGGGGCGCGATCGCCAAGTTGCTGCTGGCGACCGCCGGCATCCGTATCATCGGCTACACCCTGGCTTTGGGCGACTTACAGGCCCAGACGTTTGACGAAGAGGAAATTGAGAACAACCTGATGCGCTGTCCTGACCCGCTAGTCGCGGCGCAGATGGTGGAGCGAGTGGATGCAGCACGTCATGACCGCGACTCCCTTGGTGGCGTCGTAGAGGTGCGCGCGCGGGGTGTGCCGCCGGGGCTAGGAGAGCCGGTGTTCGACAAGCTGCAGGCGGAGATCGGGCAGGCCATGTTCAGCATCCCGGCGATCAAGGCCGTGGAGATCGGCGAAGGGATGGCCGCTACCTTCTTGCGCGGCTCGCAGAACAACGATGCCTTCGTGCGTCGCGCCGATGGTTCGATCGGCACCGCTACCAATCGCCACGGCGGCATCCTGGGCGGTATCAGCAGCGGCGAAGAGATCGTCGTGCGCCTCGGCGCCAAGCCGCCGTCGTCGATCGCCCAGGAACAACAGACGGTTGACAGCCATGGCCAACCGGCGACAATCCTGGTCAAGGGACGCCACGACCCGACAGTACTGCCGCGCCTGGTCCCCGTGGCCGAGGCGATGCTCGCGCTGGTTCTAGCAGATCACCTGTTGCGCCAGCGGCTGGCGAGAATCCAGTGGGGCGGTCAGGACGTATACTAGTGCTGTAGGCCAGCGGCGTTGTTCCAGCGCCCGAGGTCATCCGGTCCGCCCAGAAGGAGTGGCACTCGTCATGCAGACAACGCTTCCCGCGACCATTGGTGAACTCCGCAAGAGCGGCTATCAGGTACACAGCGTCAAAGAGGAAATGCGCAAGAACCTGATCGCCAAGATTCGCAGCCGTGAGGAACTCTTTCCCGGTATCGTCGGCTACGAGCAGACGGTTATCCCGCAGGTGGAGAACGCCATCCTGTCGGGCCAGGACATGATCCTGCTGGGCGAGCGCGGTCAGGCCAAAACGCGCATCGCCCGCAGCCTCATCAACCTGCTGGATGCCGAGACGCCGGCGATCGCCGGCTGCGAGATCAACGACGACCCCTTCAACCCGATCTGCCGCGCCTGCAAGGAACGCGTGGCAGCGGATGGAGACGCGGTGGCCATCGACTGGATTCCCCGCGATCGACGCTACGGCGAGAAACTGGCCACCCCGGACATCACCATCGCCGACCTGATTGGCGAAGTTGACCCGATCAAGGTGGCCGAGGGCCGCTATTTATCCGACGAACTCACCATTCACTACGGCATGGTGCCGCGCACCAATCGCGGCATCTTCTGCATCAATGAGTTGCCGGACCTCGCGGAGCGCATCCAGGTCGGTTTGCTCAACATCATGGAAGAGCGCGACGTGCAGATTCGCGGCTACAAAGTGCGCTTGCCGCTGGACGTCTACGTCGTCGCCAGCGCCAACCCGGAGGACTACACCAACCGCGGTCGCATCATCACGCCCCTGAAGGACCGCATCGGCTCAGAGATTCGCACCCATTATCCGGTCAGCATCGAGAACGAAGTCGGCATCATGCGCGCGGAGAGTTCCCAGTTCACTACCGCCGGCTACGAGGTGATTGTCCCGAAGTACATGACGGAAGTGCTGGCCGAGTTGACGCATCTGGCGCGCAAGAGTCCCGACATCAGCCAGCGTTCCGGCGTGAGCGTGCGCGTCTCCATCTGCAACTACGAGAACGTCATCAGCAACGCCCTGCGCCGCACGATTCGCCTGGACGAGAAGCAGGTGGTGCCGCGCATGACCGACCTGCACGCCGTCTTTGCCTCCACTGCCGGCAAGATCGAGTTGGAAACTGTGGGCGAGGTCAAAGAGGACCGCATTGTGGAACGGTTGGTGCAGGGCGCAGTCCTGGCGGTCTTCAACCGGCAGTTCGCTGTCGCGGAGTTCGAGGATGTCATCCACGCCTTCGCAACGGGATCTACTTTCGATGCCGCCGAGGATCGGCCGTCGCAACAGTACGTCAAGCAGATTGAGAGCGTGCGCGGCCTGCGAGCGGGCGTCGCCAGGCTACGCGCCCAGGGCAGCCCGGCGCAAATCGCCTCAGCCGCCGAGTTTATCCTGGAGGGGTTGCACCTCAATCGCAAAGTGAACAAAGACAAAGGCGAGGGCGGCACGCAATACCGGGGGTGAGGTCAGTCAGTAGCTAGGAGGCGCCAATGCTCTTTCGATATAGTGCCTGGGATGGCACCCAACTCATTGAACCGTTCAGCGCTGACGAAGTCATGGAGGCGCTGTCGGAAGAACTGCTGGCCGATGGCGACCTGCGGGCGGCGTTAGAACGCCTGATGCAGTACGGCGACCAGGGCCGGCTCGACGGCCGCCTGGAGGGCCTGCGCAAGCTCATGGAGCAGTTGCGTCAGGCCAAGCAGCAGCAACTGCAGCAGCACAACCTCAACAACGTGATGGACGACATCACCAAGCGCCTGGAGGAGATCATCCAGACGGAACGGGCCGGCATCGACGAACGCCTGCAACAGGCCGGCCTGCCGCCGCAGTCCCGTCCCGAGGCTGCTAGCGAGCCAGGTGAGTCAGGGGGCGACCAACCCCAGACCGGCCCACCACAACAGGACGCACCAACCGGCCAGCAGGCCCAGTCACCGACCGGTCAGAGTCAGGCTGGCGAGCAGGGCCAGGCGCAGCAAGGCGACGGGCAGCAGGCTGATACCCAATCAGGCTCGGGCGACCCGGAGCGCAGCGGTCTGGAGAAGATGCTGCAGAACATCGCTACGCAGAAGAACGAGTATCTCGACCAACTGCCGCCGGACCCCGGCGGGCGCATCAAGAAGCTGCACGACTACGAGTTCATGAGCCCCCAGGCGCGGGAGATGTTTCAGGAACTGCTGAAGATGCTGCAACAGCAGGTCTCCCAGCAGTATTTCCAGGGCATGCAACAGGCGATCCAGAACATGTCGCCGGAGGACTTGCAGCGCATGCGCGACATGGTGCGCGACCTCAACACCATGCTGGAGGCCAAACAACAGGGCCGCGATCCCAAGTTCGATGAGTTTATGCAGAAGCACGGCGAGTTCTTTCCAGGCGTCAACAGCCTGGAGGAACTGATGCAGCAGTTGCAGCAGCGCCAGAGCCAGATGCAGTCACTCATGGAAAGCATGAGCGGTGAGCAGCGCGGCGAGTTGCAGGGCATGCTGGACTCGCTCTTCCAGGACGACCGCTTGAAATGGGACCTGGCGCGTCTGGCCGCCAACCTCCAGCAGATGATGCCCGGGCGTCCGGGCCGCTATCCCTTCTCCGGCGACGAGCCGCTCTCGCTGCAGGAAGCGTTGCAAATGATGCAACAGCTTGAGCAGATGGACCAGTTGGAACGGCAGTTGCGCCAGGCGCGAGACGGCAGAATGGAAGGTCTGGACCCCCGTCTGGCTGAGCAAGTGCTTGGTCCCCAGGCGCGCGACCAGGTGGACCAGCTCAAGCAACTGACGAAAATGCTGGAGGACGCCGGCTTCATCCGGCGGCGCGGCAACAACTGGGAACTCACGTCGCGGGGCGTGCGCAAGATCGGCCAGAAGGCGCTCAACGATATCTTCACCGACCTGAAGCGTGATCGCCTGGGCAACCACGAGATGGATCGTCAGGGAATTGCCGGCGAGCGTACCGACGACAGCAAGCAGTACGAGTTTGGCGACCCGTTCCTGCTGGATCTGCAGGGCACCCTGCGCAACGCCATCGCCAGAGAAGGCATTGGCAGCCCCGTGCGCCTCCAGTCGTCGGACTTCGATGTCTACCGCACGGAACACTTGACCGAGGTGTCGACAGTGCTGATGATCGACCTCAGCCGTTCCATGCTGCTGCGCGGCTGTTTCGTGGCGGCCAAGCGGGTGGTGATGGCCTTGAACAGCTTGATTCGCATGCAGTACCCGCGCGACAACCTATACATCGTCGGTTTCTCCGACCGCGCGCGCGAGATGAAGCCGGAAGACCTGCCGGAGATCGACTGGAGCGAGTACGTCTACGGCACCAACCTGCAACACGGCCTGATGCTGGCCCGCCATCTACTGGCGCGTCACAAGTCCGGCACACGCCAGGTCATCGTGATTACCGACGGTGAGCCGACGGCACACATTGAGGATGACGGCGAAGTCTACTTCAACTACCCGCCAACCTACCGCACCTACCAGGCGACGCTCAAGGAGGTGCTGCGTTGCACCCGCGAGCGCATCGTGATCAACACCTTCATGCTGGAGCGCGGCCACTACCTGGCCGACTTCATCAATCAGATGGCGCGCATCAACAAAGGCCGCGCTTTCTTCGCCACCCCCGAGCGCCTCGGCGAGTACGTACTGGTGGACTACGTGCGCAACAAGCGGAAGCGGGTCAGTTAACGTAGGGACCGGGCCGCAGACCGCAGTCGCGGCCCTACCATCCCAACCCACGCCGCGGTTCGCTTGCCGACGTGTATACTTGCAGCCGAAACTTGCGCAAGCCGGCTCGTGTCAGCCGTGACGGTGGGTGAGGGTCGAAGCTGTAGGCACGCACGCGGGCACAACGGTGTGTCGCGCGGCCGAGAGGGAAGGAATCAGCACGCATGGCCCTGGTCTGGTTGCCGCCGGTCGCGGCTGTCATCGCTATCGCGTTTTCAGCCTGGTTGGCGCGCTCGGTCCTCGCCGCCGATATAGGGACGCCGGCCATGCAGGATGTGTCCGGCACGATTTTGGAAGGCGCCCGGGCCTTTCTCAATCGCCAGTACAAGACCATTGCCACGCTGGCGCTCGTCGTCGCCGTGTTGGTTGGCGGCGTGCTCTCGATCGTCAATAACGACGTCAGTTTGGGCATTCATACCTTTGTGGCCTTCCTGATTGGCGCTGCCTGTTCCGGCTTTGCCGGGTTCGCCGGCATGTCGATCGCCGTTCGCGCCAACCTGCGCACGGCAGCGGCCGCCAGCAAGAGCGTGGGCAGCGCGCTCACGATGGCGTTGCGCGCCGGGGCCGTGTCCGGCTTCCTCGTCGTGGCGCTGTCCTTGCTCGGGGTGTACGTCTTGTTCTATCTCTACGGCGCCGTTGACCACCCGGACCGCGCTCCTGGTTTGATCGTCGGCTTCGCCTTCGGCGCCAGCTTTGTGGCCCTCTTCGCCCAGCTCGGTGGCGGCATCTTCACGAAGGCCGCCGACGTCGGCGCCGACCTCGTCGGCAAGATCGAGGCGGGCATCCCGGAGGACGACCCACGCAACCCGGCAGTGGTGGCCGACCTGGTCGGTGATAATGTGGGCGACTGCGCCGGCCGCGGCGCTGACCTTTTTGAGTCGATATCGGCCGAAAATATCGGCGCGATGATCCTGGGGGCGGCGCTCTACCGCCTCAGTCCTGATCACAACTTCGCCTGGATCCTGTTGCCGCTGGTCGTGAGCGGCGCCGGAGTCATCGCCTCGCTGATTGGCCTGCTCTGTGTGCGACCTGATAACGTCAAGAATCCGATGCGCGCCCTGGACACTGGCTACTGGGTGAGTTCCGCGCTGTCCTTCGTCTTTCTGGGCATCGTCATTCGCATCTTGCTGAATAACTGGTGGTTCTTTGCCGCCGGCTCGGTCGGCATCCTACTGAGTCTGGCCTTCGTGTACATCACGGAGTATTACACTGCCGGTACCTGGCGTCCGGTGCGGGCAATCGCCAACGCCTCGTTCACCGGCTCCGCGACAACGATCATCCAGGGCCTGGCAGTGGCGTTTGAGGCGCCGGCCGTGCCGGTCATCGCCATCGTGACGGCGTTGGTGGTTGCCTTCAAGTGCGGCACGAACGCCGCGCCGGCCGGCGTCACTGATCTCAACACCTACGGCATTTACGGCACGGCAGTGGCCACGATGGGCATGCTGATGGTCGCCGCCTATGTGCTGGCGATGGACACCTTTGGTCCTATCACTGACAATGCTGCCGGCATCGCCGAAATGTCCGACGCATCGTCCGAGGTGCGCGACACCATGGATGATCTGGACTCCGTCGGTAACACCACCAAGGCCTTGACGAAGGGGTATGCAGTCGGCTCTGCGGCATTGGCGGCCTTTTTGCTGTTCAGCGCCTACATCGACACCGTCCGCCAGGCGCAGCAGGCCAGGGGTCTGCCCCAGCTCGGCGCCATCGACCTTTCCAACGTCAAGGTGTTTTCGGCTGGGCTGATTGGGGCAGTGTTGATCTTCCTCTTCAGTTCACTTGCTATACGTGCCGTGGGACGCGCCGCCGGGACGATGATCTCCGAGGTACGGCGGCAGATCAGGGAAAATCCCGGCATTATGGCCGGCACGTCGCGGCCGGACTACGCCCGCTGCGTCGACATCAGCACGCGGGCCGCCTTGCGCGAGATGGTGTTGCCCGGCATCCTGGCGATCGCCACACCCATCGCCGTTGGCGTCATCTTCCGTGCCGAGGCGGAAGCAGCGTTCCTGATGGTTGCCACGATGGTGGGCATCATCATGGCCAATGTCATGAACAACGGCGGTGGCGCCTGGGACAACGGCAAAAAGTACATCGAAGCCGGCAAGCTGATTGACGCCGAAGGGAACGTGCACGGCAAGCGCAGTCCCGCCCACGCCGCGGCCGTTGTGGGCGACACCGTCGGTGACCCCTTCAAAGACACGGCCGGCCCTTCACTGCACATTCTGATGAAGCTCCTGGCCACGCTGACCCTGGTACTGGCGCCGCTGTTCATTTAGCGGTGCATCCGGAAAGTCCCGCGCAGATTGCCCGGCGACTGAAGTCGCGGGCAAGCACCCACGCTGCGCGTGGGTACCCGGCGAAGTCCGCCTGCGCGGACTCGTTCTCAGCCCGCGAAGGTGCCGGCAGCCGCAGGCTGACCATTCGCTCCCCGGTAGGCGCGACTTCAGTTGCTGGCCCCTTTTCCCACGCGGCAAGCCGCGGTGTGTTAGTTTGATAGTGGAGAGTTATTGACAATAGGGATCCGAATTTGAAGAACCGCGTGGTAAATCCGCGTTCGATGCTGGCGAGCTGGCGGACCTGGTTGGTTGTGGCGGTCGCCCTTCTGGTGTTCAATGTCGTCGCTGCCGCCGTGAACTCGGCTAACCAGCGGCAGGGTCCGGTGTCATACAGCCAGTTTGAGACACAGGTCGAGGCCGGCAACGTCCCGGCTGTAGAGCTGGATGGGCACACCATAACGGGGACATTCCGCTCCGCGGTCGCCGTGCCGGCGGTGAATGGCAAAGGCCCGGCCGGGAGCGTCACGGATTTCGCGACGCAAGTTCCCGCCTTCGGTGACCCGAGCTTGCTACCGCTGCTGCGTGAAAAAAACGTGCAGGTTACGGTGAAGCCACCGAACTCTAATAACAGCCTTCTGCTCAACCTCGCCGCCTCGTTCTTGCCCATCTTGCTGCTGGTCGGCTTCATGTTCTTCATGACTCGGCGGCTCGGCGCCGGCCAGGACCAGATCATGAGCTTTGGCCGGGCGAGGGCCCGCGTCTACAACAAGGAACAGCCTGGAGTCACCTTCGCCGATGTCGCCGGGGTTGAGACGGCGCAGCAGGAACTGGAAGAGATCGTTGAGTTCTTGCGGGAGCCGCAGAAATTTAGCCGCCTGGGCGGCAAGATGCCGAAGGGCATCCTGCTGGCGGGGCCGCCGGGAACCGGCAAGACGCTGCTGGCCCGTGCCGTTGCCGGCGAAGCGCACGTGCCGTTCTTCAGCCTGTCCGGCTCCGAGTTCGTGGAGATGCTGGTCGGCGTTGGCGCCAGCCGCGTACGCGACCTCTTCGCGAAGGCCAAGGCCGCTGCGCCGGCCATCATCTTCGTCGATGAGCTGGACGCCGTTGGGCGCCAGCGAGGCGCCGGACTGGGCGGCGGTCACGACGAGCGCGAGCAAACGCTCAACCAGTTGTTGGTGGAAATGGACGGCTTTGATCCTCGCCTGGCGGTCGTGGTTATGGGCGCCACGAACCGCCCGGATGTCCTTGACCCCGCCCTCCTGCGACCCGGACGCTTCGACCGTACAGTCACCCTGGATCGGCCCGACCGCAGGGGGCGGGAAGCGATCCTGCGCATTCACACGCGCACGGTGCCGCTGGGGCCGGATGTCGACCTCATGGTCCTGGCGCGCGGTACACCGGGCCTGGTGGGAGCCGACCTGGCCAACGTCGTTAATGAAGCGGCGATCATTGCCGTGCGGCGGGGAGCCGACTTCGTCCACATGCCCGACTTTGACCACGCTACCGACAAGGTGCTCATTGGTCCCGAGCGCAAGCTACTCATGAACCCGGAGGAACGCCGTCTGGTGGCCTACCACGAGGGTGGCCACGCCCTGGTCGCCGTCCTTCTTCCCAAGGCTGACCCGGTACACAAGGTCAGCATCGTGCCGCACGGCCAGGCCCTCGGCGTAACCCTGCAGATGCCGCTGGACGACCGTCACAACTACCCCGAGGACTACCTGCTGGCGCGAATGGCGGTAATGCTGGGTGGCAGGCTGGCGGAAGAGATCGTCTTTCGCGCTCCCACGTCGGGCGCAGAGAATGACTTGATGCAGGTAACCCGCCTGGCCCGCCAGATGGTGGCGCGCTGGGGGATGAGCGCCAAGGTCGGGCAACTCGCCTACAGCGTGGCCCAGGAGCACCCCTTTCTCGGGCGCGACATGATGGCGGAACGCGACTTCAGCGAGAAGACCGCCGCCCTGATCGACGACGAGATGCGCCTGCTGGTCGACAGCATCTACGAGCGCACCCGCACCCTGCTGCTGGAACACCGGGCACAACTGGACGCGCTGGCCGCGGCACTACTTGAGCAGGAAACCATGGACGGGCGGCAGTTAGGAGAACTGCTGGACCTGCGGGTGCTGCCGGTGGGCAGTTAGCCTCCTTCCACGTCGTCCCTCGTAGCGTCACGCCGGCCTGCCAGAAGGTGCGCCAGGCGTGTCGGTTCCGGCAAGCGATAGCCGCGGCCGCAGTGGATGACCCACGCCATGGCTTCGTCAAGGCTCACCCGGTGGCCAGTGGAGATTACCAGAGGCTTCGCGCCACGGCGCGTTCGCAGCAACGTACCAACGCACTCCTCGCGGTCCCATAGCTCGGAATGGTCTCCTGGCTCAGGGCCGGCTTCCCCATATCGAGCCTTGCCGCTCAGGATCGACTTGGCGACACCGATGGTAGGCAGGTCGAGCAGCACCCCCAGGTGCGCGGCGATTCCCAAGCGGCGTGGATGCGCGATGCCCTGTCCGTCGACCATGACGAGTTGCGGCGCGTGGACAAGCTGATTCCACGCTACCTCAATCGCCGGCAGTTCTCGGAACGCCAGGAGACCCGGAATATACGGCAGCGGCGTCACCACCTCAGCCCGGCGTTCCTCGAGCACTGCCAGCCCCGGCCAGTTCAGTACGACGATGGCGGCGCGAATATGGCTGCCAAAACGCGGGGCTGAACAATCAACCCCGGCGATCGCGGTGACGGGGCCCAGCCGGGTTTCTCGTTCGACGCCGGCGGCGAGCCGCCGCTGCAGGGCAAGGGCAGATGAACGGCTAAATTCCGCGCCGTCGCCGCGTTCCACCTCACGGTCGACCGTGGTCACGGGTCCTGCCGGTCTCCAGGGCGTAGACCGAGCGCCGAATAGAGGGTGGCGACATCAAAGTAGCGGTTGAAGAGCTCTTCAAACCGGGCGATCTTCTTTTCCTGGCGGTAGCGCGTGTGGGCAAACACGTCCTGGCTGCGTTCTACCGCCGTCAGGGTGTCGAGTGGCACCGTCACCACCGGCACGCCTATCGCTTTGGCGTGGCTGAGTACTTCCGGGTCGGCCGGAAAGGGGCCGGTGAGGATGAGGCAGCGCGTGGGCGTCTCCAGGGCGGCCAACTGGATATTTGGGCGGTCTCCACCAGTTATCACCGCCTTGTTGGCCTGACGGCGAAAATAACTGGCCGCGTGCTCAGCGTTCATCGCGCCAACCATCAGGCGTTCCACCAGTTCGTCGGCTGCCTCCTCACAGCACAGGAAGGTGCCTTCCAGCCGGGTCACCAACTCTCGCACGGTGACGGCGCTGAGCAGCACATCGGCCGGCAGCGTTCCCAGTACGCGCACGCCGCGCCGCGCCAGGGCCGGGCGGAGTACGCGCTGGGCGTACTCCTTGTGGGTGACGGGGATCCCGGTGATTACCGCGCCGATCAGCCGCGAACCCATCGTCAGACGTGCGGCAAGGATGGCGTCTACGACACTCTCGCCCGTGAATCGGGCGACGATGATGGTCGGGGCCTGGAGTGCGGCGGCAACGTCCGGCACACCGAGGCCGACGAGCGAACCGTCCACAACGGTGTCGCCGGTCTCCACCAGAAGCACGTCGCACTGCGCAGAGAGTGTCGCCGCGTAGCTTGCCAACCTGGGGGCGTAGTTGACATCGCCCTCCAGCGTCTCCAGCGCGTCGCTGATCGAGACCGGGAAGGTTCGCTCGGTCGACGACGGCAACCCCAGGACGCGACGGACGAAATCGACGGATGAGGAACTGTCGTCACCGTCCTCGACGGAGCTCACGGTTTGGACGTACTCCACCTGGAGATGATCCCGACGGAGGCGGCGTCCCAACGCCACAGCCAGCGACGTCTTGCCGGCTCCGCTGTCCGTTGAACAGAGGCACAGTGCCAGCACTCGTTTGTCTCCCGACCTGATCCACCGTCCACATTGCGAGCATAGCATAGGACCAATGCCGCGCGTCATAGCCGGCCCGGGCTAGAGGAGCACCTGCCAGGAAGCGGCATCGTGCGTAGGCCATTCCGAAGGTACTTGTGGTCGGATGACCCTGGCTTCACCGCGCAGCACCGCCGCGGCGGCAGCGCGAGGACGACGTTTGACAGATTGGATGACTTGCCAAGGCGATGGCTCGCGAGTATGATAGGATTGTTCGTCGGGTGCCAGCGTCTCGCCACCTTCCATACCGTGCCAGATCATCCAGTGTGTGATGCCTGTGGTGTTCTCAATTGAAAGGTAGTTTTATGTCACCGTTGCTCGTTTCGCAGTCTCCCCGTGCCAGCCGCCGATCCTTCCTTCGTTCCGCTACCACCGGAGCAGGGGCCGTGGCGATGATCGGCTTGCTGGCGGCCTGTGGCGCGGCGGCTCCTGGCACGGCAGTTGCCACCGGTAGCGTCTCGGCGCCGGCAACAACGGCGGCGACGACTTCTGCCGCCGCGCCTGCGACCACTGCTGCTACGGTCAGCACGGCGGCCCGTACTGCTGCCAGCACGACGGCGCCCGCCAGC
>DHIZ01000070.1:45983-53875 GCA_002404055.1 Chloroflexi bacterium UBA4733
CGCCAGCACGACGGCGCCCGCCAGTACGTCATCTGCTGCCACCACGGCCGCTGCGGCGGCAACGACTTCTGCGTCGTCAGCAGCGGCCAGCACTGCAGCGACCTCCAGCAAGGCCGCGTCGGTCATCCCGGCCGGCGGCAACAAGGTGATCTACGGTAACACGACCGACATCAAGATCATGAACCCTTTCCTTTCCACTGACGTGTACTCGAGCATAATTAACGGCTTTATGTTCGAGGGTCTTGTCAAAGCCGACCCGGATACCGGGGCACCGATCCCTTCGTTGGCCGAGAAGTGGGACGTCTCGACGGACGGCCTCACCTATACCTTCCATATTCGTCCAAATGTCAACTGGTCTGACGGTCAACCCTTCACAGCCGACGACGCCAAGTTCACCTTCGATACGATTATGGACCCGAAGACGCAGACGGTACGGAAGAGCCTCTACTCCAAGGTGAAGTCTTTCACCGTCGTTGATCCAATGACCTTCCAGGTTGCGCTCACCGAAGTCTATTGTCCCTTCCTGATCGGCAGTATGTCCATGGGACTGGTGCCAAAGCACCTGCTGCAGAACTCGTCGGACATCAACAAGGACCCCTTCAACAGCAAGAGTCCGGTTGGTACCGGCCCCTACACATTTGTGGAGTGGGCCAACGGGGACCACGTTACCATGCAAGCCAATCCCCATTACTGGAACGGCACCCCGAAGATTGCCCAGTTTATCTATAAGGTTGTGCCCAACGCCACGGTCGTTGCTGAACAACTGAAGACCGGAGAGGTTGACGTTGCGACAATTGAGCCGAAAGACCTTGCCGACATGCAGAAGCAGTCAAACGTGAATGTGATCGCCAACGATGCGCTCGGCTACGAGTACATCGGCTACAACCAGGCGCGACCGTTATTCCAAGACAAATTGGTCCGCCAGGCACTGACTACCGCCATCAACCGGCAGGTCATTGTGGACAAGATCCTGTTCGGCCAGGGTTCCGTGCTCAACGCACCCATGCCGGCGAAATCCTGGGCCTATAACCCGGCGGTCGCCAAGATGTATCCCTACGACCCCAACCAGGCGAAGGCGTTGCTGAAGCAGGCAGGCTGGACCGCCGGCGCAGACGGCATTCTGGCCAAGGGAGGCCAAAAGCTGGCGTTTACGGTGATCTACAGCTCCAATAGCCAGCTACTGACGCAACTCATGACGATTGTGCAGCAAGAGTGGAAGTCGATTGGTGTTGACACCACGCTCAAGCCGATGGACTTCTCGGCCCTGCTTGATGTCGTCAACAAGACACGCGACTACGATGCGGTGACCCTCGGGTAGTCCCTGGGCTTGGACCCCGATCAAACATCGATCTGGAGTTCCGACCAGATCAAGAGTGGTTTCAACTTCATCTCCTACAACAACCCGAAAATCGACGCGCTGCTGAAGCAGGGAACGTCCGTCCCCGGCTGTAGCCAGGATGCACGCAAAGCGATCTATGCCCAGTTTCAGCAAATCATCGCTGACGACGAGCCCTACACTTTCGCGTACTCCGGCAAGATCCTGACCGTCGTCAATAAGCGCATCACCGGCACGCATATTACGCCGTTTGCGACGTTCTTTGGTATCCAGAACTGGACGATCAGCGGCTAATTGGCACGCCTGACGGCTTCGTGATGACCAGAGCGGCCGCTACACACACGCGGTTGGTCTGGTCGTCACCATACGTTGACACGATAGGACAGCTCGGAAAGGGACCCTGGTGACGCGCTACATTATTCGCCGTTGCTTGCAAGCCATCCCGACCTTGCTCGGCATCACGATCATCAGTTTCGCCATTATCCATCTGGCGCCAGGCGACCCAATCCAGATATTCACCTTTGGCATCCCAAACATGACGCAACAGGATATTGCCAACTTGCGCCATCTCTACAGTCTCGATCAGCCCGTCTACGTGCAATACTTGAACTGGCTGCTCCAGGTCGTGCAGTTGAATTTCGGCGACTCCTTCGTCACGCACCGACCGGTAATGGAGGCGATTGGCCAGCGCGCCGGAAATACGCTCGAGCTGGCCGGCACGTCGCTCATCATCGGCCTGGTTGTCGGCGTCATCATTGGCACCTATAGTGCCCTCCGCCGCGGTACCGTCGCCGATGGCTTGTTTCGCATAGTAGCGGTCATCGGCAGCGCGGTGCCTTCCTTTTGGCTGGGCCTTGTCTTCATCCTGCTTTTTGCCGTCCACTGGCGTATCTTTCCGTCCGGTGGCATGTACACGCTCGGGGCGCCGGGCGGCATTGGCGATCACCTCAGGCACCTCTTCGGGCCGGCGCTCATCCTCTCGCTCGGCACCATCGCCGGGACATCACGCCTGGCCCGAACCGAGACACTGGAGACGCTCGGCCAGGACTTCGTGCGCACTGCGCGCGCCAAGGGCCTGAACGACCGTGTCGTGATTGTCCGCCACGTCCTGCGCAATTCGCTCCTGCCGATTGTCACGATCATCGGCGGATCGCTGCCGTTCTTGCTCGGCGGCGCGGTCCTCATCGAATCGATCTTTTCCTGGCCGGGGATCGGGCGGCTGGCGGTTGATGCTGCCTTCTCGCGTGACTACCCGGTGTCGATGGGGTTGCTCGTGATTGCCTCGGCCCTTGTTGTAATTGGGAACACCCTTTCCGATATTCTCTACACATTGGTCGATCCGCGTATAAAGTTCAGCTAGCGCTATACGTGCAATTAGCGTGAGGAGGAGGCGCTTGGCGGCCTCGTTGCGACCGCGCTTTTCCCCTGCTGTGCCACCGGCGATTCCAGATCGTCCGACACACACGCTGTGGACTCTGGCGTGGGAACGTCTCCGCCGGGATCGGCTTACCATGGTGGCGCTCGCCATCCTCGCTCTGTTCGCGCTATTGGCGATTCTGGCGCCGCTGGTCGCCGCTGCCGTCCACAGCACACCGGATCAAGTGGATCCTCTGAACAGCTATGACCCACCGTCGCTGCAACACTGGATGGGTACGGACGACGTGGGGCGCGACCAGTTTGTGCGTCTGCTCTACGGGGGGCGCATCTCGCTGTCAATCGGACTGGTGGCGGCATTGATCAACCTGTTCCTTGGTGTACTGGTTGGCGCTGTAGCCGCATTCTACGGCAAGGTGGTGGACGACCTGGTGGTCTGGCTGATCAATACCTTGCGGTCAATCCCTACACTGTTCCTGTTGATTATCGTTTCCGTGCTCTTCCACGTCGGTCCAATTGGACTGGCCGTGCTGATCGGTCTGACGAGTTGGACCGGCGCCGCCCGTCTCGTCCGTGGGCAGGTCTTCCAGCTCAAGGAACGCGACTACGTGCTCTCGGCGCGTGCCGTCGGTGCGGGCAATGTGCGCATTATCTTGCGCCACATCCTGCCCAACGTCCTGTCCCTGGTCGTCGTCCTGTTGGGCATTGACATCGGCGGCGCGATCCTGGCCGAGTCCGGCCTGAGCTATCTCGGTTTAGGCGTGCAACCGCCGACACCGAGTTGGGGCAATATGCTCTCGAATGCCGAATCCTTCTTCGAGCACGGTCCCTGGCTGGTATACGGTCCGGGCATCGCTATCGCCCTCACGGTGTGGTGCCTGTACACTGTCGGGGACGGCATCCGAGACGCCATCGACCCACGGTCGAGTCGGGTACGCTGAGGCAGGTCAATTCTGGGTAGCCAGCCATGCCCGGCATAGGGAGGAGGCCATGCGCCAGAATCGCTGGCTGGACATCCTGATCGCGCTGCTCATCGTCATCGCGGCGCTCTACCTCGTGCAACTGCTCTGGCACATTGGTTTGCAGTTCGCGCACGTCCTCCTGCTCTTCTTCGTTGCCTGGGTGGTGGCCTTCCTCCTGACACCGTTGGTTGAAGTATTGCACCGCCTATGGCTCCCACGGGCGATCGCCGTGACCCTCATCTATCTGCTGCTGGGCGGCCTCATCACGGTGCTGGTCCTGCTCGCGCTACCGGGCGTGGTGGCGCAAGGGAACGCGCTGGCCGCCCAGTTCCCAACCTATACGGCCGAGGCGCAAAACTGGATTAGCTGGGGGCACGCCGAACTGTCAACTCGAGGAATTACCGATGTCTACCTCGTCGGCTGGTCGCAGAACGCGCTGGGGCGGTTGCAAGGCCTGAGCACGAACCTCACCTTGAATGTGCTGAGTGTGGCGACCAACGTGATTACGGCGCTGGTGAACGTGATCATCGTGCTGGTGCTGTCCTTTTACATGATGCTGGACGGCCACAAGATTGCCGACCGCCTGGTCAATATCACGCCGACGCGCGCTCGCGGCCAGATGCTGCTCTTCTTCGACAGCGTGGGCCGCAGCTTTGGCGCGTTCGCTCGGGCGCAGTTCCTGCTGGCGTTCATCTCCGGCATCCTGACGTTTGTGGTGCTGACTGCCTTCCACGTTGGCTATGCCGCCGCCGCAGCGGTGCTGGCTGGCGTCGGCATGCTCATCCCGTTCCTCGGGCCCCTGCTGGCCATAATTCCCCCACTGTTGATTGCTGCCTTCTGGGTCACGTCGGTGGGCCAGTTCGTCTGGATCTTCCTGATTCTCTGGGTGACGCAACAGTTGCTCGTGAATGTCCTGGCGCCGCGCCTGCTGGGCGACGTGGTCGGGATGCATCCGTTGCTCGTGCTCTTCGCGCTCTTCGCGGGGGCTACCGTGGCCGGTATCTGGGGGGCGCTGTTCGGCGTGCCCGTGGCCGCCGTGGGGTTTCTGATGGTCCGTGACTTCTACCACGAGGTGCTCGAACCCAGTCGTTACTATGCAGCGGGTGAATCACGTACTATGGGGGACTCTGTGCCATCGACGCTCGAAACGTCGGCAGCCGGTACGCCAGGCCGCAGTGCGGCGGCCCCGGCCAGTCGGTAAGGATTTGGCTGGCACGAGCCGTTGCAGCGAAAGACATGAAGGAGGTGTTGCGTATGGTGTCGCAAGCAAACGACGACGCGGAGACCGGCCAGGCAGTATCCATTGAGTTCCTCATGACATCTGGGGAAACGTTCACGGTCCAGGATTTTGTCGACGGGGCAGCCGTGGACGAGGCGCTGCGCCGCCTGGGCGACGAGCTGGCCTCACTGTTGGGTACGACGCAGGTGCGCCGCTTCCCGTACTGGGAGGGCGAAGAGTTTTTCTTCGATGCAGTGCGCATGGACCAGGTGAGCGCCTTTAGCATATCGGTGTCGACTGAGGAAGTGGACGAAGAGGCGGAAGTGTAGGGGACAGCGAGACCGGGGGCTAATGGACATGCCCGGTTTGTTCTGGAGTGTAGCGCCGTAGGGGCAGGCCCCCGTGCCTGCCCTGGTCCGCTTGCGAACAACGATCGGTTGGTGCAAGGCGAGCAGGGCAGGCACGGGGGCCTGCCCCTACGGCGCCCTCTTCACTCCCCCGGCTTCGTCACAGCATCCCGCAGGCGCTCAAAGAGGCTCTTGCCGTCGTGGTGGCCGGCTTCTTTCTCCAGGCTGGCCAGTTCGCGGAAGAGTTCGCGCTCGCGGGTGGAGAGGACGCTCGGCGTGACCAGGGTGACGGTGACGTATTCATCACCGCGGCCGCTCCCCTCCAGCACCGGGACGCCTTTGCCTTTGAGGCGAAAGCGCCGACCGCTCTGAGTCCCGGCAGGGATTTTCAGTGACGCCGGGCCATCGACAGTCGGCACTTCCACCTCGTCACCAAGGGCTGCCTGACTGAAGGTGAGGGGCAGCGCCATGTGAATGTCGGTGCCGTCGCGCTCGAACATCTCGTGCGCCCGCACGTGGAAAGCGACCAACAGGTTGCCACGCGGCCCGCCCATCTGGCCGGCCTCGCCCTCGCCGCCGACGCGCATCTGCGTGTCGTTGTCGACCCCTCCAGGAATCTTGATCTCCAGCTTGCGGGTCGTCTTCACACGGCCCTGACCCCGGCATTCCGGGCAAGGATCGGTGATGACGCGCCCGTTGCCGCGGCAGCGGTCGCAGGCCACCACGTTGACGAACTGCCCAAAGATCGACTGCTGGGTGCGGCGAATCTCGCCACTGCCGCCACAGGCCGGGCAGCGCGTGGGGGTTGACCCTTTTTGTGCGCCGTTCCCCTGGCAGTTCGTACAGGTTTCCCAGCGCGGGATCTCAATCTCTTTGCTGACGCCGAAAACGGCCTCCTCGAAGGTCAGGGTCAGGTCGTAGCGCAGGTCCGCGCCGCGCTGCGGGCCACGCCGGGTGGACGAGGCGACGCCCCCGCCGAAGAAGGTTTCGAACAGGTCCCCCAGGCCACCGAAGCCTTCAAAGTTCGTTTGGCCGAAGTTGCCGGCGGGCACTCGGTGGCCGAACTGGTCGTAGGCAGCCCGGCGCTGGGCATCGGAGAGCACTTCATAGGCTTCGTTGGCCTCGCGGAAGCGGCCCTCCGCATCCGTTGCCTTGTTGACATCGGGGTGGTACTGCCGAGCCAGCTTACGGAACGCCCGCTTGATATCATCGTCGGAGGCGTTCCGGGGCACCGCCAGTACTTCGTAGTAGTCACGTTTGACGCTCATTACCGCTGGTCTCCAACATTCGCCGGTGGGGTTGCCCGCTGCACCTTACCGTTCATGGTCGCCTTCCGACTTCGTCGGGGGCTCAGTGTCCCCTACGCCAGGGCCAGCCGCCGCTGAATCACTCTCGCCCGCCGTGGAGGCCGGCTCAGCCGGCGGCTCTTCCGGCGGAGCGTAGAGGTTCGCTGTCAGCGTTTGCAACGCCGCCGACAGGTCACTGATGGCCGCCTTTACGAGCTCGACATCTTCGCCTGCCAGTGCCAGGCGAAGATCGCGCAGCTTGTCTTCTACCGCCGTCCTGTCACCCGGCCGAATCCGCTCGGCGAGCTCGCGCAGCACGTGTTCGGCCTGGTAGGCCATCCCGTCAGCCTTGTTGCGCTGTTCGATCTCGTCGCGATTCCGCCGGTCCTCCTCGGCGTTCTTCTCCGCCTCCTCGACCATGCGCGCCACTTCCTCTTTGGACAGGCCGCCGGAGGACTGGATGGTGATGTGCTGCTCGCGATTGGTGCCCAGGTCTTTGGCTGAGACCGCGACGATACCGTTGGCATCGATATTGAATGTTACCTCGATCTTCGGCACGCCACGCGCCGCCGGCGGGATGCCGTCGAGGAGGAACTTGCCCAGCGAGGTGTTGTAGCGTGCCAGTTCCCGTTCGCCCTGCACCACGTTAATTTCCACGCTTGGTTGGCTATCGCTGGCCGTGGAAAAGGTCTGGCTCCTGGCGGTCGGGATGGTCGTGTTGCGCTCGATAAGGCGCGTGGCAATACCGCCGTGCGTCTCAATGCCCAGGGAAAGGGGGGTCACGTCGAGGAGGAGGACATCCTTGACGTCGCCCTTGAGCACACCGGCCTGGATGGCCGCGCCGACCGCCACCACCTCGTCCGGGTTGACCCCCTTGTTCGGCTCCTTGCCGAACAGCTTGCGCACCGTCTCCACCACCGCCGGCATGCGGGTCATCCCGCCCACCAGCACCACCTCGTCGATCTGCGCCGCCGTCACCCCGGCGTCCGCCAGACACTGCTTGCAGGGCGCCACCGTCTGCTCAATCAGGTCCCCCACCAGTTGCTCCAGCTTGGCCCGCGATAGGGTGATCGCCAGGTGCTTCGGTCCACTGGCGTCAGCCGTGATGAAGGGCAGGTTGATGTCCGTCTGCTGGGTGGTGGACAGTTCCACTTTAGCCCGCTCCGCCGCCTCCTTCAGGCGCTGCAAGGCCATGCGGTCTTGCCGCAGGTCGATGCCTTCCTGCTTCTTGAACTCGTCGGCCAGCCAGTTGAGGATGCGCTGGTCAAAGTCGTCGCCGCCCAGGCGGGTGTCGCCGTTGGTGGCCTTGACTTCGAAGACGCCTTCGCCCAGGGAGAGCACGCTCACGTCGAAGGTGCCGCCGCCCAG
>DHIZ01000008.1 GCA_002404055.1 Chloroflexi bacterium UBA4733
TGCAAACCCTAACTTCAAAGCACAATGCCGGACGTGTTCATCAGCGTCCCAGTAGAGGTTCTCCGGCACTTTTGATGCGGGGATGGTGAGCCGCTGAGTGGCCGCCGTGGCAAGCGGTCCCAGGGGGATGACCGGTGAGCGAAAAGCCCTGGTCAACCTGGTGTTTGCGGACATGGCAAACGGCACTTCGTCTGCCTCTGGACATCTCGGAGGAATGGGCAGCATCAAAAGTGCCGGAGAACCCAGTATCGGGCGTTAAATGACAGACGGGCGCGGCCGTGGTCGCCGCAACCGCGCGCAGGTCGGGCGCTCGCGGGGGCGGCGCCAGGCCCAGTTTCCCAAACGGTCGGTGCGTCGCCATGATCACCGGCTCAGGCTGTCCCCACTGCTGCACCGGGTTCTCGTGAGCCGGCACCGCCCGCCTCCCCAGCAGGTCGAGCCAGACCTCGACTTCCGGCACATGGGCATACCGCCGCACCTCGCCGGTGACCGCCCGGATGGCGAGCCAGTCCGTTCGCAAACCTTGTCCGCTCAGGCCGCCGGCCCCCTGGTTTTCAGCCGAAAGAGCAGCCAACCTCCCTCCCGGTGCCGGAACGCGAGCTGCGCGGCCGGTAGGGCAGGGACGAGCGCGGCGCGGTCCCGCCAGATGGCCAGCGTATCGCCGTAGCGCGCGTCCAGGTCGCTCGCCGCAACACCCTCCACCTGTCTGGCTTCGAAGGCCTGTTGATGGACTGCACAGTAGCGTCCGCCCGTGCCCTCCAGCGGAAGAGCCACGTCACAGATCACGCAGCGCAGCGCCGGCATCGTGGAGCCTCCCATCTGCCCAACCATCGTCGCATGGCAAGTGTAGGGTATACGGCGAGGTTGAACCAACGCCGGACCACCGCCGACTGTACAGGATCGTTGCCGACGACTCGTCGGACACTGGAATCGCAGCAAGGCGCCGGCATCCTGCACTGTAACGCCCGCGACCGTGCGACGTTCTTCTTGTCGAGGACTGGTGACAGGGAAAGGAGGTCGCCCGTGGGCACTTGTCGTGCATTGACCGCACTGCTGGCGCTGGCTGGCATCGTGACGCTGCTCATGGCCGCCCCTCCGCCTGCGACGGCCCAGGAAGGGAACTGGCGACCGCTCGGTCCCTCGGCCGCGACGACCTGGACGTTGCGCGCCAACCCGGCGCTGCCGGCGCTCGTCTATGCCGCCGGCGCCAGCGGCCTCTGGCACAGCAGCGACGGCGGGGCGAGTTGGCAACAGTTGCCGGCCGGCAGCCGCGTGGACGCCATCGCTGTCCAGCCGGCGAACCCGGCCCAGTTCTTCGTCATCTGCTGGATCTGCCAGGCGGTGCAAGAAAGCCAGGATAGCGGGCGAACCTGGGCCACTATCGCCGGCGCCGCGCCCTCTGCCGAACTGCGCGGCTTGCTTCTGCAGGAGGGGGGCGTCTGGCTCGGCGGCCGGAGCGGCGTCTGGCAGACGCCCGTGCCGCTGGACCTGCGTTATTATCCCCAGACTGGCTTCCGCATCACCGACGACAGCTTCTGGAACTACTTCCAGCACCGCGGTGGGGTACAGACCTTCGGCTATCCCACCAGCCGCACGTTTCCCTTCCTCGGCTTCCCCACCCAGTTCTTCCAGCGCCAGGTCATGCAGCGCTGGCCGGATGGTTCGGTGCATCTCTTGAATCTGCTCGATCCCGGCATCATGCCCTATGCCAGCTTCAACTTCTCCATTTTCCCGGCCCCGGATGCTGGACTCACAACGCAGGCGCCGACGGTCGGCAACGCCGGCTACGGCGCTGCCATCATCGCCTTCGTGCAGCAGCACGCTCCCGACACCTGGAATGGGTTGCCGGTGCGCTTCTCCACGACTTTCACCAGATCGGTCACCACCCAGATGGCCTTCGGCAGCAGCTCCGGTTCCGCTCTGGTGCCGGCGCTCAACCTGGAACTCTGGGGTATCCCGACCAGCAGGCCCGCGTATGATCCCCACAATCACGGCTTCGTCTACCTGCGCTTCCAGCGCGGCAGCATGCAGTACGATGCCAGCTGCAACTGCACCGGCGGCATCCTGCTGGCGGACACCTTCAAGAGTGTGCTGCTCGCCGGCCACCCCGACCTCGCCGCTCCGCCGCCGGCTGACGTGCGCCTGCAGCTCGCCGGCTCGCCCTACCTGGGGCTGTACGACGCGCATACCGTCGATGCCGTGTCGCTCCTCAAGCCAGGGACGGAAAACATCCCGCGTGCCGGCGGGACCAATCTCGCCTTCGCCTTCAGCACAGGGTGAGGACTCGCCATGCTTGCCGCCGCGTGGCGGTTTGACGCTCACCGAACGTGGATTCCACGCCGTCAGGAAGGGAAACCAGCAAGCGCCTCACTGCCGCCAGACGCCCGGCCGCTGCCGCGACAGCGGCAACGCTGCTGCCCGTGGCCTGCGATTTTCGGCAGTCCGACATCGTGAATGGCAACCACCAGCCGCACCACCACCGTGTCACCTGCCGTCCTGACCGGAACATTCGCCATCCTCCTGCGTCAGTATCGATACCGGGATGCCACACGGGAGGAAGCAGGAGCGATGCGCTACCGCCGCACCCTCATAGCCGCCGGATCGGTCGTGCTGCTGCTGCTGGCCGCCTGTGGCGCACCGGCAGCACTGCATCAAGCCGCCACGGCATCGCGCGCTCCAACCATCACCAGCAGCTCGCTGTCGTCAACCCGCGCAACGGCGGCGTCGACGGCAGCGTCGTCTACCGGCACGCCGGCGACGCCGTCACCGCTCGCAACCCCGGCGCTGGTTGCCGCCACGCCAACCCGCCTGCCGGCAGCAACGCCACGCGCTGTCGAGACCAACGGCGTCCTCCAGCCTTTCTCAGAGATCCACATGGTCACTGCCGCCATCGGTTGGGCAGTGGGAGGCGGCTGGGTTGTCGGTTTGCCGATAGCCCTCTATCGCACCACCGATGGCGGCGCGCACTGGGCCGACGTCACGCCGCCCGGCTTCGCTTTAAGTGACCAGGGTGTGCAGTTCCTGGATGCACATAGCGCTGTGACGGAAGTTCGCCAAAGCGATGGCGGCCTGGTGCTGTTCCACACCGTCGATGGCGGAAGAAGGTGGACGGCGACACCGGAACTGCACAGCGCCGTCAGCGGCGCCTTCTCCACGCTCCCCATCGGCTTCACCTTCCTCGACAGCCAGCATGGCTGGTTTTCGACCAGCGGCGGCGGCATGTTCAGCAACCTCTGGGCGCTCTTTCAGACTGCCGATGGCGGGCAACATTGGACAAATCTGGCGACAAAGCTGCCGATCTCCGCCATTCTCGGCTTCTCCTCGCCCACCACCGGCTGGGCGACGGATGCCCACGCCGGGAGCGCATTCGCCACCCTTGGCGCTGCTGGGACCACGGCGGGCGAACTCTACGTCACGCATGACAGTGGCCGAAACTGGCAGTACGAGCAACTACCGCTCCTGCCCGATGAAACCGCCGACCAGCCCGTCCAACTTCTGGGCCGACCCCAGTTGACGAGAAGCGACGGTACCCTGCCGGAGTTGGTGCATGCCGGAGGCAGGATCAAGGAGACCTCACTGGAGATGTACCAGACTCATGACGGTGGTCAGACCTGGACGACGACTCCTCTGCTGCCGCTGGGGCCGACACATACGGCTGGGGTTGTCGACTTACTGGGTGTTCGGGATGGCTGGGCGGTGGCGGGGACGGCGCTCGCCACGACGCGCGATGGCGGCGCGCACTGGACGACCTTCACGCCGACAGGCATCACCCTTAATGCCAACGGTTACGCTTTGCGTGCGCTCGACTTCGTCTCAGCGAACACCGGCTGGGCGCTGGACATACCGCCCTCTAATCTGGCGACCTGGTCACTCCTGCAAACTCGGGACGGCGGTCACACCTGGCGGCGGCTCCTGCCGGCGCTTTTGCCTGCTCATCCGGTCTCGACTCTTCCACAGACCGGGGCCGGCGGGTTGGCGGGGACGGCGCAACCAGCGTCCAGCCGGACCTCGCGGACTGAAGGACGCGAGTCAAAGTAAAGTGCCCTTCAGGTAGAGAGGACAGAGCGCGTGCAGAGTACAGGAGAACGCTGGCATTGGACCTCGGACGTGATGCCCGGCATCAGCTTCTGCGCATCCCGCCGTTCGACCAGCACTCGGACGGCGACGGCAGTCTGCGCGCGGCGGGTCTCACCGCAGCGAGCTGGCAGGCGTGGCTAGCGGCGCTGCTGGACCTGCGTCTCCGGCTCTCGGCCAGTGCCTGACCGCCTCCTCCGGCGCTTGTGCCGTCCGTGCTGGCGCCGCAGACGGTCTGGTCGGGCGAACCGGCGGTGGGCACGCGCTTGGCAACAATGTGGTCAGACTACGAAACGCAGGGCGAGGCCTGGAAGCGCCACTATGCGCTTGAAGCTGACCCCACCCGCCTGGCCTTTCTGGGGTAGGTTTTTGTAG
>DHIZ01000311.1:0-212 GCA_002404055.1 Chloroflexi bacterium UBA4733
GCTCGTAGTGCAAGGCGACGGCCAGACCATCGATCTTCGGTTCGACGGTGTATTCCAGCGTGCTGTCGCCAACGATCCGTGCAACGCGCCGTTCCCAGGCGCGCACCTCCTCTTCATTGAAGGCATTCGACAGGCTGAGCATCGGGACGGCATGGACGACTTTGGCGAAGTCGCCGGACGCAACGCCCCCCACGCGCTGCGTTGGCGAGTCG
>DHIZ01000311.1:321-965 GCA_002404055.1 Chloroflexi bacterium UBA4733
CCACGCGCTGCGTTGGCGAGTCGGCGGTGATCAGGTCCGGGTTCGCGGCTTCCAGCAGACGCAAGCGCCGCATAAGAGCGTCGAACTCGGCGTCTGCGATGGTGGGATCATCAAGCACAAAGTAGCGATAGTTGTGCTGCTCGATCTGCGCGCGTAAGTCGGCTATGTCCTCCGCGTCGGAACGTTGATCCCCCACGTCATCCTCCTATAGCGACTCGCCACCTGCTGGCGAGTATATCGGAGGCACGGCGCCGGTAGACAGGGGTCCTAGCGGTACTGGCAGAGGCGACTGGAGGCTAATGCACCTCGTCGATCTTGCCCTGGGTGTCGACAGTGAAGTAGTACGGCACCTGTCGTAGCGCCCCGTTAACGTCCGCCGTCACCACGAAGATGGTCGCTTCGCGGCCGTCGCCCATAACCGATCCGCCGACAAACGTAATCTGCTTGACCGGTGGCAGCGGGCTTTGCTGGAGTGCCTGGGTCAGCGCTGCGGCACTACCACCCTGCTGCGCGATCTGCTGTTGCGCCGCAGGCGACAATTCGTTCCAGGCGGTCTGACCATCACCCTTTGCCTGCGCTTCCAGGTACAAGACCGGCGCCTTCGGTACCGGCGGGCTCGTTTGGATTCGGGCGCTCAGCAGTGG
>DHIZ01000311.1:1068-1700 GCA_002404055.1 Chloroflexi bacterium UBA4733
GCAGTGGGTCGCCGCCGACGCTGCTGAGCGCCCGAATGCCTGAGTCGGGGGTCGCTGTTGCGACTGCGCGGCCCGGCAGGTTCGCCAGGAGATTGCTCCGTGAACCACTACCCGACGTCATGATCCACGCCGCACCCAGCACGATGACCAGGAGCAAGGGTACACCCAGGATGAGCGACCAGGGTCGTGGTCGTCGCACGGGCGCGCTGACCTCCGGCGCCGTGATTGGTCGTTGCCCGACCTGGTTGGGGATGTTGGGCGGCAACATGTCTCGCCCCTGCAGCCAGGTCCCGCCGTCGTCCGATGGTGGTTGCTCGCGCGTATCCATGGCCATACCTCCGAGTGCTTATGGCGCCGGTTAAATCCTACCTCAATGGTACACGATAAGGACAAACACCTATAATTGTGTCAATGACTGGAACTGATCGAGTGCCACCGCCAGCGCGCCAACGGCTGTAACTGCTGACGCATCCACAGTATACATGGTCCTTGACAGCGCGGTTTGGTTGCAATGCTGTAGCCGACAGGCGGATCACACGAGTCAACGCGGTCAGGCGATGTCGGTGGACCGGGGTCCACTGGCAGCGCCAACGACGAGAACAAGAAGAGGGGACACTGGCGTTGAGCGCAGT
>DHIZ01000311.1:1833-25506 GCA_002404055.1 Chloroflexi bacterium UBA4733
GGACGGGAACGGGCGCTGGGCCCGCGCTCGCCGCATGCCGCGACTATTCGGCCACCGCGCCGGCGTCGAAGCGCTGCATCGGGTGGTCGACGCCTGCGGGCGCCTCGGCGTGCCGATGTTGACGGTCTATGCCTTTTCCACCGAGAACTGGACCCGCCCGCAGGACGAAGTGAGCGGTCTGATGCGTCTGCTGGCCGATTCCTTTATCCGCTATCTTGATCGCTTGATCGAAGCAGGCGTGCGCATCCGGCACCTGGGCCGGGCCGACCGGCTGCCGAGTGACCTGTTGGCCCGCATCCGCGAGGCGGAGGCGATCACCGCCGGCAACCAGCGCCTGCAACTGAACGTGGCGCTCAATTATGGTGGTCGCGCGGAGGTCGTCGACGCCATCCGGCGCCTGGCCGCCAGCGGCGCCGATTTGACGCAGGTGACGGAGGACCAGATCACCGCGAATCTGTATACTGCCGGCTTACCGGACCCTGACCTGATCATTCGCACCGGCGGCGAGGTCCGCATGTCCAACTTCCTATTGTGGCAGGCGGCCTACGCCGAGTACTACGCCACCGAGACATTCTGGCCTGACTTCGGTGAGTCGGAGCTGCGCCAGGCGCTGGCGACCTTCGCCGGCCGCCAGAGGCGCTTCGGCGGGGTTGTGGCGAGGACGTAGCCGCGTGCCTTTCCCAGGGCAGGACGCGCTACACTAGACACCATGTTGCCGACACGCCACGCCGCCATTGGCGCCGCCGCTGCTCTGGCTCTTGCGCCTTGGCTGCGGCGACAGAGCCTGGGCCTCTGGGCGGGTAGCGTCTTCATCGACGTGGACCACTACGCCTGGTATGCGCTGAACGAGCACGACCTCAGCCTGTGGCGAGCCTACCGCTATTTCCGCCAGATACGCGGCGGCAAACGGAAGCTGGCAGGTGACGCCCGCCCGCTGCACGGCCCCGTCAATGTTGCCTGGATGACGCTCCTGGCCTGGCGCTGGCCGGCCTTTCGCCCGGTCTTTCTGGGCATTGTGCTGCACTCGCTGCTCGACGCCTACGCTGAACGCCGCCTCAATGCCCTATTACCGCTGGCGGTTCGGGCGACGTAGGCACACCCGCCCGGCGACTGAAGTCGCGGGCTAAACTACGCGAAGTCCGCCTACGCGGACTCCTTCAGCCGCCGAAGGGCGGCTTCGCTTCTGGTAGCCCGCGACTTCAGTCGCCGGGCGGGCGGAGCCGCACCACCTACCGGGCCGTGACAAGGGTGGCGCCTTCATTCAGTGCATGGACAAACCGCTCCGCCGCTGCTACTCGGTCCGGCGCCGGTGTCTGCTCCAGCAGGCTGACCAGAGCACTACCGACCACTGCCCCATCCGCGTAGCGCCCGACATCGCGTACCTGCTCGGCTGTGCTGATGCCGAAGCCGGCGGCGATCGGTAATGCGGTGTGGCGACGCACGCGTTGGAAGAACTCAGGTAGGTCCGCGGGCAGGGTATTGCGTGCCCCGGTGACGCCGCGCACCGTCACACAGTAGACGAAGCCGGAGGAGCGCCGCCCGATCAGCGCCAGCCGTTCCTCGCTGCTGTTCGGGGCTGCCATGAATACCAGGTCAAGGCCGCAGCGTTCGGCCAGGGGACCGATCTCGTCTGCCTCCTCCGGCGGCAAGTCAGGCACGATCAGCCCGGCTACGCCAGCATCGCGCGCCTCAGCGCACAGGCGGTCCAGACCGTATTGAAGAAACGGGTTGTAGTAGCCCATCAGCAGCAGGGGGATATCGGCGCGTGCCGCGCTGGCCCGGGCGAGGCGCAGGCAATCTGCTAGCGTGACGCCGTTTGCCAGCGCGCGCTGACCGGAGCGCTGGATGACCGCGCCGTCGGCGGTCGGGTCGGAAAAGGGGATGCCCAGCTCGACCATCGCCGCGCCGCCGCGGGCCAGCGCCGCCACCAGTTCCGGCGTGTCTTCCCGTTCGGGAAAGCCGGCGGTGACGTAGGGGATGATGGCGGTACGCCCGGCGGCGCGGGCGTGGGCAAAGGCTGTCTGAATTGCGCCTGGCATCACTTTATTCTTCCATTCCGAGCGCGCGCAGGACGGTCGGCATATCCTTGTCGCCCCGCCCGGAGAGGTTGACAAGGACGGGGCCGTCGCGCAACTGTTCGGCAGCCTCCGTGACCCAGGCGAGGGCGTGGGACGATTCCAGGGCCGGCAGGATTCCTTCGCTGCGCGCCAGAAGCAAGAAGGCGTCAAGCGCCTGCTGATCGGTGACAGCGACGTAGCGAGCGCGTCCGCTATCCTTCAGCGCGCTGTGCTCCGGTCCAACACCGGGATAGTCCAGGCCGGCGGAGATGGAATGGGTCTCGCGCACCTGGCCGTCGGGCGTCTGGAGCAGATAGCTGCGCGCGCCGTGGAGCACGCCGACCGTACCCGCCACCAGGGTGGCCGCATGCGCGCCCGATTCCAGGCCGCGCCCGGCTGCCTCCACCCCGGTCAGCCCCACCGCAGCGTCGGCCAGGAAGCCGGCGAAAATGCCTATGGCGTTGCTGCCACCACCGACACAGGCGACGACGTGCGCGGGCAGCCGGCCGGTCAGTTCCAGTATCTGCCGGCGGGCCTCCCGGCCGATAACCGCCTGGAACTCCCGGCAGATCAGCGGGTAAGGGTGTGGTCCCGCCACCGTGCCGAAGATGTAAAAGGTGTTGTCGACGTTGGCGGCCCAGTCGCGCATCGCTTCGTTGATAGCATCCTTCAGCGTCCGGCTGCCGCTGTCTACGGGCCGTACCTCAGCACCGAGCAGCCGCATGCGCTGCACATTGGCGTGCTGGCGCACGACATCCTCGCTGCCCATGTAGACGACGCAATCGAGACCCAGCATCGCCGCGGCGGTCGCCGTTGCCACGCCGTGCATGCCGGCGCCGGTTTCGGCGATGACGCGCGGCTTGCCCATGCGCTCCGCCAGCAGCCCCTGTCCCAGCGCGCTGTTGATCTTGTGCGCTCCGGTGTGCGCCAGGTCTTCCCGTTTCAGGTACAACTCGAGGCCGAGGCGGCGGGAAAGCCGCCGTGCCGGATAGATCGGCGTGGGCCGCCCCACGTACTCTTTGAGCAAACTGTCCAGGCGCGCGCGAAAGGCCGGATCGGCCTGGGCGTCGTAGAACGCTTGCTCAATTTGCTCCAGGACGCCGATGAGCAATTCGGAAACGTATCGTCCCCCGTAGGAACCATAGTAGCCGCGCCGCGCCGCAGGAGCCGGCTCCGTCACAACAGTCATGCAGTTGCTCCCTTCGCGGCCGCCACAAAAGCGGCAATGCGGGCGCTGTCCTGAGCGCCGTTCTTCTCCACACCCGAGCTGACATCCACACCGTCCGGGCGAACCGCCGCGATGGCGCCGCCAACGTTCTCCGGCGTCAGCCCTCCCGCAAGGAACACCGGAGGCCGCACCGGCAAATCCGTGACGGCGCGAGCGATGCGCCAATCGAGCAGTGTGCCGCCGCCACCCCAGCCGGCCGAAGACGGCTCCAGCAAGACCGCATGTAGGCGGCTTGTAGGGGCAGGCCCCCGTGCCTGCCCTCCTCCGTACTCCATCTGCGAACGCTGTGCGGGTATCCGGAAGGGCAGGCACGGGGGCCTGCCCCTACCGGGATCGGCATGCTGCATCGCCTCGGGGCGATACGCCTTGATCGCCGGACGGTTCAGCGCCTTTATCACCTCCATCGGCTCGTCCCCGGATAACTGAATCAGGTCTAACCCGCAGGCACTCGCCACCGCGTTCATTTCCTCCACCGCCTGATTGACAAACACGCCGACCGCTCGCACGGCTGATCGACCGCGTAGCCCGGCGAGGATGGCTGTGATCTGGGCAGGCGAGACGTAGCGGCGAGCCGGTGGGTAGCAGATGAAGCCGAGCAAGTCGGCGCCGGTATCGACCGCCGCCTGGGCGGCTTCCAGCGTGCGGACGCCGCAGATCTTCACCAGCACCGCATGGTCAGACACGGGCAGCCCGACCAGCCTGCACCAGCTCGGCCAGCGCGGCGAGTGGATCGTCGGACGTGACGAGCGCCTCCCCGACGAGTGCAGCGTTGACGCCCCATTCGCGCAAGCGGCGGATATCGTCCGCGTTGCGGATGCCGCTCTCGCTGACGACTGTGCAGCCGGCGGGTAGGTAGCCCATCAGCCGCTCGGTCGTTTCCAGATCCACTGAAAAGTCTTCCAGGTTGCGATTGTTGATGCCGATGATGGTGGCCTCGGCGGCCAGCGCCCGATCTGCCTCTGCCGGCGTGTGTACTTCCACCAGCGTAGCGAGGCCGACACTCTCCGCCATGGCTTGCAGATGGTTGAGCTCGCGTTGGTCCAGGATGGCGGCGATCAGTAACACGGCGTCGGCGTCGTTCGCTCGCGCCTCCAGCACCTGATAGCCGTCGATGATGAAATCCTTGCGCAGGACGGGAATATCGACGAGCGCACGGGCCTGGCGCATGTCGTGGATGCTGCCCTGGAAAAAGTGCTTCTCGGTAAGCACGGAAATCGCCGCAGCGCCGGCTTCTTCATAGGTCTGGGCGAACCAGCGGTGGTCAAGGTCGGCCCGCAGGAGGCCCTTGATGGGGGAAGCGCGCTTGATCTCGGCGATGACGCGGACTTCTCCCTCCCGTCTGAGGGCGGCGGCAAAGTCGCGCACGGGCGGCTTCTCGGCGATCATCGTGCGGATGAGCCGGTCCGGCACGCGCCGGGTGCGCTCCATGTCCTGGCGGCGGCGGACGACGATGGCGTCCAGAATCATGCGTCGCCTCCGAAGGCTATCACGCGGTCCAGGGTGGCGGCGGCGGCGCCGGAGGTAATGGCTTCGCGAGCGCGGGCTATTCCCTGGGCGATGGTCGGCGCGACGTCGGCGGCGTAGAGTGCCGCGCCGGCGCCGAGCAACACCACATCCAGTTGGGACCCGGCGTCGCCGGCCAGGATGCTGTGGGTTATCGCCACGTTCGTCGCCACATCACCGCCCTTGAGCGCCGCCGGGTCGCATCGTCGCAGGCCAAACTGCTCCGGCGTCACGACGTAGCGTTGCACATCATTTCCCCGAATCTCCCAGACCGCGCTGACGCCGGTGAGCGTCAACTCGTCCATGCTACCGTCGCCGCATACCACCAGGGCGTGGTCCGTACCCAGCAGGGCCAACGCTCCGGCGAGCTTTTCGCCCGTGTTCTTGTTGGGGACCCCGAGGAGCTGATGGCGGGCGGACGCCGGATTGCTGAGCGGTCCGAGCAGGTTGAAAGCGGTGCGCACGCCAATCTCCCGGCGCAGCGGCGCGGCGAAGCGCATCCCAGGGTGATAGAGCGGGGCGAACATGAAGCCGAAGCCCGTTGCGGCGATGCTGGCCGCCACACGCTCAGGTCCAAGC
This sequence comes from Chloroflexi bacterium UBA4733, assembly GCA_002404055.1. Next base: position 7,201 of record DHIZ01000311.1, read on the forward strand.
TGGATGTTGACGCCGAGACCTTCCAGCACATCGGCACTGCCGCAGACGCTGCTCATGGCACGGTTGCCATGCTTGGCGACGGGTTGGCCAGCCGCCGCCACCGCCAGCGCGGCAACTGTGGATATATTGAAGGTCTGTGCACCGTCACCGCCAGTGCCGCAGGTGTCGACGACAGCGGTGTGCGTCTTGACGGGCGTGACGTGCGCGCGCATGGCGGTGGCAAAGCCGGCCAGTTCCTCCGCTGTCTCGCCCTTCAAGCGCAGCGCCAGCATGAGGGCGCCGAACTGGGCCGGCGTTGGCGTGCCTTCCATGATTTCCAGCATGACCGCCTCCGCCTCGTCCCGCGAGAGTGAGTTCCCGTCAACGACGTTGACGATTGCTTCACGAATCATGAGCTTACCTCCGTTGCTACCACTGCCGGGATCGCCAAAAATTGCCGCAGGATATCCTTGCCGCGCGGTGTGCCGATGCTCTCCGGGTGGAACTGGATGCCGTGCGTGGGAAAGTCGCGATGGCGGATGCCCATCACCAGCCCATCGGCCGTCCAGGCATTGACCAGGAGACAATCGGGGAGGTACACCTGCTCACCCAACAGTGAGTGATAGCGCATGGCCTCCAACGGCGAGGGCAGGCCCTGGAAGAGTCCGCTCCCGTCGTGCGTCACCGCCCAGACTTTGCCGTGGACGGGATAGGGCGCGCGCGTCACCCGCCCGCCGTAGACGTGAATGATGCCCTGATGCCCCAGACACACCCCCAGGATCGGCACATCGGGACCAAGTTGACGGATGACCTCCGTACACACGCCGAAGTAGCGAGGGTCGTCCGGCGAGCCGGGCCCGGGCGAGATGACGATGCGCTCCGGTCGGGCGGCACGGATATCCGCCAGCGTGACCTCGTCGTTGCGCACCACCTCCGGGGCGGCGCCGAGTTCCCCAAGGTATTGGTAGAGGTTATAGGTGAATGAGTCGTAGTTGTCGATGACCAGCGTTTTCATAAGGCAGCACGTTCCACGGCCCGGCGAACGCCGGCGCCCTTGTTCTCCACTTCCTGGTACTCCGTTTCTACCTGGGAGTCGTAGACGATGCCGCAGGCGGCTTGAGCCCAGGCAGCGTCACCGTTGGCAAAGAAGCTGCGGATGGCGATGGCGAAGTAGCAATCGCCGCTGAGCGAGAAGTAGCCAACCGAACCGGAATAGGGGCCGCGGCCCTCCTTCTCCACCCGGTTGATGATTTTCATGCTTTCAATCTTGGGCGCGCCGGTGACGGTGCCGGCCGGCGACGACACTGCGTAGACGTCGAACATATCGTGTCCCGGTGCCAGCCGGCCTTCCACGTCGGTGACAATGTGCTGGACGTGGCTGAACTTGAGCAGGTACATCAGGCGACGCACCTGCACACTGCCGAAGCTACAGATGCGTCCAGCGTCGTTGCGGGCAAGATCCACCAGCATCATGTGCTCAGCGCGCTCCTTGGGATCGTCCAACAGTTCCCGCGCCAGCGCGTCATCCTCCTGCGCCGTGGCGCCGCGGCGACGCGTGCCGGCGATGGGGATGATCTCCATCAGTTCCCGCTCCATGCGCACGACGATCTCCGGACTGGAGCCGATCAGCTCCCGATCATCGAACTTCAGGTAGAACATATGCGGCGAAGGGTTGAGCTCGCGCAGAGCCAGGTAGATCGGTAACTTGGACCCCGCCACTTTGTAGCGAAATTTGCGCGAGACCTGCACCTGGTAAGTGTTGCCCGCCTGTATTTCGGCCATTACCTCGGCAAACTGGCGCTGATGCTCCTCGTACGTCACGTTGCTGCCCAGGTAATCAACAGTCGGCGGCTGCAATCCTGCGATGCCGGCCGCCTCGTCGGCCAGCGCGCCCTCCAGCAAGGCCGAACGGTCCTCCTTCAGGTAAAAGTAGTGGGTGTCGCCGTTGAGCCGGTTGTAGATGAGGCCGTCCAGAAAAAGTCCAAACTCGAAGTCGGGGAAGTCCGTCGGCTGAAACTGCAAACTCGGCTCAAAGTAACGGCTGGCCTCGTAGGAGAAGTAACCGACCAGGCCGCCGCAGTAGCCGGGCGTCGGCAGTCGCTGGCGGCCGATCAGGTCACGCAGCGCCGTGTAGGGGTCGGCGGTGTCCTGCCGCACACCGTCAACGTACAGCGCGTGCTCTTTGGCGAGAATGTGGTGCTCCGGCGCGAAGCCGATGATCGAGTAACGCGCCACACGCTCGTTGGCCTCCAGCGACTCCAGCAGGAAGACTTTGTCGAAACGCTGGGCCAGACGTACAAAGGCGTCGATGAAGGGGATGGCCAGCGCCACTGGTCGCGTGTGAAAGCTAAGGCCAGGCGGAATCAGTGTTGCCATCACGGCATCCTTCGGGTTCGGGCCGGGCTACCGCCCTCACGTCGCTCTTCCATTTCGGGGACGGAAGAATTACCGTGGTGCCACCCCGATTCGCCTGCGCCTAACGGACAGCAGGCCTCGTCTCCGGTACGGGCGCCGCGAACCGCGGACCGATACCGTGCCCTGTGCTAACGGAGGGCGGCCGGCGGCGCCTACGCACCCACCCGTTGGTAGGCTTCGGACCGCGACTCCCGGGGCCATTCAACAACGCCTACGGCGCCGGCATCTCAGCAGTCTGCCGGCTCTCTGTGACCTTCAGCCTCGTCTACTCGTCCCGTTCAACGTCTGGTAGCAGAAGGTAGCACATCACGGGTAGCATCGTCAACTGTTCGAAGGGCGCAGGTAGGGTCTTTGCATTACCCGATTGTGCGGCTATGCTTGGGCGGCAAAAGTAGGAGGGAGGGGTGACGGGCGGACAGACGCTAGTGGAGGCGACCGACCGTGCTCCGGCGAACGCGACCTCACGTGCTGCTTCGTGGAAGCCGGATTCGCCAACGTGCAGTTGGGCCATACCTATCAGGTGTGGAGCGGCCGTGAGCCCGAGACGCAACTGGGAGCAGTCTTCTTGCAACGCCACCCCAGCTATGCCGACGCCGCCAGGCAGGTTCTCGGCGACGGGGCGGAGGCGCACCTCGCTCGGCTGCGCGAGACTCGCATCCGCCACCGCAACGCCGGTACGAGCGCTTTGGCATACATTATGGCAACTCGCTGATCTGGTTGCCGGGGCAAAATCTTGGATTGGAACTCAAGCTCGGCCAGCATCGGGAGAATCCTCGATCAGCCGAAGCGCTTCCTGCACGCGTTGGGACAACATCCTGGCATGGCGCATACGAGTTGTAAGGTTCCTGTCCAACGTAGTCCGGTCGGTCGTCAGGTCTGGTAACATGTTGTGCAGTGGATGTGCCGGTCACGCAACCTTCGTAGCGCGCAGAATCAAGTGAGTGAGGAGAGTGAGCGCAATGGCAACACTCGCGCGAGAGGCAACGGAGCAGCCACGCTTCCTCACCCGAGAAGAAGCACTCGAACTTCTGGACGAGGCGGCGCGCTACTACCTCCAGATGAGTGGCGACGAGTTCGTCAAGGCGTGGGACGGCGGGAAGTTCGACGAGGATCCAGATCGACCGGAAGTGATGAGCGTCGGCATGCTACGCCACCTTGCCCCATAGGACCAGGTACGAGGCAGCCCACGCCTTCGCTGCTGCTCTGCAAGCCGTTGTTGGCACTGTCGCCCCTGACGTGGTGCAGGTTCAGTACTTTGGTCGGCCTGGCGATGAAGCGCTGACTGCTACCCTCAATCGCAACCGGCCATCCCGACTGCACTGTCCGACGCCCCTCGGGTTACGAATTACCGTCGAATATCGTGTATTGCCATGGGCGGCGGACGCGCGCCAGTGGGTGGCACAGACGGCGGCCTACTATTACGCGCTCACAGACGAGGATCGTGCCAGCGCAACCCTGGGGAGCCGGGAGATCCTGGCCTTCCACTGGCACCCTGAGGCACGTGGGGCCTTTCTAGACCCACATTTGCATGTCGGCGCCGCGTGGTTAGGTGGTGAGGCACGCATTTCGCCCAAGTGGCACGTCCCAACTGGCCGCGTCACGCTCGAGGAAATCATCCGCTTCGCGATCAGGCACTTCGATGTGAAGCCAATGCGAGGTGATTTTGAGCGCGTGTTGACGAACACCCGTGCAGAGGTCAGCGCCGAGCGCAACCGGCTTTGATTCGTCGCGGCATAGGTTCTCATCGCACAGAATCCTCAAGCGAACAGCAACAACTCTCTATGGTACCGCGCCAGCCCAACGCGCGTTCGCCAGCGGGGCCTACGATGTAAGAGAGTCACCCTCGACGTGATCGTAGGGGCGTGGCTCATCGCGTCGCTGCGCGGTATGCTGGACCAGTGTGTAGCGCGGGCCCCGCCCATGTTACTCCTCGCGTTCCCACTGGCGGGTTGACCGGCGCGCAGATAGGGAGTGCTACAGGCCAATGAGTACGTTGAAACAGGAATCTCCTCCATACCCGCTGGCGCCGTGGGCCGAGATCGTGCCGCACGTGCCCCCTATGACCGTGGACGACCTGGAATCGTTGCCTGACGATCAGGGCTGGGTGTATGAGCTGGTGGAAGGAGTCCTGATTCGCATGCCGATGAGCGGTTATGAAGCCTCGCACATCAGCTATCGGTTGGGCAGCCGCCTTAGCGTCTACATTGAGGACCATGCCTTGGGAGGAGTGACGGGCGAGCAGGGTGGGTACCGCCTCGATCCTGCGCATCCACGCACGACGGAATTGGCGCCCGATTTCGCCTTTGTGCGTGCCGACCGCCTGCCTCCGCGCCACTCGCCTGAGTACCGCCAGGCGCTGCAACTCGCGCCAGACCTGGCGGTAGAGGTAGCCTCGGAGTACCAATACCAGCCGGGACTGGATGAGAAGGCGCGCCGCTACCTCAGCTTCGGCACCCGCCTGGTGTGGGTGGTCTGGCCGCGACACCAGACCGTCGGCGTTTGGCATCCGGGCGACACGGCGCCAACAGCGCTTTCTGTCAACGATACACTCGATGGGGAGGATGTGGTGCCGGGGTTTCGTTACCCCATCGCTGCCCTGTTCGCATAAACTCACCAAGCGAGCGGCATCCTGAAGAGTCGTAGTTTCGACGAGGGATGGCGATTTCAAGATTGGAAATCGGCGCGGACACCGAGCGCCATCTGCGGGCCCTACAGGCACTCGGCGCTCCAGTCGCGTCGTGAGATTTCCTGGAGTCCGGCTGCTATGATGAAGCTCGATATGGAATAAGGCGCAGATGAGTACAGAAACGCTGCGACGCGGCCTTGTGTCGCGCAACCCCGACGTTCACCACGGTGACGCCGTCTTCGTAGGCACCCGTGTGCCTGTGCAAACGCTACCTGATTGTCTGCAGGACGGATACGACCTTGAAGAGTTCTTGGACGACTTCCCCACTGTCAGTCGTGAGCAGGCCCTCGCAGCTCTGGTGTTATTGAGAGAGCTGCTGCTTTCGGAGTGAAGGTGTTACTCGGTTCGGCTCCAGGTTGAAGGCGGCTCAGCCCGTGTTTCGCAGCCCTGCCGCGATGCCATTAATTGTGATGAGCACCGCTTCCGTGAGCTGGCGGCGGGCATCGGCGCTGAGGCCGCCGGCGCGGGACTCTTTGAGCAGTTGCACCTGCATATAGCTCAAAGGATCGACATAGGGGTTGCGCAACTGGATCGAGCGCTGCAGCACACGATGGTTGTCCAGCAGCTCCTGCTGTTGGGTGATCTGTAAGACGACCGCGCGCGTGCGGGAGTATTCCTCCTGGATCACAAGCAGGTAGCGATCGGCTAGCGCCGTGTCGTGTACGAGGCGCGCGTAGGCGGCGGCAATACGCATATCGGCCTTGGCAAGCGTCATTTGCAGGTTGTCGAGCAGCGACTTGAAAAAGGGCCAGGAGCGGTACATCGCTTGCAGCGTGGTGAGATGCGCCGGATCAGCGGCGATGTAGTCGCCCAGCGTGCTGCCGACGGCGTACCAACTGGGTAGGACGTGACGGTTCTGCATCCAGGCAAAGACCCAGGGGATGGCGCGCAGGTCGTCCAGGCCCTTGCCGGCAGTGCGCCGGGCTGGGCGGGAGCCGATGTTCAGGGCACTCAATTCCTCGATGGGCGTGGCGGCCGTGAAATACTCCAGGAACGCCGGATCGTCCGCTACCAGGCGGCGGTAGCGCTGGAAGGACGTTTCGGAAAGCCCCGCCACTATCCGTTCCCACTCGCGTTGCTGACCGGACGTTGCCGCACGAGGCTCGGCGCCCGCTTCATAGACTGCCGTGACCACCAGTTCCAGATTGCGTTGCGCTATTTCGGGTAGGGCATACTTGAAGGAGACGGCCTCACCCTGCTCGGTCAGCTTCAGTTCTCCATCCAGCGTGCCAGGAGGTTGCGCCAGGATCGCCTGGTTGGTCGGCCCGCCGCCACGCCCGACTGTCGCCCCCCGGCCATGGAAGAAGCACAGGCGGATGCCGTGGTGCGCAGCGGTGTCGGTGAGGCTCTGCTGCACCCGGTACAGTTCCCAGGTGGCGGTGATAATACCGCCGTCCTTGTTACTGTCCGAGTAACCCAGCATGATCTCCTGCCGCTGGCCCAGTGCATGCAGATTCGCGGCGTAGCAGGGGTTACGAAACGCCTGGTCCATCACGTCGTGGGCAGCGTGCAGGTCGTCAATCGTCTCAAACAACGGCACCACATTGAGGCGGCTGATCGGCGTCTCGCCCGTGAGGTCACAGAGGCCGGCGCGGGTCGCCAACAGCAACACCGCCAGGAGGTCGGAGACCTGGTGAGTCATGCTGACGATATAGGTATCGGCTGCCGCCGGGCCGAAGGCAGCGATGGCCTCGGCCAACACGTCGAAGGAAGCGAAGACGTCCGCAACCTCGGGCGCAACCTCCGCCGGCAGAGGGGGGATGCTGGTCGGCACGCGGATCAACTCGGCAAGAAGCGCTTGCTTCTGGTCTTCCGGCAACTCGCTGTAGGTACGGTCGCCGGTGAGACTCCCAAGCAGAACGTCCAGCGCCGCGGCGTGTCGCTCGCTGTGCTGACGGAAGTCCAGCTTGGCCAGATGAAAACCAAAGCAGTCGACCTGGCGTAGCAGCCGCGCAAAGGGACCATCGGCCAGGCGGCTCTGGCCCGCCAGCCGCAAGGCCTGATCCACTTCCAGCAGATCGCGGCGAAACTCGTCGACCGTGGTGTAGCCCTGGCTGCGCTCGGCGGCAACGGAGTGCTTACCGGCTGTTGTAAGGGTTCGCTCAGTGGTGACAGCAAGGGTGTACCCCAGGCGCTCCCAGATGAAGAGCAACTTCTGGCGAAACGGCTCGCCAGGGTTGCGCTCCATGATGTCGCAAACAACGTCGGGCAGTGCCGTTGCATCGGCGGCGATAGAGTTCCGAAAGCGGCGTGGTACCTGCACGAAGCGGTCGGACTGGCTACACAACTCGGCCAGGGCGGCGACGTGGCTGCGATAGCGCTGTAGAGTCAGCGCGCGCTGCTGCAGGAACGTGGCGCGGCTAAACTCGGCGGTGACGTTGGGGTTGCCGTCGCGGTCGCTGCCAACCCAGGAACCGAAACGCACCAACGTCGGCACCGGAATCGACTGTCCCGGGTACTGCTCGCGCAGACAGCGCTCTAGCTCGGCGTGCAGGCGGGGAATGGCATCAAAGAAGATATGGTCAAAGTAAAAGAGGGCGGTGCGCACCTCATCCGCAACTTCCGGTCGCCGCTCGCGCACATCGTTGGTGCTCCAGAGCAGCAAGACCTGATCGTTCAGGGCGTCGGTCAGTTCACCACGCTCGGGGATGGTGAGCATACGGCTATCCAGGCCGGCCAGGGAGTCGGACACCAACTGCTGCTTGCGCAACACCGTCAGGCGAGTGGCTTCGGTCGGGTGCGCCGTGAGCACCAGTAGCACGTTCAGGCGCTGCAGCCGCGCGGCAATCTGCTCTGCGGGTACCTGCTGCCTGGACAGACGCTGGACAAGGTCTTCGATCGATCCCTGCTGCGGTGGCTCTCCCACTTGCATGCGGTGGGCACGCCGGCGCCGAACCCGGTGATACTGCTCGGCGATGTTGACGAGCTGGAAATAGAGAGCGAAGGCGCGGGCGACGTGAACCGTCATGGGCAACGTCAGTTGCTCCAACTCCTCCTGCAGTTCGCTGTCGAGCGCTTGCTGGTAATCGGCGCGCAGGCGCTTGCACGTCTCCCGGATGCGCTCCACCGTGTCGTAGACACCCAGGCCGCCCTGTTCGCGGAGCACGCGCCCGAGCATCTCGCCCAGCATGTGGACATCCCGCCGTAACGGCTCGTCACTGGCGGAGAAGGTGACGCGCGGCAACCGGTCGTCGGTAGGCGCAGTCACGACAGTCCTCCCAGATACCATTGGGCCTGAGTGTACCTGTTGAGGTTCCCCTACCGATGCGCCATCGAGGTGGAGGGGGGCTGTGGCGCCGCCGTTGGCGTCGGCAACGGCTCCGTCGGGGCGATGCCCAGGTGTACCATGATCTTCTGGCCGAGGTCCGCGAACATCGGCGCGGCCGTCTCTGCACCGTAGGGCGAATCTGTCGGGTGGTCCAGCACGATAAATATCACGACAGCGGGGTGCTGCGCCGGCAGGAAGCCGACAAACGACGCCATCGTGGCATCCGGGGAGTAGCCGCCATTTTCCGCGATCTGGGCAGTGCCGGTCTTCCCTGCTATCAGATAACCAGGGATGCGGGCCAGGGTCGCCTCGCCCTTGATCGGCACTTCTTCCATCATGTTGGTCAATGTCGCCGCTGTCGCGGGGGAGATGGGGTGGCCAACCACCTTTGGCTGGGTTTCCTGCACGCCGTCGGGCGAGGAAATCTGCTGCACGACGTAGGGCCGCAGCAAGTTGCCGCCATTAGCGATGGCGGAAACCGCGGTGGCGATCTGCAGCGACGTCGCGGTGAGGCCCTGCCCGAACGAGTTGGTGGCCAGGCTGATCGGCCGCCAGTCTGCCATCTGGTTTGTGTACACCACGCCTCCCGCCTCGCCCTGCACATCAATCCCGCTCGGACGGCCGAAACCGAACGCCTGCACGCCCGCGTAAAAGGTCGGGGCGCCCGTCTGGCGGGCCGCAAAGGCAGCGCCGACGTTGAGCGAGTGGTCGAGGACGTAGCGCATCGTGACGGTGCCGTGCGACTTGAGGTCCCAGTCGTGGATCGTTGTTCCGTACTCGGTAAGGTAGCCGGGGTCATTCACGGTGGTCAACGGGGTGATGGCGCCGTGTTGCAACGCCGTTGCCATGGTGATGAGCTTGAACGTGGAGCCAGGTTCAAACGGCGTGGATACTGCATTATCGACAAAGCGAGCTACCGCCGTGGACTGAAACTGGTTGGGATCATAGGATGGCGAGTTGGCCATGGCCAGGATTGCCCCGGTCGAAGGATCCATCACTACAACTGACCCGGACAGCGCGCCATGCTTCTGGATACCGGCCGCCAGCTCCTGCTCGGCGGCGTACTGGATGGCGCTGTCGATCGTGAGTTGCAGGTCTTTACCAGGCACCGGGGCGATGCGCACAGCGTGCGTGAGGTCGATCTCGTTGCCGAGCCCATCTCGTTGCGCCCGTAACTGTCCCGGCCTGCCGGTAAGCACGCTGTTGTAAAATTGCTCCAGCCCGTAGTTGCCGTCACCGTTGTAGTTCGTGAACCCCAGGAGTTGCGACGCCAGCGTGCCGGCCGGATAGATGCGGGTCACGTCCGGCTCCATGCCGATGCCGGGCAAGCTGAGCGCATTGACCTGATCGCGCACGCCCGGGGCGACCTTACGCGCGAGGGTGATATAGTCACTCTTCGGCGTCTGCAATAAGGTCATGAGGCGATCGTAGGTGAGCCCGAGTACAGGGGCCAGCCGGGTGGCAGTCGTGACCTGATCCTTCACGTCGGGCGGCACCGCGTACACCCGATCGAACTCAACGTTGGTGACGAGCACCTTCCCCTGGGAGTCGTAGATGCGGCCGCGCGGGGCATCAATCGAGACCTGAAGAACGTGCTCATTAGTCCCCCGAAGGTCTAACATCCCGGCGTTCGTCACCTGCCAGGTATACAGGCGATAGGAGAGCCCGACTGCCGCAAGTACAAAGAAGGCGAGCAGCAGGCTGTCCCGCCGTCGCAGACTGACCGTCACTGGTTGCATGTTGACCCTCCTCGCTCCCGGAGGATACGGAATCCCTGGGGAGAGGACGGTACGGACAGGACCGCCAGGGTGAGTGGGATTGCCCCCGGCCCCCGCCCGGCGACTGAAGTCGCGGCTACACCAGGCGAAGCGGGTGCCCTCTGGGCGCTTCGCGGACTAGGTCAGCCCGCGAAGGCGGGCTTGGCTCACGGTAGCCGCGACTTCAGTCGCCGGGCGGGCTACCGGGCGCCACCGGCAAAGTGAAGCGAAACGTCGAGCCGATGCCTTTGACGCTCTGCACCTGCATGCGTCCGCCGTGCAGTTCCACCAGCGCCCGTGTGACCACGAGACCCAGGCCGGCGCCGCGTGTGGCCTGCACCACGGGATCGTTCGCGCGGAAGAAGCGCGTGAAGAGGCGGCTCTGATCCTCCCGCGTCATCCCGATACCGGTATCGCGTACGGCCACGTGCAGCCAGCCCCGTTCTTCGCCTATCTCCAGGGTAATTCGGCCCCCCGGCAAGGTGTACTGGTGGGCATTGGCAAGCAGGTTGACAAGTATCTGGTTGACCCGCTCGGCGTCAGCGAGCACTGGCGGTAAGGCATCAGGAATGTCGAGGACCAGTTGCTGATCCTTCGCTGCAACCTGCGGTTGGAGTGCGGCCCCCGCCTGGAAACCCAGCTTCCCGATGTCGGTCCGGGCCAGCCGCAAGGTAACGCCACCGCCCTCTACGCTGTGGACTTCCAGCAATTCATTGATCAGCCGGATCAGGCGTTGGGCATTGGCATCGACGATGTCGAGGGTCTCCCGCTGGTCGGAGGTCAACGCTGCCGCGTAGTCTTCAAGGTAGATGTCCAGGAACCCCTTGATCGACGTGAGCGGTGTGCGCAATTCGTGCGAAACATAGGAGACAAACTCGCTCCGCAGGCGGTTCACCTCGCGCTCGGCCGTCACGTTTCGGAACGTCCAGAGGTGACCGAGGACGCTTCCGTCGTCACGGCGAACCGGAAGGACCTGCACCTCCAGGTCCCGACGCTGCGGCCTTACCTGTGTGACTGTCCGTGTCCCCACGGGCCGGGCCGCACCACGCAGCGCTGCCATGTCCACCCATAGTTGTGTTCCGCTGACGAGGCACTCCGCAAACGCCGGCTGTAACGTTTGAAACGAAGGGGCCGAGAGAAAGCCAGGGTCCAGCGCAAAGAGGCTGGCAAACTGCCGGTTCGCGGTGAGCACCTCGCCAGCTGTACCCAGGAGCAGCATGGCGTCGGCAGTGGAGTCCAGTAGCGCGCGCGCGCTGCTGCGTGCCGCCTCCGCCAGGTGGTATTGCTCGGCGAGCACCGCTGCATCGCGTCGGCGGAGGTGATCGGTTCGCTCCACCCGAAGCGCCGTCCACCAGATCAAAGTGGTAAAGCCGAGGATGCCGATCATCACCACGATCGCGGTTCCAGCAGGAACGCCGAACCAACGCCGGTCCACGCCAAACAATTCCAACCAACCGGGTAGCACAGGAACAAGTATTGCGGGAGGAATGAGCCGGCGGGCGAGTTGACCGCCCGTTCCGCGACTAAGCAACAGCCGGCAAAGGCCGCGGTCGGGACGGGCGCTGAGGGCAGCGAGCGACATGTACAGGGCGCCTAAATCCTTCCATGCTGATGCTGCGATACTAGGCGACCAGGCGCTGTTCGTCGTCGTTGGCGTCGGTGGGATGTGCTGGCGGGATGCTGCCGATGTGGCGTAAGACGCGATCGGGGTCAGCTTGCCAGCGTTCGACCTCGGCTTCGGCGTCGGCGTAGAGGTCCCAGAAGTCGTCGCGGTGGTGGTTGTGGGTCACGTCCCGCCGCCAGACGCGCCAGAGGCGTTCGATCGGGTTGCTGTCGGGATCGTAGGCAGGGGTGTAGACCAGGCGCAAGGCATCGCCGTGGCGGGCGAGCGTCTCCCGCACCCGCTTGGACCCTTTCGCCGTGTGGGTTTTGGCGTTGTCGGACAGCACAATGGCGATGCGCCCGCGCGCCGTAGAGCGGGCCACTGCGTCGTCGAGTTGCAAGCAGAAGGTATCGGCGTCCCGGCGGGGACTGAAGCCGAAGCAGAGGTCGCCATCGCGCCAGTCCACCTGACCGAACCCATAGCACTTCTGATTGACACCGGGAGCGCGGACCAGGCGTTGGCCCCCGTGTCCTTTGGGACTCCAGACGCGGGTGAGCGTCGGGTGCAAGGCGATCTGCACTTCGTCTTGCACATAGAGGTCGGCGTGGGGCAACAGGCGGAGCAACTCCGGCACATCCGGCGGGACCTCCGGCAAGAGGTCCAGTTCACCCAGCGCAGCGAGCAGGTCCGTGACCGTGGTCATGGTCGCCGGTTCCTTGGCGACTGGCGGGGGGCCGCCGGGAGGAGATGGGAACGACAGAGGCGCGGGCGGAGCCTCCGGGAGCACGGCAGCCAGGTCAGGGTCGGGCGGACACTCGGGCAAGACAGCGGCCAGGTCAGGGTCGACCTCGGCCAAAGCCGCCGTCAAGAGGAGCTCCGCCCGGAGGCGTTTCCCAGGTAGCCTTCCTGTTCATGGGCCTTGTGCTCCACCGTCCAGGTCGGTCGCTTGCAGACGTAGCCCAGCCGGTGCAAGCGCTGGCGCACCGTCTCCGCATCCACCGCAATCCCGGTCTGCTCCGCAAGATAGTCGGCCAGCACGCCGGTGGTCCAGTTGGCGCTGGGCACGCCCACGTCGTGCGGGTCCAGGTCGATCACTCGTAGCAACTCCGCTTGCCAGGCCAGCGTGACCGTCGGAACTCGCCCAGGACGGGGACGATGCGGTACCGCGTCCGGTCCGCCCTCCCGATAGCGGACCACCACCCGCGACACCGTGTCGTGACTGCGCAACACCAGCGGCGCAATCGCGGTTGCCGTCAAGCCTTGCTGCGCCAGGAGGACCATCTGGTACCGCGTCCGCGTCTCGGCATCCCGAGCCGACTCGTAGCACGCGCGCACCATCATCTCCGGTGACGACGGCGGCGTGGGAAAAGACAAAAGCAAAGACATCGAAAACTCCGAACACATGGGGGGGAAAGGTACACTCCCCTCCAGCATACCGCCCCTCCCGCCCGACTCGCAACTACTCCATGGAAGGATTTAGAGCGGAACTGATTGCCATGGGTACCGTATTGCCAATGCGATACAGCGCGCCGATGCCGTAGGCATACCCCAGGAGGCCGATTCCGCCCAGGACAGCGTTCGCTACAGCAAACCACTGCGCCGGCCAAACCGGCCAGCGTGGCTGCCAGTCCAGGAGGGCGACCGTCAGGCCGCCCAACACCATGATCGCGCCCGCGTTCGGCGCGATGAGGTCAAGCTCCGTGTCGTGCCAAACCGCCAGGGGGCGAAGGACCTGGTAGGCGGGAGAAATCCCGTTGAGCATGGCGGCGAGACCCAGCAGCACGGCGATCACGCCAAAGCCAATCGCCGCCCTGGGGAGCCACCCGAAGCGAGGCCAACGCATGAAGAGGAGACGTAGCCCCATAGCGACGAAAACACTGGTGAGACCAACGGCTGCGGCGTGGTTGGCAGTCAACAGTGATGGCGCCTGTGTAGAAAGGGCTGGGCCGGCTATGGCTCGGCGCACGACCACCAGGATGGCGAAGCCAATACAAACGAGCGTCGTCTCAACCGACACCAGAACCGCCCAAATGGCGCCGCGACCTGTGCCGGTCACCGGGGACCCGATCTCTTGCGACTCTTCCGTGTGGCGGCCACAACGCCGCGACCGATCAGATTGATGGTCTTCAGCCTGTCGAAGTGTAGCACCGCGTGGATAGGGCAAGGCTTAAATGCGGTCTGAACGGTCAGGCCAGTGCCGGTTGGGCAATGGGCAACGTGAAGCAGAAGGTGGACCCAATCCCCTTCGCACTCTGCACTTCCATGCGGCCACCGTGTAGCTCCACCAGTGATCGGGCGATCACCAGACCAAGGCCGGTGCCGCCGGCGCTCTGCGTTTCTGGATCACGCGCTCGGAAGAACCGGGTGAACAGTCGTGCTTGAACCTCCGGTGTCATGCCGATGCCGGTATCCGCCACGGCGATTCGCAGCCAGCCCTCTACCTCCTGCGCCGTAATGGTGATGCGCCCACGATCAGGGGAGTACTTATTGGCATTGGAAACCAAATTAATGAGCACCTGAGAGATACGGTCGGCATCGCCGGAAATCAGCGGCACGACTTCAGGAAGTTGCAGGTGCAACGTCTGGCCCTTTGCTTCAATCTGCGGTCGCACGGTGGTTGCGACCTGGCGGATCACTTCGGCCACGTCGGTTGGCGCCCGCTGCAGTTCGATGCCGCCACCCTCGACCCGGCTGACCTCCAGGAGATCATTGATGAGCACCATCAGACGCTGCGCACCGGCGTCAACAATGCCAAGTGTCTCGCGTTGATCAGGTGAGAGTCGATCGCCATAGTCCTCAAAATAGAGATCGAGGAAGCCCTTGATGGAGGTCAGCGGCGTCCGTAGCTCGTGCGACACCCAGGAGACGAATTCGCCGCGTAGGCGATTGACCTCGCGTTCCGAAGTGACGTCGCGAAAGGTGTACAGCTGGCCTAGTTCGTTGCCCTCGTCGCTCCAAACCGATGCCGACCGCAGTTCGAGTTCCCGGCGCTCCGGCCATATTTGCAGGACGGTGCTCGGAATGCCGATGACGGCGTCGCTCCACGACGTTGGCGGCGGCGACAGGTCGTCCGCTACGAGCACGCGCTGATTGAGTGCGTCCTGAACGGCCGCCAAAGACTGCCCCAGCACTTGCTCCGGCTCTACGCGAAATAATTGCGCGAAACGACGATTCACGGTCAGCACGACACCGTCGAGGCCCAGCTGCAACATGGCATCGCCGGTAGAATCCAGGACAGCACGCACGCGACTGCGCGCCTCCTCGGTACGGCGATACTGTTCGCTGAGTGCTGCGTCATCCAGCTGCCGCCGTGCGTCAGCCTGCTCGACGCGTACCGCCGTCCACCAGATCAGCACTGCCCAGCCGAGGATGGCTACCATAACGAGGAGGGCAGTGCCGACCGGTACACCGAACCAACGCCGTTGCTCACCGAGGATGGCCAGCCAGCCAGGGATCACAGGGATGATTACGGCGGCCGGCAGGAGCTGTCGGGCGATATGACCGCCGGTACCGTCGCTCGTGAGCAGGCCACACAAGCCACGATTGGGGCGAGCACAGAGGATTGACGTCGCCATGAAGTACGCGCCCAGCGCGGAATTCAGGGCCTGGGGTGGGGACGATAGGACCTGGTAGAGGGGGCCGATACCGTAGACGTGGCCAAGGACGGCGACACCGCTCAGGGTGATAACCGCCAGGGCGATCCATTGCGCCGGCCAGTACCTGTCTACCGGTTCCCAATCGAGCAGCGCCAGAGCGAGGCCGAGAAATAGCAGTGCAGCATCGGTATTCGGGGCGATCTTTCCGATCTCGAGCGCTTGCCAGACGTCCCCGCCCGGAAAGTCCAGGTGTCCGGCCAGTGCGCCGCCGACAAGCCCGACTGCGCCAACGGTCGCTACGACCACAGCCAGCAGCACACCCGTCAGTCGCAGGCGCCGCCGTTTGGGCTGGTGAGCCGTCCACAATTGCATGCCCAGGGCGGTGTAAGCCAGCACAAAGGAGACAGTCGACGTCAGATTGGTGGCCACCAGCGCCGACGCTTGCGTTGCCAGAATGGTGCTGCCGATGCCCCGTCGCACCAACAGCAAGAGCGCCAGGATCCCGCCGATGACGACATCGGCGGCGGCGTACCAGCCGGCAACGCGTTCCCACCGACGAACGAGGGGCATTACAGCACCCGAACCGGTGTTCCTAGCGGCGCCCAGTTGTAGAGGAACCGCGCCTGCCAGTAGGGAAGGTTGACGCAGCCATGGGAGCCGGTGTCGTCTTTGCCGAGCGCGCCCGCTCCACCCTGGCCGGCGGGGCCGAAGATACGGCGCCAGGGGGCATCGTGGAGGAAATAGCCGGTGTCGTGGAAGAGCAGGGCGAAACTGGCCTGAACGCTTGGATACCAATCGGGAGATGTCTTGGGCCAGGGGGAATTAAACATGTAGTTGGGATCCTGCTTCTTGACGGCGTAATCGCCGGCCGGCGTTTCCAGCCCCTTGCCGCCGGTGGTGCAACCAACTGCTAGCGTGAGCTGGGGCCCGTCAAAGGCCCACAGAAACTGGTCAGCCAGACTGATGACGATGGAACGGTCGGCGCCGACGGGCGCTGGACGCTGCGGTGGCTCCGGCACGGGCGGTAGTAATGGCGGGGCCACCACCCCGTCGGTTGGCGTATCACCCAGCAACGGCTCATAGACCCAACCGGTACCGTACGTGATGGGCACCTGGTACCACGTCGTACCACCGTACCAGAGCTTCTCGCCTGCCACGGTGCTGAGAATCGGTACCGGCGTACCATAGGGAATGCTGCCAACGACATCGGACGACGTGTTGGGCTGTAGGTGGACCCCGATGCTGTCCAAAGTCGGATCATCGACCAGGCGCAGGGCATACATATAGGTCAGCGTGCTGCTGCTGAGCGGATCGAGCAGCGCTGCGGCATGGGCGACAGCCGGTGCGAGCGCCGGCAGCAGGCCAAGGCTACCCGCCCCGTATTGTACAAACCGCCGACGCGACAATTGCCTCATACCCAGCATCTTAGCAACTTATGGGCCGGCTGTCCATGCCGGCAGCGGCAAGGGCAGCTTCGACGTCCACCAACCAGGCATCTACGTCGGCCAGGGACGACACCTGTTGCGCCCGCTTGCGCAGGCTCTCCTTGCCGGGGATGCCGCGGGCGTACCAGACGAGGTGCTTACGCAGCGGCAGGAAGGTCTGGCGCTCGTCGCCATGCTCTTCCAGCGCCAGCCGCACGTGTTCCCAGACCACCGCCGAGAGCGACCAGCGGTCGACATTGGGCAACTTTTCGCCTTTCAGCGCCGCACGCAGGTCAGCGAAAAGCCAGGGGTTGCCCTCCGCGCCCCGGCCGACCATCACGCCGGCCACGCCGGTCTCCGCCAGCATGCGCTGCGCCCCGGCCACGTCGCGGACGTCGCCGTTGCCGATGACAGGGATCGACACCGCCTGACGGGTGGCGGCGATCGCCTCCAGGTTGGCCGTCCCGGTGAAGCGTTGTTCCCGCGTGCGGCCATGGATCGTCAGCATACAGGCGCCGGCCGCTTGCATCGCCTGCGCCACGTCGGGCGCATTCATGCTGGCGCTGTCCCAGCCGGCGCGCATCTTCACGCTCACGGGCAGCGGTGTGGCGGCGCACATAGCAGCGACAATCTCGGCACCCAACTGGGGCTCACGCATGAGCGCACTGCCGTGACTGTGCGAGACAACCTGATCGGCGGGGCAACCCATGTTGACGTCAATACCGACGCAGGGCAGATGATCGTAGATCATACGTGCGGCGCCGGCAAAGTCTTTTGGATGCTTGCCGTACAACTGGATCAGGAACGGGCGGTCGCCGTGTCGAGCGCCGATACTGGCCATCAGCTTCTTCGGCGCCGCCATCAGCCCAGGTGCAGGAGCAAACTCGGAGACGGTGGCCTCGGCGCCGAGGCGGAAGCAAAGTTCCCGGAAGGCCCAATCGGTCACGCCGTCCATCGGCGCCAGGAAGATCAGCGGCGGACGCAGCCGTGCGGCCCACGGCGGCAAGGGTGGCGCGGCAACGACGGCGGGCGCCCCAGCCATAGCGACCATTCGTTAGCTCCGGGCTCCGACCAGTTCAGCATCCTGAGGCGCTGGGGCCGGCGTCACAACGTGGCTCTGGCCATCGCGCCGCGCCAGGAGACCGGAGATGCGGGCATCAACCGTCTGATACTCTTCCAGCAGGTCGCCCCAGGCGCCATCTTCCTTGAAGGCTGCCGGGTCGGCCAGTTGGCGGGAAATACCCTCGCGACGGGCCTCCAGCCGGGCGATATCATGCTCCAATTCCTGCTGATGGGCGTTGACAGCTTCCTGGCGGGCCTGTTCTTCCTGGTCGATCTGGCGCTCCACCGCCTCGGCGCGGGCCTGCATGTCCAACCAGTCGTCGTAGGTACCGAGCCGGACTACCCCCGGCACGCCGGGCGCCTCCGTCACCAGCAGCTTGTTGGTCTCCAGTCGCTCCAGGAAGTAGCGGTCATGGCTGGCGACGACGATGGCGCCTTCAAATCCGGAGAGCGCGCCTTCCAGCGCCTCTTTGGAGGGGATGTCCAGGTGGTTCGTCGGCTCGTCCAACAGCAGCA
>DHIZ01000426.1 GCA_002404055.1 Chloroflexi bacterium UBA4733
TCGACCTGCAGATCGAGATGATCGACGGCCAGGCGATGGCCGTATGACTTGGATAGGGCGATCGTGCGGATCGCCGCCGCGGTGCTGGTCACTCCTGGTTGAGCACCGCGGCGGCGGGTTTTATGACAGCCGGATCAGGGATTGACCCCGGCCAGAGTCACTGTCGCCGAATGGGTGCCGCTCTGGTTCACCCAGTTGATTGACACACGCTCGCCTGGCTTGTGCGCCAGGAGAGTGCTCCCGAGGTCGTCGATGCTGGTGATCTGGCTGCCGGCGACCGAGGTGATGACCGAGTACCGGGTGATCCCCGCGGCGCCCGCTACGGACCCCGTCTGGACTCCGACCACCAGGGCGCCCGATGAGACGTTGAGGTTGAGCTGTGCCTGGACGCTCGCGTCGATGTTCTGGACAGAGACCCCGATGTAGCCGGTCTGGCCGTAGATGATGTTCGTGTTCGCCTGCCCGGAGCGGATCGTGTTGACCACGCTGAGGATCGCGTCGGACGGAATCGCGTAGTTCACGGTGGAGGCCGACGAGCGGAAGCCCTGCACGTCACCCGCTGTGATCATGCCGACAACCTGGCCAGACGAGTTGACGAGCGGTCCGCCCGAGTCGCCGGGATAGATGCTGGCGTCGCTCTGCAACATGCCGCTGAGCTGCTCGGACTTGCTGCCGCCCTCGCTGGCGGTAATCGTCTGGTCCAGGGCGGTGATGGCGCCCTGCGAAACGTCAGGCGTGCCGCCCTGTCCGAGCGCGTTCCCGAGCGCGACGATGGAGTCGCCCACCCGCACCGAGGACGAGTTCCCGAAGCTGACCGTCGGCCAGCCTGACACGCCGTCGACCTGGATGACCGCGATGTCCGCGCTTGGATCGACTCCAATCACGTGCGCGGGGTAGGTCTTGGTCTGGCCGGCAATGTTGACCTGGATGCTGGTCGACCGGTCGACCACGTGATTGTTGGTAAGGATCTCGCCGTTCGAGTTGATGATCTGGCCGGTGCCGGCAGCCTGGCCGGATCCGACGACGGTGATGATGTCGACGAGGGCGGGATCAACCTTGGCTGCGATGGCCGCAGCGTTGAGGCTGCCACCCGAGCCGGGGTTGGCGGGCCGGATCGGCGAGCCCGGCTGTGCCGGCTGCTGGTCGTTGGGCTGGGTGTTGTTCTGCGCAACGCCGTTGTGAGCGTTGATCGTGCGGGCCAGGCTCCAGCCGATGCCGGCGCCAGACGCGGCAGCGACGACCGCTGCGACCACGACGGCCGCGGCGATGCGATGCCACACGCTGTTGTTGATGGGTGGGGTAGGCGGAGGCGGAGGCGCCCATGCGGGAATGGGGCTACCCACCGGCGTTGGGCCGGGAGGAGGCAGCAGCGACTGGTCAGGCTGGGGCCCGGCCGGCTCGCTTGGTTGGCTCTCAATTTCCGACATCGGTCTTCCTCCGTAAATCGTCTTAGAGTCCTGGCTTCCCACGATGTCGTTGGAAGCTGGGAGGTGGTTGGACGGACCCTTAGGGTTTGCTGAGATTTGGGCGGCTAGCGGTTCCCGCTTTCCCACTCCGCCTGGCAGGCGATACAGCGGGTGGCGTCCGGCAGGGCGGCGAGCCGCTCGTCTCCTATCTTGCGACCACAGTCCTCGCAGATCCCATACGCGCCCTGGGCCTGGCGGTCGCGGGCGTGCGCCGCCTGCTCGCGGTCCTGCTCGAGGACCTGGCGGATGGTCTGTGTGTTCGCGCGCTCGCTTTGAACCTGCGCGAAGTCGGATTCCCCGAAGCCTTTGCTCACAAGAATGAGTATCTACCCGGGACGGCGGCTTGAAACGTCCCCGATCTTATCCCCGCGCCGTAGGTGGCTACGAACACAGCAGCATCGGGTCGCTGCGGGGCCACCGCTCGCTGTCCGCGGGCGCGATCAGATACGCGTACACGTCCTGGTCGGACGGAGCCAGGTAAAGTTTTACCGCGCCGTAGCGATAGCCGGTGTCGCGGGCGTCGGGCGGAATCTGCGGATTCTTTGCCCAGGTACCGACCTGAGCCGGGCCCTGCACGGTGCCACGTGTGTCCCGAATGTACTGCCGGCCGTGCGATGCGTTGATCGCATCAGTGCCAATCGGCCAGCCGACGAACAGGAACGTTACGGAGTCCCACCCGCAATGCGAAGGACCGGCGATGGCTTCCAGGGTGGTCGAATCCACAGTGCGATCGCCCAAGGTCCACGGCTTGCCTGGATAGGCGGGCGGCCGGTCGAAGTAGCTGCCCACCGTGCGCCAGCCTTGAAGCTGAGCCGGCAGCGGATCGGCGATCGGCAGCAGCGTCGCCACCCAGAGTCCAACGCCCACGACCACCACGACGACGACGATCAGTACGCCGGCGCGCGTTTGCCTCGGAGAAAGCGGTGTCATGCTGCGTTGTGCCCTGAATAGGATGGATCGCGGCCTGCTACTTGTAACCAAGAGCGGCGCGAAAGGAGACGAGCGGAATGGAGTTGGCAGGACGAGTTGCTCTGGTCACAGGAGGTTCCGGTGACCTTGGTTCGGCCATCTGTCACGCGCTTGCACGCAGCAAGATGGACGTCGCCGTCACCTACGCGGGCGAGAAGCAGCGCGCGGAGCGCGTCGTGGCGGAGGTCGAGGCCGCAGGCTGCCGCGCCTGGGCGGTCCAGCTCGACCAATCGAGTCCCACGAGGCCCGACGAGGTGGTCGCATCTGCGCTCGAACACTTCGGGCGGCTCGACGTGCTGGTCAACAACGCCGCGTGGAACATAGGCATCCCATTCACCGACCTCGAGGCATTGACCCCGGAGGTCTGGGACCGGATGTATGCGACCAACTTGCGCGGGCCGTACCTCCTCGCGCGGGCTGCCGCTCGACCTATGAAAGAGCAGGGTGACGGGCGCATCGTGAACATCGCCTCGATCGGCGGCCTCTACCCCGCCGCCAGCAGCATCGCGTACTCGTCGACGAAGGCCGGCTTGATCCACCTCACACGCTGCCTGGCGGTCGCGTTGGCGCCGGTGGTCCTGGTTAACTGCGTGGCACCCGGTCTGATCGAGGGCACTCGGATAGCCGGCCGGCTACCGGAAGCCGTGCGCGAAGGGGCGCTTCAGAGAGCTGTGCTTCACCGGGGCGCTACGGTAGAAGACGTCGCGGAGCAGGTGGTCACCTTCTGCCGTTCCGACAGCACGACCGGACAGGTGCTGCCGGTCGATGCGGGCAACGTCTTCCACTGAGCTCAGGCGCGCGTCCGTTCGGGATATGGCGCCCCCGCGCAGAAGGGGTCGGCGAACCGGCCCAGCCACAGCGATTCTCGTAGATCGAACCCGAAGCGGCTCCTGTGCCCGGCGAGCGCGTACTCCGCGAAGGCGAGGGGCACACCGATCGCGAATCCGAGGACCAGCGCCACGAGCACGAGAATTCCTGACGTGGAGATAAACGTGTGAATCGCGGCCCAGAACACGATCGCGTACAGCGCGAGCTCGGCGATCAGCCATCGAGCTCGAGCCCAACCGGTCAAGGCATGGCCCGCCCCGATTGCCACCAGGACGCAGAAATTGCTGGACACGATCAGGATCGCGAGCGGGATGAGGTACAAATCACGCTGGAGTCTAGGCGAGCGCACCGAGCAGCCTTCATCTCGCTGTGGTCGCCTGGTCCGGGTCCTGACGCTCAGTCGCCCAGTGGCAGCCCCGCTTCCAGGTGGGCCAACGCTGCGTCGGCGAGCTTTGTCAGGTCGGACTCCCGATCGCTCTCCGCTGCAAGCACCGACGACATGAGCACCCCGACCACCGCGCCGGCCAGGTTGCGCACCGCGAAGTCCGTCGATGGCCGGCCGGTGCGCGGCGCCAGCACCTCGGCGATCTGTTCGACCATACCTGCAAACTGGCTCAGCATCGCTGCGCGCACGTCCGGGTCTCGCTGAACCAGCGCCGTCCGCTGCCGCACCATCGCCATTTCCTCAGGGCTTATGGCAGAGAAGGTGCTGTTCATGGCGGCGCGAAGGGCCGCGATCGGACCAAGCTCCGGTGGCTGTGCGTTGAACGCGGCGATGATCACAGGGTCGAGGTCGTCCTGCAGGATGAGGTCCTCTTTGCTCGCGAAATAGTTGAAGAAGGTGCTTGGAGAGACCTCGGCCGCATCGGCGATCTCCTCGATCGTGGTCTCTGCAAACCCCTGCTTCATGAACAGGCGCATCGCTTCCTTCGCCAGCGCGGCCCTGGTTTTGAGCTTCTTTCGCTCGCGCAGTCCTAGCGCGGATTCAGGCAACTCCAACCTCCCGAGCGGCGGCGGGTACAGCGTCGCCGGCCCTTGATCGGCCCGGCATGAAGGCAAGAGCAAGCAGCATGGCCACGGCGGCGATTGCAGCAGATACGAGCAGAGCCAGGTCCATGCCGTGGACGAAAGCCTGGCGGACCGACAGCAGCAACGCAGGAGAGTGGACGGTCTCGGCCACCCTCACACCGGCGAAGACGCTCAGACGAACCGCGTCGGCGAGTGAGGCCGGCAGTCCCGTCAGATTCAGCCCGGAGTGGTAGCCGCTCACCAGCACGCTGCCAAGTATCGCCGCCCCGAATGGCGCGCCGACCTTCTGCATCGCCTGGACCAGGGCAGATGCGACTCCGCTGCGGTCGCTTGGAACATGCTTCAGCGCCGCCGACGCAGCTGTTGCGAAGCCGCTGCCCATTCCAAATCCGACCACAGCCATCCAGGAAGCCATGAACCAGGTGTTCGAATCGATCGCTGTGGTTGATCCCACCAGCAGACCTGCCGTTGTAATCGCGAAACCCACCGCGATGGTGAGCTTGGCGCCGAGCCTTCGGGACAGCCGGTCGGCCGGCACCGCGCCCGCCACGAGCCCGACGATGATCGGCAGCAGGCGAATGCCCGAGCCTTGCGGGTCCACTCCCAGCACTCCCTGTGAGTACTGGGGCATCGTGAAGATGAGCCCGACCAGGGCAAGCCCGCCCATCGAGGCAAGCAGCACGCCCCAGGTGAAGCCGGGCGTCTCGAACAGCGAGAGGTCGATCAGCGGCCGACCTCCTGGCCGCCGCGTGAGCCGGCGCTCCCACATAAAGAAGCCGACGATCGCGGCCACGCCGATCGCGAGAATGGCCAGCGAGCCAGCGTCTGTCCAGCCGATCCGGCCAAGCTCGATCAGCCCGTAGGTCACGGCCGCCAGTCCGAAGGTCGCTGCCAGCATGCCGATCGGGTCGAGTGCCGGGCGCTCGGAAGCGCGCGACTCAGGCACGAGGGCGATCACGGCGATCAACCCGACGGCCGCCACCGGCACGTTCATCAGGAAAACCCAGCCCCACCAGAAATGCGTGAGCAGCCAGCCGCCCAGGATGGGTCCGAGCGGCAGCGCCACGAAGTTGGCCGCGGCCCAGATTCCGATTGCGCGGGGGCGCTCCTCTTCCGAGAAGAGCACCGTGACGAGGGACAGCGCCATCACGACGATCGCGGCGCCGGCTGCACCGAGCACGACACGGGCCGCGATGAATGCGCCCGGGCCGGGCGCGTAGGCACAGGCGATCGAACCGGCGCCGAAGACGACGAGCGCGCCGAGCATCACGCGCTTGCGTCCGAACCGGTCGCCGAGCACCCCAAACGGCAGCATCCCGCCCGCCAGGGTCAGCGCGTAGCCCGCGGAGAACCACTGGAGGTCGGATTCAGAAGCGTGGAGAGCGACCGCCAGGGTCGGCAGGGCGACGCTGAGCACTGTGACGTCCAGGCCAACCGCCAGCACCCCCAATGTGACGGCAGCGAGCGCAGACCACTTCTTGATTGGGATCGAGCTCATTTCACCAAGTCCCCTTTTTTAGAGTTTAGCTAATTATAGAGCGCCTCTAACTTTCTAGGGACTCCAGCGAAAGCTGCCCACGAAAAGACAAAGCCCTCGGGCCCCGAGAGGGACCCGAGGGTTCCGTTCAGCCGGTTGAAGCTATTGCGCCTGGCAGAACGCGGAGAAGCCGGAGTTGGTCGGCCCGGTGTCGTGCCCAAGCCCGCCATCTTCCTTGGCGTCGGCAGAGATCCAGTTAAACCCTGACGGAATCTGGAATTCGAAATGGTGAGAGAACGCACCGAAGGCCCCATGGCCCGCATCGCAATTGGCAACTGCCTGCGGTGGCGGATTGTAGCCAGTGTCATCGGCACTCGCCTGAATGACCCCCACGCCTGCGAACAGGCTAAGAACGCCGATCAAACCGAAAAGTCTCTTCGCCATGTAATACACCCCCGCGTTCTGTCTCCCCAAAGCCTGGTGGACTTCCAGGCCAGCCTGCAGCAGCGGGGAGACTGAGCGCGCGCTTCAGACGACCTGGTTCACCACCAGTATGGCCCTAGCCAGCCGTTTCTTAATGCCTTCTTAAGCGTGATCAAAATGGCGCACCACCTTTGGTCTGGACGCGGGAATGACTCCTGAACTTTCAGCCAGGTGGCGCGGGACCCGCTTGGACTGCAAACACGATGACCTCAGTGAACGCCGTACCGTCCACCCGAAGCTCAAAGCAGCCAGGACCACCAGTGCTCAACTGCCCGAACCATGCCCTCCAATGTGAAGACGAAGGGACTGCCTGCAGTTCCAGTCCGTCTGTCGTCGGGACTGCAGAAACCACCATCACGCCGTGTGACCCTTCCTTAGCCGCCGCATTCGCAAGAGTGGTCGGGTCAACATTGGCCAAAGTGATCTGTGAAGTGCCGTCACCGGCAAACTGTGAGGCTCGCACCAGCAGCGGTCCAGAGTACTTCGAGTCCACCCTGAGGATGGCTGCCTGGCCGCCAGAGTACCAACTGGACTGTCCAGAAAGGTAGGCCGGCCCAGCCCCAAATCCTTTGTCCGTTTCCGTCGAGCCGGGGCAGTTTGCGTTTGAGGCCTGGCCGCCCAATTGGCCGGCACTCGAAGGTGAGCATCCAGCTGCAAACGTGGCCGTAAGCATGCCCGCGACCGCCAGACCCGTGAGCCGGCGCATT
>DHIZ01000135.1:0-6343 GCA_002404055.1 Chloroflexi bacterium UBA4733
TCCGGCTTCACCTGGGGGAACCAGGTCGTCAGGCCGTGTTGGGCGGCGAAGGTGATGACGGCCTTCTCCAGGTCCAGCAACTGCTTGAGGGCGACGTACAGGAAGTTGCCGCTGCCGCAGGCGGGGTCGAGCACGCGGATAGCAGCCAGTTTGCTGGAGAAGCCGACGAGCAAGCGGCGGAGCGCATCCTGCTGGCGCGCGCGGGCGACACCACTCGCCGCCTCCCGTTTGGCAATGAGCACTTGGGCCTGTTCTTGGACCGTCTCCCACTCGCGTCGTAGCGGGGCCATCAGCACCGGCTCGACGATCAAAAGAATATCCGCGCGGCTGGTGTAGTGGGTGCCAAGCTGGGCGCGTTTGGCGGGATCGAGGCTGCGCTCGAAGAGGGTGCCGAAGATGGCCGGTTCCACGCTGGCCCAGTTGAGTCGACAGGCGCGCTGGAGCACGGCCAGGTCGTCGCGTGTCAGCGCCCAAGGGGCACCCGGCACGGCATCATCTGCGAAGAGGCCGCCGTTGAAGTGGGCGATGTCGTGCTCGCCGAAGGCGCCGCCGCTGGCCATGGCGTCGAACAGGATACGGAGTCGGCGGCCGAACTCCGCCGGACGCTCCCGCGCGCCCTCCACCAGCCGGGTAAACAGCTTGGGCGGCAACAGGCCAATGTCCTGCGCGAACAGACAGAACAGCAGCCGCATGAGGAAGTGGGCGGTCTGTTCCGGTGGCGCTCCGGCCGCTTGCAGGCTCACCGCGAGCTGGGCGAACTCGCGGGCGGCCGCCTCGGTCACCTGCGCCGTGGTCTGCTGGGGCCGCAGTTGCTCTTGCGGACGCCTTTCTCGAAGGTAAAGAAGGTCCCTTCCTGGTCCACCTCGACAGGCGTGGGCTGGCCCAACACGTGGCAGATGTCGATGAAGTGCTGCTGATAGCTCTGGCGTTCGGAGGGATTGGCATGGTTCCAGCGGGCAACGAAGTCGGTCACGGACAGGGCACCTGGCGTCGCCCGACTCTCGTTCACGGTGTGCTGTCCCCCCTGCCGATCATGAACAAAGAGGGTAGCACAGCACCCGATGGGCAGGGCTTTATCTGGGGAGGAGAGTGCGCCGCAAAGTTTTGCGCAGCAAGCGGGCATTGCGATGTGCCGCGAGTTACAGGGCCGCGATTGCGATCGGCGGCCCTGTAGCCCGGGTACAACCACCGTTCGCCTGCTGTGCAAGACTCTGCGGCGGCCGTGCCGTGGTGTTGCCGTTGGCGAGCGCGGGCTACCGGGGCGTCGTGGCCTGCCCCGCGCTACTGTGGGTGTGGTGCGTGCCACCGGGGGAAGCGTGCTGGTCGATGACCGCGATTGACCTCACCTGCCCGTGGCACGCATCCTCCGCACGCTCTCCCAAAGTGACCCCGTCGCTCTCCACTCGCTCTTACAGTGACGCCTGGGTACCGGCGCCGGCCGGGATCTGCTCGCGCGCTGACGTGGAAGTGTGGGGACCGAGCGCGCCCGACGCGCCCAGTTCCTTCAGGACCCACATCCGGGCAAGCGTCGTGGGCCCGACGCCGAGTTCTCTCGCCTCGGCGTACAGCGCCTTCCACTGCGCATCGGTCAACGGCATCGATACTACCTTGCCCAGCGGCTGCCTGAACTCCAGCGGCTCGTTGATCGGCACGCTCTCGTCCCACAGGCTCTCCCCAGCGTCGATCCGTGCGGCTTCGCGCTCCTGTGCCTCCGTCAGCATCATGCCAGTCCTTTCTGCAGCCTCGTTGCAGTACTACTCCATATCCCCCTTCCTTTCCAGGGCAGGGGGCGCGGGAAGGTTCCCCCGGAAGGCCGGGCCGTGCGGCACCTTAACGCTGTAGCCCTCGTTGGAGGCGAAGACCGACGGCACTTTCGTTACCTCCGCCCCGCAGGTGGGGCACGTCCCCAGCGCAGCGGACTCCCGGAACGACCGCATCACCTCGAACTCCTTGCGGCAGTTGGCGCAGTAGTACTCATAGATCGGCATCTGCTACTCCTCTCTCTGGTTTTGTAAGCGGGCGCCACGCCACGGCCGGCATCGTGCAGGCAATTGCATATACCACATCTTTCCGTCGTCGTTACGGCGTGGCGATGCTCATCCCGTTTGCTCGCTGAAGTTCGCTCCGCGCGGTCTCCGAGCGAGGGCGACATACGAATCGGCAACTGCGCGATCCATGCGGTACCATAAGCGACATGCAAACGACCATTGACGCTTCCGGTAGGTTGCTCATTCCAGAAGAGCTTCAGCATCAGGCTGGCCTGAAACCAGGCATGCCGCTTGATGTGTATTGGCGAGAGGGACACATCGAGATTGAACCGGCGATGCCACAGATCAAACTGGTGCGGAGAGGGCGTTTCCTCGTTGCGGTCGCTGAGACGGCGATCGAGCCGCTAACGGCGAAGATGGTGGAAGAGACCCGCCAAGCGCTCCAACTCGAGCGCGAAGAGTCATTTTGGGATCAGGATGCGCCGCTTTCTCCTCGACTCTAGTTGCATGGTGGCCATGCTTTGTGCCTGGCACGCAGGCTGCGATGCCATTCTGCGCGAGGTTGAGCGACGGTTAGACCGAGGCGAGGTTCTGGTCCTGGCCGTGCCGGCATTGATCGAGACATATTCGGTGCTCACTCGCCTGCCATTACCGTTCCGGCTATTACCGGTCGATTGTCACCGTCTGCTGGTGACGAGTTTCTTAGCCAATGCGGCGGAAGTGGTTGCACTGGACGCCGCAGCTTAGACATGGTTCAGTCCGCGCTCGGATGGACATGACAGTTTGGGACCGTCTACCAGAGGGGAAGGCGGCCAAAGTGTCATGCCGGTTTGAACCACGCCTTACCTTGAGGTATTGCGAAGCGCTCCAACACAGCAAGTCGCCGGCGGGAGAATCTATGATGCCGTGATCTACGCCTGTGCCATGGCCGCCAACGTCGACGTGTTGCTCACCTTCAATGCGCGCCATTTTCGACCACTCGCCAGGAACGGCATCGAGATCGTCGTCCCAGCGTAGGAACCGTCATCGGACTCCCGGAACGACCGCATCACCTCGAACTCCTTGCGGCGGTTGGCGCAGCAGTACTCATAGATCGGCATCTGCTGCGCCTATCTGACTCCGTAAGGTGGCGCGACGCCACGGCGGGCATCGTGAGGCAATTGCAAAATACCACTCCCAGGTGCGACGTAATGGCTACTGCTCAGCGAGGTTAAGTGTACGGTCGTGCTGGTCGGAAAAGCCGAGTGCCGCCTCCATAGCCCGCGTCGTGTCCTGCAGGGCGCGGAGAATAGCCGGCACGCGCTGCTCCTGGAAACGCTGCGCCGGGCCTGAGATGGCGACCGCGTAGACCACCTGGCCGCTAAAGTCGCGCACCGGCATGGCCAGGCAGTACAGTCCTTCCTGGAACTCCTGGTCATCGGCGGCGTAACCGCGCGTCCGGATCGCCAGCAACTCCTCCTCTAACCGATCACGGGCGGTGATGGTGTTGGCCGTCACAGGGAGCAGAGTGCGGCGCAACAGCCGGTTGCGATGTTCGACGGAGGCGAAGGCCAGCAGCGCCTTGCCGGACGCCGTGCAGTGAGCGGGCAGGCGCGTGCCGATGCCGAGGTGGTAACGCAGCGGATGGGATGACTCGACCTTATCGATCACCGTCGCCACGCCATCGATGAGCTGCAGCATTCCAGCCGTCTCCCCCGTGGCGGCACAAGCGGCAGCCAGCAGTTTATGGAGGGCCGGACTGGGCTGGAGACGGGCCATGGCGATGGCGCCCAGGCGCGCGACTTCCTGACCAAGCCGGAAATACCCTCCGGGCAAGGCGGAGACCAGGCTGTCCTGCGCCAGGGTCAGCAGCAGCCGGTGCGTGGTGCTGGGCGGGAGGTGGGCGAGTTTGCTCACGTCACGCAAGGCCAGAGCGTCGGCGTGGTCGGCTAAGACTTGCAGGAGGCGTACACCACGGCGGACGGACTGAACAGAGTCGTTACGCTCTTGCGGCGACCCGCTCACGGCCGCCGGGTCTGATCGTCTGTTCGCTGTTCTTACCATTGCTCAGTATCTTTGCTTCCACTTGGCATAAAAGGCGATGCCGCACGGTCGCACAGTCGCACAGTCGCACGGGCGCACTCCAGTCGCACGCTGCCCTTGACAATCCTCTGTCGGTAGCCTAGACTTGCTGTACTACGGTACGCTATTCCATGATACGGAATACGCGGCGTGCTGTCAAGGGCGTAAAATCGCACGGAATGGCATCCAGTCGAGCAAGGGGGAGGCCTATCGACGAGAGGAGCAGTGAGGCACGTTGGGTTTGAAGGAAGCCCCGCTCGCGATTAGGCGAGGTGTCTTCCGAAGTAATGTGGAAGGAGAATGCCATGCACAGCACGCAATACCCTGAGTTCGCCCCTGGACAAGGTCTCTCTCGCCGGGGGCTCATCCGCGGCAGCCTCGCGCTGGGAGCGCTCGCGCTGCTCAGCGCCTGCGGCACGACCGGGCCAGCGACGGCGACCACTGCCTCCACAGTGACGGCGACCGTCACCGCCGCCCCAGTCACCGCCTCCCCTGTCACCGTCGCTACGACCACTGCCGTCGCCAGCAGCAGCGCGACCACGTCAGCAGTGAGTTCGGCAACGGCGGCCTCCGCAGCGGCCACCACCACCAGCGCGGCGGCAAGCCAGGCCCGCCCTTCCGGCGCCCAGGTGACCATCCATATGCTGGAGCGGGCCGGGCAGGAGGCCCAGGCGCTCGACATCCGCATCCCCCAGTTCATGCAGCAGAACCCGAACATCAAGGTCCTCCGGGACTCCACGCCGGGCGACATCATCCAGAAGGAGGCGACGCTGGCCGCCGCCGACACGTTGCCGGACACCGTCCACTCCTACCTTGGCGACGAGAGCTACCAGTTCTTCGCCGCCAATGGCATCCTGATCCCAATTGAGGACCGGCTGGCGCGGGACAAGGTGGACCTCGCTGGCTGGTTCCCGTCGCTCATCGACGTGATGCGCGTCGACGGCAAGCTGCACGGGCTGCCGTTCAAGGGTCAGGTCCTGACCTCGGCCTTCTTTTTCAACACTGACCTGTTCGACCAGGCCGGCGTGACGTACCCGACGGAGAACTGGACCCTGGACGACCTCACGAGCATGGCCGAAAAGCTGACCAAGCGGCAAGGCAGCACGACAGCGGTCTGGGGCTACGGCTTGCAAACCTGGGGAGGCGAGAACTGGACGGGCCATGTGCGCAACTGGGATGCGGAGTGGCTGAGCGCGGATGGCAAGACATCCCAGATCAACACGAAGCCGATCCAGACCGCCTTGCAGTGGTACTACGACATGGCATCGAAGGCCCAGACGCTCGCCCCCAGCGCGCTTGATGCGGCGAACAAGCTGTTTCCCCAGGGGCAGTGCGCCATCCTTGGCCGGGCCTACTGCAACTACAAGTCCAACACCCTGTCGCCTGGCATGGTCCACTTCAAGTGGAACATGACGCTGCCGCCGAAGGGGACCAACGACAATCGCGGCGGCATGTTCGCAGGCGACAGCCAGGCGATCACCAAGGACAGCAAGCAGCCGGACGCTGCGTTCGAGTTGCTGAAGTGGCTGACCGATCAGGAGACCGGCGTCCAACTCGGATTGCAGACGAAGGGCTCGTCGACGCTGGGCGGCCGCCCCGATGTCTACGCGGACCCGCGCATCGTCAATGAGGCGATCTTCCCGAAGGAGGCGCAGCAGGCCCAGCTCCAGAGTGTCCAGGTGCTGAAGGGGCCGTACAGTGCGGCCTACAACTATCGCGCTTCGGACATCTATGCAGCACGCGACAAGGCGACGCAGCCCGTGCAGGATGGCAAAACCCAGCCGGACACGGGATTCCTGGCCGGCTTGAACCAGCAAGTGCAGGCCATCCTGGACCAGCCGCGACCGACGAAGATCTAACGGGGCACCGAGCGCGTCGGTGTCGCCATGATACGCTGCTCTGGGATGTGTAGACGGCATCCCTGGAGGGAGAGGGAAGTCTCAAAAGCACATGCGGCGACTCGGCCGGACCGGCCTGTTAGTAAGCGAGGTGGGTCTGGGCGGGGCCTGTCCTCTCTGCTGCCCCGTTGCAATTCTACTCCATTTCCCCCTTCCTTCCCGGGGAAGGGGCACGGGAAGGTTCCCCCGGAAGGCCGGGCCGTGCGGCACCTTGACTCTGTTGAAGAAAGCGCAGTGTGTCGAACTCGCGCTCCAGCCAGCGTCGATCATCACGATAATACAGCATGGCGACCGCCCCACGCCCATCAGCCTCGCGCAAGCGAAGGTGCCGATTGTTGTCGGCGTAGCCGGTGACGATCGCCTCGGTACCGCATAGTGACTTCCAGAATCCTGTAC
>DHIZ01000135.1:6476-6898 GCA_002404055.1 Chloroflexi bacterium UBA4733
ATAGTGACTTCCAGAATCCTGTACCAGGAAGTGTTCGGACCGGAGGTCTGCATCGCGCCCGCCCGATTCTTTTCCGTCGTTTCGGTCATCTGCGGTCGCCCAGCCGCTGTCGATCCGCGCCATCCCGCCGGCCCGGGAACTCGTGGCCTATTCCCAGTACCGCAAAGGCGCCGCCCACCGCTTGACGTTCATCAACCGCAGCCCATCGCTTGCGATACCCCAGTTTGTAGCACAGTCCGGTTGTTGGTGGAAGAAGGCGGTCTGGTGAGGTGCGGAAGGAGGGAGATTGGGTGGACAGCGGGTGGACATGGTGCGGATGGTGTGGTGGTGGACCGCGTGGGGTTGTGACGGTGCTGGCATGATCGGCTTGTCGCGTAGTTCCGCGCGTGAGGATTTGGCTGTCACTTCACCGCTGCATAGGC
>DHIZ01000135.1:7052-7204 GCA_002404055.1 Chloroflexi bacterium UBA4733
GTCACTTCACCGCTGCATAGGCAGCCGGAGGTCACCGGAGGCGAAGGGAGATGGTTGGGAAGCGGGGGGAACGGTGGGGTATGCCGTCCGATCAGGCAGCTCTGGCATCCGGCCACCAATGGCGCAGCCGATAGCGCACCTGCCAGGGTCGC
>DHIZ01000135.1:7473-7622 GCA_002404055.1 Chloroflexi bacterium UBA4733
CAGCCAGAGGAAGATGCCGACCCAGTGGACGAGCCGGCGCACGAGGGGGCGCAGGTCTGCGGCTTGGAGCACCTCCCGGCCGAGGCGCGGATAGCTCAGCGAGCCGCGCGCCTCGAAGCGTTTGCCGGCCGCGCTTCGCGCGTCGGCGG
>DHIZ01000301.1:0-964 GCA_002404055.1 Chloroflexi bacterium UBA4733
GCGATTGCGATCGGCGGCCAAGGACGTGGGGCGACTGCGGTCGCTTGGGAGGGTATGGACGGTTGGGGTGGCTGAGGGAAGGTGGTTGGTGGGGGACAGGGCCGCGATTGCGATCGGCGGCCAAGGACGTGGGGCGACTGCGGTCGCTTGAGAGGGTAAGGACGGTTGCAGGAGGGGAGCGATGGCAAGGGGGGAGCGTGGCGACGACGATGGCATATCGTGAATGAGAAAGTGTGCCTTGGATCGGCGGCGGGCGAACGTCGTCATGGCTGGTCGGCACTGGCGGTCAGGGGAACCGGTGGTTGGAGACCGGCGGTGGTTCGGTTGGCGCGAATGTAGGCGGCGGTGGTGAGGTACTGCTGGTGGCTGGTGATGGCGAGGGAGAAGTAGCCCTTCCGCCAGAGGTGTCCACCGCCGAGGTCGGCACGCAGGTCGGGGAACGTGGCAAAGAACACGCGCGACGTGGCTCCCTTCAGGTGCTGCAGTATGGCAGACAACGGCAAGTCCGCAAACTCGGCAAGGATCAGGTGGACATGGGTGGGCATCACCTCCCACACAGGGCATACCAAGTCCCGACTCGCCAGGGCAGCAGGCAACGTCTCGCGCAGCACTGCGTCGTACTCCTCCTGCTCAAACACCGGCCGCCGATGCCACGTATGGAAGTTGACATGATGCAGTATCACCACCAAATGGCCCGATCATCACTCATGGCGTCGTTCCCCCAACCGTCCTCCCCCACCCAAGCGACCGCAGTCGCCCTCGTCACTTGGCCGCCGATCGCAATCGCGGCCCTGTTGACTACCGTGCATCGCTCGCCCTTCCCGACCGTCCTCCCCCTCTAAAGCGACCGCAGTCGCCCCACGTCCTTGGCCGCCGATCGCAATCGCGGCCCTGTACTCCCCCACCCACCTTCCCTCAACCATCCCAACCGCCCTCCCCGACCCAAGCGACCGCAGTCGCCCTC
>DHIZ01000301.1:1124-28309 GCA_002404055.1 Chloroflexi bacterium UBA4733
AATCGCGGCCCTGTAACTCGCGGCACATCGCAATGTCCGCTTGCTATGACCCAAAGTGGTGTACGGTGGCGCCGTACTCGCTTCCGGCAACGTGGGCCGCCAGCGACATCCACTGTGCAAGGAGCAACACCACCCATGGCGGCAGCAACGACGGAAGCGCCGGCTTCCTTCCCGCTCTGGCCGGACCAGCAGGAGGTCCCCGGCGATAGCGCGCCTCGCCTGACTCCCTTTCTGCTGGACGGTCCGGAGCCGACCGGCGCCGTGATCGTTTGCCCCGGCGGCGGCTATGGAGGGCGCGCGGCACACGAGGGCGCGCCGGTGGCGCGCCGGCTCAACTCGCTGGGCATCGCCGCCTTCCTGCTCGATTACCGCGTCGCGCCACACCGGCACCCGATCCCCCTGGGCGATGCGCAGCGCGCCATCCGCACGGTGCGCCAGCGAGCAGCAGAATGGCGCATCCGGCCCGACCACATCGGCATCCTGGGCTTCTCCGCCGGTGGCCACCTGGCCGCCAGCGCCGGGACGCACTACGACGCCGGCAATCCGCAGGCCGCCGATGTGATCGACCGCCAGAGCAGCCGGCCCGACGCACTGGTGCTGTGCTACGCAGTGATTACTTTCGGCGAGTACCGGCACAACGGCTCCATGGTCAACCTGCTCGGTCCGGAGCCGCCGGAAGACCTGCGCCATCACATGTCCAACGAACTGCAAGTCACCAGCGACACGCCGCCGACCTTCCTCTGGCACACGGCGGACGACGCCAGTGTGCCGGTGGAGAACGCGCTCCTGTTCGCCGGCGCCTTGCGCCGCAACGGCGTGCCGTTCGCCCTGCACGTCTATCCGCATGGCAAGCACGGCCTCGGCCTGGCGCCGGACGATCCCATCGTCAGCACATGGCCGACCTTGTGCGGACAGTGGCTGACGTCGCTGGGGTTCGCGGCGTCGGGAAGATAGCTGGAATAATGGCTACAGCGACGGGAGGGCGAGAGGAACCCCTTCCGGCTCGCACTACTCGCCAGGTTTCCCCCTGACGGGAGAAACCTTCCCTGCACATCGGGCAACCGCTGAGAACCTCGGGTTCAGGTGTGTCGTGGCATGCACGGCAGCGCCTACCACGCGGCCGACCGCACTGTCTCGAAGACAACCGTATCCTGCCTTGCGCCCAAGGTTTCTCCCGTGAGGGGGAAACCTGGCGAGTAGTGCGAGCCGGAAGGGGTTCCTCAATCAATACCCGATCGCGTAGGCATCCCGGCGCGGGTCGGCTCCTCCAGCCAGTCCGCCTGTGGCCGGGTCTACCTGGATCATGACCTCGCTGCCCACGGCCGCCCAGGGCCCGATGGTTTGCACCGGCTGGCCGCGCTCACGAAGGCCATCGACCACGTCGCCTGGGAAGCGGGCTTCCAGGTTGAGCGCGTCGGTGCAGGTGTGAGGGATTTCCGACTCGGTTGGCGTCTGCAAGTGGCGCCAGCGCGGCGCTTCCACGGCTTCGGCCACGGTCATGCCGAACTCCAGCACATGGGTGAGTACCTGGAGGTTGGTCTGGACCTGGGTATCGGCTCCCGGCGTGCCGCAGACCAGCACCAGGTGGCTGTCGCGGAAGACCATCACCGGGTTCATGGTGTGGCGCACCCGCTTGCCCGGCTCCAGGCAATCGACGTGGTCGGCCTCCAGGTGCCAGTAGGTCATACGGTTGTTGAGCAAGATGCCCGTTCCTTCTGCGACCAGTGCCGAGCCGAAGGCCGCCTGGATGCTCTGTAACTGGCACACGGCGTTGCCCTCGCCATCCACGACCACGAAGCAGGTGGTGTCTTCTTCTTGCCGGCTACTGCGCCTGCGTGATGGTTGGCCGGCGGGGCCGCCCTGGTAGGGCCAGGGATCGCCGGCCGTCGCCTCGCTCAAGGCACGATCCAGGTCAATCAGGCGAGCGCGGTCGCGGGCATACTCCTTGGAGAGCAACCCCTGCACTGGTATGGCCAGCCAGTCCGGGTCGGCCAGGTAGCGTTCGCGGTCGGCAAAGGCCAGCTTCTTGGCTTCAACCATGAGTTGAATTGACGCCGCTGTGTTGCAACCGAGCGCGGTGAGATCAAAGGGCTCGATCAGGTTCAGTTCCTGCAGCAATACGTGGCCGCTGGAGTTCGGCGGCGCTTCATAGACCGTCCAGTCGCGATAGCGAGTGGAGATAGGCTCGATCTCGGGCGCGGCGTAGTCGGCGAACTCCGCTTTAGCCAAAAGGCCGCCGTAGCGCTCGCTGCAGGCCAGGATTGCAGCAGCGAGCGGGCCGGCATAAAAGGCCTCTCGTCCGTCGGTCGCCACGAGGCGCAGGCTCCGCGCGAGGTCGCGTTGCAGCAACAGCTCGCCGGCGCGCAGCGGCTGGCCCGCCGGCGCGAAGATGGCTGCCGAAGGAGCATACTCGCGCAGAGCCGGCTGCGCGGCGATGGACTGGGCCAGCTTGTGACTGATCGGGAAGCCGTTGGCAGCCAGGTCGATCGCCGGGGCAAAGGCTTCAGTCAGCTTCAAGCGGCCGTAGCGCTGGTGCAGGCGCAGCCAGCCATCGACCAGCCCCGGCACGGAGACGCTGCGAATCCCCTTCGCCGGAATGCCGCCGGGCAGATAGGCGCTGCGCGTCGCTTGCAGCGGGGCGGGGCCGGTGGCGTTGATGACGTCAACCCGCCCACTCTCCCGGCTATAGACCAGCATGAAGCCGTCGCCGCCCATGCCGGACATGTGCGGCTCGACCACATTGAGGGCGGCGGCGACGGCAAGGGCAGCATCAGCCGCATTGCCTCCCCGCTGCAGCACGCTGATGCCGGCCTGGGCAGCCAGCGGGTGGCCGGCGCAGACCATGCCGTTGCGACCGTAGACCACCGGCCGGTGGGCAGTGAAGTCAACTCCGTGTGGGCTGCCGTCCATCATCGCTCCTTCCCGGCGGCTACCTCGCCTCATCGGCGACTGGTTGCCGCTTCCCTTCCAGCTTCTGTTCGACCTCGTGGGCCAGTTCCTCGGCCTCGTGCGCCAGGTGTTCCGCCCGCCGCCGCAGGTACCGCGTGAAGAGATACCAGACAATCAGGATGTTGATGACAAACGAGAGTGCCTTTAAAACAGAGAGATGCTGGAACATGTTCCAGACCTCATACGGAAGGAAGGCCGAAGTCTCGAACACGGTGAGCAGTTCCACCCAGAGGATGAAGCGCCACAGCCCCCAGGCTTCAACGGTCTCCAGGAGAGCATAGAGGATAGCACCGAAGGCCAGCAGGATCTCCGTCTGCAGCGAAAGCCGGGGAACCAGGTGGATCATCAGGGTGGCGAGCAGATCGTGGGGATCCTCGCCGAGTTCGCCCTCGAAGAACTCCTGAAATGGCTGCGTGACATGCTGGCTGTGGAAGGCAAACAATGCCACACTGATCGCGATCAGGAGCAACGCCCAGACGGACTTCTGGATGACGATGAGCGTTATACCAAGCGGGCGTCCCAGGAGCGTTCGGCCATGCAACATCTGCATACGCTACCACGCAGGCAATGGATGTTACAACAATGCCGCGCGAAGGATTGCCGGCGGCACACGCCTGGGCGCGCGGTGGCAAGCGCCTCGGTCAGGGACCCGGCATGAAACGCGCGATGACGTCCAGTAAGTCCGCCAGCTCTACGGGCTTCGCCAGGAAGCCCGCCACGCCCTCGGGCAGGTGGTCGGGCTGCAGGTCGACTGACGCGGCAAAGATGACCACAGGGGCGCGCGGGGCGGGGAGCGAACGGTAGGCGGCAAGGAAGCCGGCGCCATCCATCTGCGGCATCCAGAGGTCCAGCAGGATCAGTCCGGGGGGGTCTACTTGCAGGAGGTCGAGGGCCGCCTGGCCGTTGGGCGCCACCAGGACGCGGTAGCCTTCCTCGCCCAGGGCAACCCGGACAAACTCGCGGATGCCCTCATCATCATCGACAACGAGTACCGGTCTCGTGCCGGCAGCAGCGTCTCCACTGGCGCCGTCACGCCTGTTGCTGACCACGCCGGGCCATCCGTTCCGTGCGATGATCGGCCAAAGCCGGGCCTGGCAGTGTCGCTCCACCAGGCAGGCAGATTCAGCACCCATATAGTATAACTATTGGGAGCGGCCGCTTGGAATCCTCACAGCTTCCCTTCTTCTCCAGCCGGCCGCCTACCTCTTCTCCGCGTGCGGAGACAGGGCCAGTGTTACGCAAGGCCCGTGCCGCACGGACAATTCTCCTCCTTTTGTGACGGCACGAGCCTTGCTACGGTATGGGTTGAGAAGTGTCCCAATATGCGAATGGTGCACGGCCTGGAGAGAGGCAGCAATGCCGATGTCTACTACGTTTCGACGGAAAATGTCGCTCGTGGACGTTTCCGCGCAGCCAGGTGAAATGAGGCAAGTGGTGAATGGCCAGACGCTACACATGGCAACTGGGCGCTCCTTTCGGCTGCTCGGTCCCAGGACGCAGCAGGACGCCGAGGCTGAGCCGGCGCTAACGGAGCCGACCGCGGCGGAGTATCTACCCACCCAGACCGCGGACCAGTTGCACACCTTGCTGGTGGTCTGCCGGAACCTGGTTGGGGCCTCGGCTGCGGAGATTTCTGTTCAGACCGCAGGCGGTTGGCTCACGCTCGTGCGGTCGGTGGTAAGAGCAGCGCCTTCGGAACCGGGCACGGGGAATGAACGCAAGCGGACAGCGACGGGCGGCGTTGACGGCAAGCACTACGGCCTTCGCCTGCAATCGACGCCGGTGCTGGTGCTGGCGCTCGTCGTCCACCGGGCAGTCTCGCCGGAAACCGCCCGATTGCTGAGGAAGACACTGGAACTGGCGCCGCCCATCCTGCGAGCCGGCGATCTCACCGAACGCGAGGAGCAGACCCGCCGGCGGGTGCTCAACGTGCAGGCGGAACTCGCCCACGAACTGCGCACGCCGCTCACGGCCATCTCCGGCTTTGCCCAGTTGTTGCAGCGACCGGGTCAACTGGACGAAGAGCGGCGCCGCAGTTATGCTGGCATCGCCGTATCCGAGAGCCAGCAGGCCTCGGCAATCATCGACCACCTGGTCGCGCAATTGCAAGAAGAAGTCGAAGCACTCGGTAGCGAGGAGGAATATGCCGGCCCAGATGTCGAACCCTCCGGCGAACCGTCGCCGTCGTTGCCTGGTGTGGCTGGTAGGGCAGCAGCGTTGGTGACGGTAGCCGCGCTATCAAGCTCGGGGTAGGGGTCGAGGACGAGAGAGGAACGATCAATGGAAGCGTACTGCGTCAAGTGCCGGGAGAAGCGGGAGATCAAGGATCCCAGGCCGGTCACACTGAAGAACGGCAAGCCCGCCACTCAGGGCACATGTGCCGTGTGTGGTACCAAAATCATGCGCATTGGCAAGGCAGTCGAGGCCGCGTCGTAGGGGCAGTATGCTACTGGTAGCCGATTGGGCGCACCAATTGTGTTGTGCTGGTGTGTTTTGTGCTGGTGTGTTCCAATGGTGCAAGAAGGGGATGCGTCTCGTGCCCGTTGCCGATAGTCACTGCCACGCCTCGCCAGTCTGGTACGAGCCGGTCGAGAGCCTGCTGGACCAGATGGACCGCAACGGCGTGGAGCACGCAGTGCTCATCCAGATGATGGGCCAGTACGACAACGGCTACCAGTTTGCTTGCGTGCAGCGTTTCCCCGGTCGCTTCGCGCCGGTGGTGCTTGTGGACACCCAGCAGCCGGATGCCGCTGCCGAGCTCGCACGGCTGGCCGGCGTCGGCGCCAGCGGTGTTCGCCTGC
Organism: Chloroflexi bacterium UBA4733; assembly: GCA_002404055.1. The sequence continues at coordinate 6,875 of DHIZ01000301.1, forward strand.
AAGCCGCCACCCGTTCACCCGGGGATGACGAACTGGCGATCTGGCACGCGGCCGCGCGGCGCGGCCTCACGGTCAGTTGTGCCGGCTCGGCGGCCGAATTCGCCTCGGCGCCGTTCGCCAGCCTGGTGCAAGCACTGCCGGGTTTGCCCATCGTGATCGAGCACCTCGGCTCGCTCGGCCAGCCGCGTGGCAACGCCGTCGAAACCGAGACGATTGAGCGCGTGTTCGCGCTGGCGCGCTTTCCCAATGTCTTGATGAAGGTGACCGGCTTCGGGGAATTCTCGCGCCGTGCCATGCCGGTGACGCAACCATCGCCCTTCGAACCGCCCCCGCCCGACCTGCTGGAGCGCGCCTGCGCGGCGTTTGGCCCGGATCGCCTGATGTGGGGCAGCGACTATCCGCCCGTCAGCTCGCGGGAGGGCTACAGCAACGCGCTGAACTGGCCGCGCGACCGACTGGCAGGGCAAGGGTCAACGGCCCTAAACGCGATTTTTGGCGGCACTGTACTGCGGGCGTTCCCCGTGCGGTAGTGAGGGAGTGACGCAAAGTAAGGCATAGTAAACGAACGGTGTTGTTCCCGTGCGAATAGGGCCGCGGCTGCGGTCTGCGGCCAAGTAAACGCTAACTGCGGTCGGGACGCATTGCGACCGCAGTCGCCCTCGTCGCTTGGCCGCAGACCGCAGTCGCGGCCCTGCTCTCATTGACGAGCGAACACTCTCCCCGTACACTGAGACATCGCAATTGTCACGCGCTCTGCACATGCATCCGCCCGCACCCCTGGTGCGGCACGGGGAGGAGGATATCGGCTGTGGCCCGTACCGTACTGGACACCGTGCTCGATCAACTGGACCTGTCGCCAGCCGAGTACTTTCAGCGCTTGAGCATCTCGTTGGACGAAGCACGCATGGAGCGCATGCACCGTGCCTCATCCAGCCGCGACACTGAACTGTTTATTCAGGATGAAGTGGTCGCCCCGCCCCTGAGCCTGCTGCGCGATATCGGCGAGGACGAGTTGACCATCGTCGAGCCGGGCGAGGAGGAGCCGCTCACGGCAGCAGGAATCGCCGCCAAAGCGCGGGCCAAGAAGCCTACCCGCGCGCGGCCCGTCCGCGCCGCGGGGGAAGAGGAAGGGGAAGAGGACGAGTTGGCCGAGTTTGGCCTGGAACCGCTGACGGACGACGAGAGCCAGTTCCGCCAGGCCTACCGCCGGGCCCTCCGCACCAACCGCCGCCCGTTCCGCGAGCGCTAAGCCGCCATCGCCAGCTCGGGTACGATTTGCGACAGCATCCTGGCGACCATCGGTTCCACACCGCTGGTCGCTCTGGACCGCCTCGCCGCCGGTCTGCCGGCCCGCCTCCTGGCCAAAATTGAGTTCGTCAACCCCGGCGCCAGCATCAAGGACCGCATCGCTTTGCAGATCGTCGAAGCTGCCGAGCGCAGCGGTGCGTTACGCCCGGGCGGCACCATCGTCGAGCTCACGAGCGGCAACACCGGCACGGGTCTCGCTGTCGTCTGCGCCGTCAAGGGCTACCGGCTGGTTGCCGTCATGAGCGAAGGCAACTCCATCGAGCGCCGCCGAATGCTGCAGGCGCTGGGGGCTGCAGTCGAGTTGGTGCCGCAGTCCAATGGCTATCACCCCGGCGAAGTGTCCGGCGACGACCTGGCCGCCGTGGAGCGTCGGGCAGCCGAGTTGACGCGCGAGTTGGGCGCCTTTCGCGCCGACCAGTTTCACAACCCGGCCAACACTGCAGCGCACGAGCAGGGTACCGCTGAGGAAATCTGGCAACAGACCGCTGGCGCCGTCACCGCCTTTGTCTCCACGGTCGGCACTGCCGGCACCTTCGTCGGCGCCGCGCGCGGCCTCAAACGTCACAACCCGGCTATTCGCGCCTACGCTGTCGAGCCGGCCGGCGCGCCTGTTCTGGCGGGGCGGCCCATCGTGCAGCCGCGCCACAAGATTCAGGGCGCCGGCTATGGCGAGCTACCAGGACTTTGGGACGCCGGGCTGGCCGATGGCTATTTTTCCGTTACCGACGACGAGGCCATCGCCTGCGCTCGGGCGCTAGCCCGCCAGGAGGGTATCTTCGCCGGCTTCTCCTCCGGCGCCAACGTGTACGCCGCCCTCCAACTGGCGCGGCAGAGCGCTGGTGGCGTGATCGTCACCACGATCAACGACAGCGGTCTCAAGTACCTCAGTACCGACCTCTTCGCGGCGGGTGTTTGAGGATGAGCGGCACGATACTGGGACTGATCGCCTCCGTTCTCGTCACCATTGTGGCGATCGCTTTCGCCTGGGTCGGCGGCAAGGTGATCGAATGGGTCAGCCGCCGCAACCGCGGTGGCTGAAACCTGCCCACAACCACGTGAACGGAGTTTTCGATCCCTTGCTATACTCTGCGGTGACACATGACCGGCGGCGCCATGGCGAGCGCCGCAGAATGGAATTGACGTGATGCAGGCGGACGCGCAGACGGCGCAGCGCAAGATTGTCGTGGCCCCAGGCGGTTGGGGGCCACAAAACTGGGAGGCCGTCGCCGACGCGCTACACGGTGTCGGCGCGGAGTTGGCGCTGCGCCAGTGGAACGACGACGCGGAACTGATCGCGGCTGCCAGCGATGCGATCGCCCTGATTCAGGGCGGCCACCGCCACATCACGGGCAGCGTCATGGATGCGCTGCCCCAGTTGCGCTTCATCGCCGCGCAGGGTATCGGTGTCGATTTCGTCGACCTGCCCGACGCGACCTGCCGCGGCATCGTTGTGGTCAATCTGGTTGGCGTCATCCACCGGGAAGTCGCCGCCCACACCATGGCCCTGCTGCTCTGCCTGGTCCGCCGCATCGTGCCGATGAACGCGGCGATGAAGGGCGGCCTGCCGCGTTCACGCGCCGGGCGCATTCCGCACCTCTACGGCCAAACGCTCGGCTTGCTGAGTTTCGGCAACATCGGCCGGACCGTGGCGCGCGAAGCACAGGCCTTTGACCTGAAGGTCATCGCCCACGATCCGTTTGTGTCCGCCGATGCCATGCGCGAGGTCGGCGTGGAAGCGGTGAGCATGGAGGAACTCTTCCGCCGTTCCGACTTTGTCTCCGTCCACGCGCCGCTCAGCCCGGAAACGTTTCATCTGGTTGGCGAAGCGCAGTTCCGGCTGATGAAGCCGACAGCCTATTTTCTCAACAACGGTCGCGGCAAGGTGGTGGACGAGGCAGCCTTGATCCGGGCGTTGCAAGAGGGCTGGTTTGCCGGGGCCGGCCTCGACGTGCTGGAGCTCGAGCCGCCGGCCCCCGACAATCCGCTTCTGGCGATGGATAACGTCATCCTGACGCCGCACATGGCGTCGGCTTCCGACTACGCAGGAGTGGCGCGACGCAGGCTGCTGGGTGAGGAGTTGGCCCGCTGCGTGAGCGGCTACTGGCCGAAGTACGGCCTGGTCAATCGCGGGGTGCAACCGAAAGCGCCGCTCCGCTCCGAAAACGATGCAGCCCGAACACCAGCCTGAGAGCATCCTTCGGTATACTCAGGCCGGACCAACAAGGAGAGCAGTGTGCATCTAGCCTTTTATGGGGCCGGCGCGATCGCCGAACGCCATATCGACGCCATCCGCCGCACGGGCGAGTTGGACGTCACCTGGCTGGTGAGCCGGACCGCCGAGCACGCGGAGGCGCTGGCGGCGAAGAAGGGGATCGCCCACTGGACGACGGATGAGCAACTGCCCCTGGCGGACCCTGACGTGGCGACGGTGGTCATCGCCTATCCGACCTTCCGGCATGCCGACCTGGCGCAACGCGCCTTGGCCGCGGGGAAGCACGTGGTCTGTGAGAAGCCGCTGGCGAGTTCGGCGGCCGCCGCGGAACAAATCACCGCCGCTGCCAGGCAAGCCGGCAAGCTGCTGCTCGTCACCCAGATCCGGCGCTTCTGGCCGGCGTTCGCGGCGGCGCGGGAGTTCGTGCGGTCCGGCCAGGCGGGGCGTCTGGTGCGCGCCACCGTCGACTTTCAGACGGAGTGGGATTGGTCCGATCGCGGCTGGCGGCTGGAGGACGCCGGTGGCTACCTGCTCGACATGCACGTCCACGATCTCGACCTGTTGCTCTGGTGGGCTGACGGGACGCCCCGCCGCGTCTGGGCGATCGGCGAGAACCGGGCCGAGCGCGAAGGCACGGTGGTGCTGGATTTTGACAGCAGCTACGCGCGCCTGGACTGGTCCGGCCGCATCAGCGGTCGTCAGTATCCCAGGGGCGCCAACACCACCTACCAACTGGCCTGCGAACGCGGCCGGATGGAGATCGCCGTCGCCGGCGAGGTAACAGTGACGATGGTGGTCGACGGCAACACCATCAGCGAGCAGCGTAGCGCCGTGGGGGAGCAAATCCGGGCGAGTTGGGATGGCATGTGGCTGGCGCAGGCGGCGGCGCTGCTGGGACGGGGACCGTTGCCCGTACGACCGGAGGAAGGCGTCCGCAACGTGCAGGTGGCCATGACGGCGGTGGACATCCTGACAGCGAAAACGGAACGGGCCTTCTATGCCTGAACAGACCCTGGTCATGACCGAGGTACAGGACGAGTTGCGCTACCTCCTGGAGGCTCCGGCCTTGCAGGATGTGCGCGGCGCCGCCGCCTTACTGGAGACGCTCGCGCGCTTTACGCTGCCCTCGCTGGCTCGCCACCGCGACTTTGGCGGCGCCGGCATCGTGTTGGGGGGACGCTCCTACGTTGCCACCTTCCCAACCAGCGACATCGCCCAGCGTTTCGCCGAGGAAGCGCGGCGCACCTGCCGCCAGCGCACTGCCGCCCTGAGCCTGCGGACAGGGCTCGAGGAGATGCGGGCCGACGAACTGCTCAGCGGCTTCGGTCCGCTGCTGCGACGCGTGCGCCAGCGCTTGGAACAGGGTCAGGCTGGTGCGGCCGCCGAAGTATCGGCCTACAGTCCAGAGTTACGCTGGTGCGATAGTTGCCACCGCCGACCGGCGGTGCAGGTGCTTGCTGACGAGGCCATCTGCCGGGCCTGCTCCAGCCGCCGGACGCACGTTGCCGACCAGGACGCGCGGCTCAACATCCCCGGTTATCAGTCCGGCCTGGCCGACGCCAGCGACGAGGATTTAGCCGGGCGACCGGTCTGGGAGCGCATGTTGCGCTGGTTACGCGACGACGGCATCCAGAAGAGCGGCCATGCCTCCGGCGACATTGCCGCCCTGGCGCGCCGGCGGCCGGCGGGCATCGGGGAACTGGCCGACGCGAACGGAGCGTGCGCCGTTGTGCTGGCAGAGATCAACGACTTCCAGCACCTGCTGGAACAGTCGGCCGACTCGCAGCGAGCGCTGCGCATCAGCACGCGCGTCAACCGCCTGCTCGATGACGCCATCTTTGAAGCGTGCGCGAGTGTGGCCTGGCACGATCGCGACAGCCCACTCAACTTTGAAGTCTTGCTGGCCGGCGGCGACCGGGCCGTCATCCTGCTGCCGGCCGATGTCGCTCTGGCCGTCACGAGCCGGGCGTTACGCACATTCGAGTCCCAGTCGGCCTTCGCCACGGAAGGCCGTCGGCTCAACTTCAGCGCCGGCATCGGGCTCGTTCCCGAGACCGTTTCCTGGAGCGTCGCGGTCGTCAAGGCACGAGCGGCGCTGCTGACGGCACGACAGGCGTACCGCAACGCGTCGGCGGCGCCGCAGCGCGGCAGTTGGCGCTCTCTGGTCGGCTTCGGCGCGCTCGACGACGCCCAGCCGCAGACTGCCAACGTTGGCGAACTGGAGCGGGCCATCGCGCACGCTCGCACGTTGCGCCGCGCCGGGCTGGAAGCAGCGCAACTTCAACGAATGGCGGAAGCGCTGCAGTCGGCTTCGACCGGCGCCGTGGCCCGCTGGTCAAGTGGTTGGACCGATCTCCAGCGACGCGCGCTGGCGGCGGTGACCCGCGACCTCGCGTCTGGACCGGCAGAAATGCCCGCAGACGATGCACAACTCTGGCCGGTGGTCCTGGCGTTGCTGCCGTGGGTCACGTCGAGCGCTCCCCCGCCAACCCCCCGCTCCCGTCAGGCAGTCGAGACCGCCGGCTCTCCTGTAGAGAGGTCGGCCTGACATGGCGGGAATGCCGCTCTCGCTGGAGTACCGGGTGCGATCGCTGACGCCGCTGCGCTTGCCGGCGGGACAGTCCGACCCACCCCGTGGCGCACCGTCGCTCGCCGGGGCGACCCTGAAGGGCGCCGCACGGCACAGCGCAAAAGCGATGGCGGCGGTGCTGCAGCAAGCTTCCTGCCAGGCGGACGGCGACCCCGCCTGTCCGATCTGCCGCATCTTCGGTGCGCCGGGACGCGACGGCGCGGTCCGCTGGGGACCGGCCACACTGGAAAGCGGTCAGCAGTCGCGCGACGCGCTCGAAATGCGGCGCCGCCGGCCGGTCGACCGCGTCTCCGGCCTCAGCGCGGATGGGCCGACGCGATCACGCCTGGCGTTGCCGGCCGGCCTGATCTTCCAGGCCCGGCTGCACGGCTGGCTGGCGGATGACGGCTCCGCCGATACGGCGCTCCTCGTTGCCGCGCTCCTGCGGCTAGAATACCTGGGCGGCGGGCAGGCTTCCGGTTTTGGCCGTGTGGCCATCACCGTCGGTGGAATCCGCCTGGCCGATGAGTCGCGCGATGGCGCAACCCTGGCCGCTTCGTTACTGACACCGGAGGCAGTGTGACGGTTCGCTATCAGTGGTCGGCGCTGGCGCAGTCGCCCCTCCATTTTGCCGTGGGCCGCTCCCCTGGCGAGGCCATGGCAACGCTCGCCTTCGTGCCGGGAACCGCTGTGCGCGGCGCCATCGCTGCCGCCTTTCTGGCGGCTTACGGCCCGGAGGGCCCCGGCTTCCGCCAACTGGCCGAGGAAACGTCCTTCAGCCACCTCTATCCGGTGTCACCCTCAGGTGGCCCCGCCACGCCACTGCCGCTGAGCAGCAGCACCTGCCGCCGGGCGCCCGGCTTTCTGGCCGACAGCGGCCACGGTGTCGCCGACCTCCTGCTGCCGGCCGAGGCGCTGCTGCTGGCCGCCGAAAGGCAGACAGCGGCTGCGCCGCCGCCGGCCGACGTGGGGAGCCTCGTTGCCTGCCCACGTTGCGCCGACGACCGCCAGCGCCAGCCGGGAGCGGGGACAATGCCCTGGCCTGGCTATTGCGCCTGGAACGACGACGAGCCGGCGCTCGTGCCGGTCCGCGTCGACACGGCGTTGGAAGGTCGGCCTACCCCGCCTGGTCGGGCTCGACGGCAGATGATCACGGTACGCCAAACGCTGCAGCCGGACCAGCGCTTTGCCGGCATCGTCACGTTCCCGAACGACGAGACGGCGACGCTGGCCACACAGTTGCTGGCCCTGCAGGACAACCGCCTCTGGGTGGGGGCTGGACGCTCCCGCGGTCTGGGCGAAGTGGTCGTGGAGGCGGCGCCGGCACAGGCTGGAACGACGGCCGGACGGCTGGAGGGACTGGCGGCGACCCTGGCGCGGTACTGCGACCAGGCCGGCGCCCAGGTACCGGAGAGCCAGACATATGCTACGCTAACGTTGCGCTCGGCGGCGCTCCTACGGGACGCCTTCGGACGCTGGCAGCCGACGATCGGTGCGGAGTCGCTCAGCACCTGGACCGGCTTGCCGGCAGGCGCCATCCAGGTGCGGCAATCCTACCTGGACAGCGCCTGGATCGAAGGCTGGAACGCCGCGCTTGGTCAGCCGAAGCCCGATGCCCGGGCGATCGTCGCGGGGAGTTGCTGGCTGCTCCGGGTCGCGGGCGTGCCGGCGAGTGAGGTGCTCGTGGCCCTTGAGCGTCTGGAGGCAGAGGGCATCGGTGAACGACGGCAGGAGGGCTTCGGCCAGGTGAGCGTGTGTGACCGCCTGCATTGGCAGGCACAGGAACTGGGATGGGAACACTCGGCATGACAGCCACGATGACTGCGGTTGATCCACTCCAGTACCGGCGCTGGCTGGCGGACCAGACCGACTGGATCGCCGCCAACAGCCGGGCGACGGAGCTCGGACGCCGCGCGCGGCGTGCCTACCTGGACCGCAACCAGATGCGCAACCTCCAGCGTGTCGCTGAGACGGCGGTTGCCGTGAGCACGCTCCTGGATTACGTCAAGACACAGACCGGCAAACAGCCGCTCTGGCGGCGAGAGAACTTCGGGCCGATGCTGCTGGACGACCTGGAACGCCTGCAAACCCGTGCCGGCCACGCCGTTCCCACGTCCGGCAAGGCGCACATCGAGCTTTGCCGCGTCTACATTCGCCAGATCGCCGCCGCCTACACCTATTCGATCGCCGTTGATGCCACTGCCCCGCGCGTCGCCGCGCCACCCGCCCGGCCGGCGGCGCCGGCGCGAGACGCTGACCGCCCCCCTCGCCAGCGCGGGCAGCGTGCTGGTGGGACGCGAACGGGAAAGGCAGGCGTCGCCGAAGCAGCATCCGGCACTGACGAACAGTCGACGGATCTCGATGCAATGTCACTCGAGGCGGCACAACCGTCGGTCGCGATCGAAGACGGGCCACAAGCTTTTTCCGAAGGGACCAGTCCAGACCCTGCGGCATCGCTGCCGGAGCAGCCGGACCATGGCGGCCCAACGGAACGGTTCGAGCAAGACACGGCAGAGGACGACCGCGCGTCCGATCCTCTCTCAGAGGGGCCGACGGAGGGCGTTGCCCAGAGCCAGGAGGGCGCTGAGTGATCGCCGCTGATCCTGACATCGCTCCCGCTACGCCGACCGCCGCACCGCGCGACGCGGCGCATCTCGCTAGCGAGGCCGTTCGGCTGCTGCGCGGGTTTCCCCGACCGGTGCAGCAGGCCCAACTCGCCGGCTTCCTCAGCCTCTGTCGCGCGCATCCGCTCGCCAGTTCCGCGCTAGACTACGCCATGCGCAAGCAAGAACGGGCCGAGCGCGCCGAGCAACGACTGGAGCAGGAGTTTTGGGGACGGGTGCGTCAACTGCTGCTTGACCTGCAGGTCGACCCGGACGACGCCACACCGGCCGCCGACCAGGCCGCCGGGCGCCTGGCCACAGCCCTGGCGCAACACCTGGTCGCCGAAAACCTGCTGCGGCTGGCGCTGACCGAAGGGACGCAGCGAGCAGCCGCAGCGCGTCCCGGGCCGGGCGCCCGTCCCTCACCTGCTGCACGAACCGGAGAAGAGCGTGACTGAGCAAGGGCGCTCCTTGGAGCGAGTTCAAGGTCGCTGGGTCTTCAGCGGCCTGCTGGAAGCGACGTCGGGCCTGCACGTTGGCGCTGGAATGAGCAACCTCCTGGCTGTCGATAGCGCCGTGGTGCGCGACGTGGGCGGCCGCGCCTACCTGCCCGCCACGACGCTCAAAGGCGCGCTGCGCGCCTGTGTTGACCGCCTGGCCCCGGTGGTCGGCGCCGAGCGCGGCCTGACGGCCTGCGGCATGTCGCCACGCGAAGAGGCTTGCCCATCGCCAGTGGGATCGGCGGCGTATCGCGCAGTGGAGAGTGCGCTGCGCGAGTTTCGTGGCACGCCCCGGGAGCGCGATGCGCAACTCCTCCAGTTGCTGGAGGAACGGCTGTGTTCGTCCTGCCGCCTTTTCGGCTCGCCCTGGCTGGCCGGCCGTCTCTCCTTTGCCGATGCCCTGCCGAGCGGTGACATCGACGTACCCGTGGAGATCCGCGACGGCGTCGGCATTGATCGCGACAGCGGTGTGGCCCGCGAGACAAGCCATTACAGCTACGAAGCCTTACCGTCAAACCTCCAGTTCGACTTCCGGCTGGATGCCCAGAATTTGGATGAGGCCGACCAGGCACTGCTGGCCATCGGCTTGAGCGAGTGGCGGCACGGCAACCTGCGCCTCGGCGGCGGCAAGGGGCGCGGATTGGGGCACTCGCGGCTCACGTTGCAGTCTGTTGGAACGATCACCTTCGCCTCCGCCCCCCCCGACGCACGCCAGGAATATCTTCGCCACGGTACGCTGCAGCAGGTGGCGCCGGACGCCTGGCTGGAGACGGCGCTGGCCTGGCTCTTCCAGAGTAGAAATGAGACGGCAGGTGCATAAGCAACTGCTCAACGAGTGCCGCATCACCGGCACGCTCAGCACGAGCTCACCGCTGCTGATCCGCTCAGCAGTGGAAACCGTCGCAGGCCCGGAAGTCGGTGTCGCCTTGACCGTCCGAGACGGCCTGGACCAGCCCTATTTGCCCGGCAGTTCCCTCAAGGGCGCCATGCGCAGCCAGGCGGAACGTATCTTGCGCACCTTACGGCCCAACAGCGCCTGCAATCCGCTGGACGACCGTGGTCCGCAGCGCTCCTGTGGTCGCCGCCTGGACGAGCGAGAACGCGAGGGGCAACGCACCGACCGCCACCAAACCGTCGCGCCGGCAACCGCCTATCGCGACTCCTGCGCCGCCTGCAAGACCTTCGGTTCCGCTTCTCTGGCTGGTCGGGTGATAGTTGCCGACGGTTACCTGCATGGTGCGGCCGTACCGGCTCTGGTGCGACGCGACGGCATCGGCATTGATCGCTTCAGCGGCGCCGCCAGCCTTCGTTCGCGCTACGAGTTGGAGGCCGTCACCGATGTGACCTTCGGCATCGCGGTAACGCTGCAAAACTTCGAGATCTGGCAGTTCAGCCTGCTCTGCCTGGTGCTCCAGGACCTCGTGGCAGGCCGCCTGCCCCTGGGCTCGGGGAAGTCTCGCGGCCTCGGCCAGGTGCAGGGCGAGATTCAGGCCATCGAGCTGGCCTACGTGCGCTCGGCGCGCTCGACCGATGTCGAAGGCGACCTGTTGGGCGTGGGGGCCTTGATCGACGATCCAGGTCGCTACGGCTACCGCACCGGCGACCGTCTCGCCCATGGGCAGGGAGCCACCCAGGAAGAGCAGGGCATTCGGCGCCTCCATCGCTACACGGCGCAGCAGTTCCCCTGGGCGGCGTTGACGGACTCCTTGCTACGGTATCTGGAGCACGACTACCGACCGTCGCCCTGGCTGGGTCGGGAGGGAGAGGGTGAGGCCGCCGATGCCGCGCGTACACGCCAGCCGGCTCACTAAGGCCGACCTGGGGTCCTTGCTGGATGAGTTGAGCGCCGAGTTGCGCTACATTTACCTGGAGTCGGTCACCGACAGCACGTGGTCGCGCTACGGCCGGGCCTTGCCATTCGACGCCGCGCTGCGCGGTCGAGCGTTTGGTCCCAACTGTGACGTGCAGTTCCAGCGCGACGGCGACAGTGTCCGTCTAACCGTGCTGGCCGACAGCGCACGGACGACGCCACTGGTCGGTCCGACCTTGGACCTGACCCCGTACGACAGGGAGGACGTAACGTACTTGCTGTGGGGGCGCTACGCGCGAGCGTCCAATGCCTGGGTCGAGCCGGGGTTCCGGCAGCACTGGCAGTACCCGCTGGAGGGTCAACCCGATCGCGTCGGCGTCCGCGCTGTCGAGTACCGGGAACGGACCTCCGGTGCGCTTCAGTATGTGCGCTACGTCGACCTGGTACCGGTAAGGGACGCCGAGTGAACCCATATACCTTTGTACCGCTGGCCGGACTGCCGTTGCGGGAGCGGGCCGCTGGTCATGCGCAGTTCAGCGGACACAGCGGGACGCTGTGCTGCCGGCTCACGGCGCGGACGCCGCTCTTCCTGTTTGATCCCCGCCGCGCGCACCAAGCCGACCCGCCCGCCGCGCCAGGCCACGTTGTGGCCGATTTTCCCACCGACGACCAGGGCCGGCCTCTGGTATGGGCGACTGCCCTGCGCGGCGCCATCCGCGGCGTGGCGGAGGCCGCATCCCGCTCCTGTCTGGCGCTCTTCGATGGCCATTATGAGCGCTGGACCGTCGACTACCGTTCTCGCCTACCCGGCGCCTACCGGCACTGTGAACCCGGCGACCAGCTCTGCCCGGCCTGCCGCCTCTTTGGCACGGTTGGCGGGACCCTCTCCGGCTACGCCGGCGCCGTGTCCATCAGCGACGCCACCGCCGACGCTGACGCCGCCCCGTTGGGTGAACGGATCACCGTCTCGGCAATCCAGAGTCCCAAGCCGCACCACGCAGCCTTCTACCTGACCGCGAGTGGCGAGCCGGCGGGGCGCAAGTTCTATTACCACCACCCGAACGGGCCAACGGCCACCATTGAACGCTCGCGCTTCACGCGCACTGTCCAGCCCCTCACTGCCGGGTCCACGCTCGCCTTCACCCTCTCCTTCCGCAATCTCAGCGACGACGACCTCCAACTGCTGCTCTATGCGCTGTTGCTCGAGCCGGGGATGGGCCACAAACTGGGGATGGGCAAGCCAATCGGTCTGGGGAGCCTCGTCCTGGAGTTGCACTCCGCGCAGAACATGTCGGCGCGCGACACGGCCCTGGGACGACTCGCAACGGAGCTGACCGGCGAGGCTTTGCAGGCGTGGGCCGATGGCCTGACCGCCCCGCTGCGCGCCGCCACTGATCAACACCTCGTCGCCCTGCGTGGCGTGCTGGCGCTCGACCCCGGGCGCCCGGTGGCCTACCCGACGGCCGACTGGTTCCGCAGTCACCCAACGGCCCCGCTCAGCGATGTTCCCGACCTCGTCGCGCCGCCGCCCGCCCCGCGTCGTGCGCCGGAGCGCGCGCCGCTGGCGCCGGTGTTTGATCGTCCTGCGCGCACGATGCCCACGGGCGATCGTCCTTCCGAGCGACGTGACCCGCCCCCCTCCCGCGGCGAAGGACGCCGACCGCCATTCGGCCGGCCCGAAGTGGATGACCGTCCCCTACGCGGTCAGCATCGACCCGAACCACGGCCGGCGCCATCTGAGGTAGCACCGGTCCGGCCCTCACCGGTTCAGCAGCCAGTACCACCCTCTATTGAGGAACCCGTCGTTGCTGACCGGCCGGCCACACTGGAGGATCTGGTGCGCCGCTTCAGCCAGGCCAGCGACCGGCCGGCGCGCACGGACCCCACGAAGACCAAGGAAAGCGCGCGTGCTCGGGAAGAGCAGCGCCGCCTGATGGAACAACTGCGCCAGCGACGGGAGTAGTGCGCTATGTGGTGGCGCGGCGTCCTGCCGGTACACTGAAGCGCCGACCTTCCCTCCTCGGCTGCGAAAGGACCGAACTCCAATGGCTGTTGCCCTCGCTTCAACACCCGAAAAAACGCGCTACAGCATTGACGACCTGGAACGGTGCCCCGACGACGGCAAGCTGCGCGAACTCGCCGATGGGCAGATTGTGGAGTGGGACGTGACTTCGCGGTATCACGGGTGGTTGTTGATGGCGCTCGGCGCCCTGGTGACCAACTTTGTTTTCGAGCGTCGCCTTGGCATTGTTGTCGGGGCCGATCCGCTCGTCCAGATACAGGGGAGTCGCTACGACGCCCGTGGACCGGACGTAGCCTTCTTTGCTCGTCGCCAGACTCGGCAGGACCTGAAGGCAGCGGTATCCGTTGATGTTCCAAATTTTGTGATCGAAGTTCTTGCTCCGTCAGATCGTGCGGTGGCAGTTCAACAGAAGGTATTGGACTGGCTGCGGGCAGGTGTGCGGCTGCTCTGGTACGTGGATCCGGAAACCGGGACCACCACCGTGTATCACGATGGCCGGGTGACTGGCGTTGGACCAGATGAAGTCCTGAATGGCGCTGACGTGCTGCCCGGATTCTCAGTCCGACTGCGCGACCTGTTTGACCACCTGGAGGCCGTCCAGGCACCCCTGGAATAGCCTGTTACTTTGCTGACCCGGCCATCTGTGCAGCCAGCTTGATGGCCACGCGCATGCTGCGGGCATTGGCGATCCCCTTGCCTGCGATGGCGAAGCCGGTGCCGTGGTCCACTGAGGTGCGCACAAAGGGCAGCCCCAGCGTTATGTTCACGCCGCCGTAGAAGTCGGTCAGCTTGATGGCAATATGCCCCTGGTCGTGATACATGGCGACCACGCAGTCGAACTTGCCTTCGCCGGCCTCGTAGAAAATCGTGTCGGGCGGCCAGGGGCCGCTGGCGTCGATACCGGAGGCCACGGCGTCGGCAATGGCCGGGGCAATCTCGGTGGCATCCTCGCTGCCGAAGAGGCCGTGCTCGCCGGCATGCGGATTCAACCCGGCGACGGCGATGCGCGGCTGCGCGACGCCGAGTCGGCGGCAGCCTTCTGCCGCGATGCGAATCGTTTCCAACACACGGTCCCGGCGCACACGCTCGCAAGCCTCACGCAGCGAGACGTGCGTCGAGACGTGGACCACGCGCAGCCGCTCTGTGGCCAGCATCATGGCGACCCGACTGCCGGCCATCTCCGCCAGCAATTCCGTGTGCCCGGTGAACGGCACGCCAGCCAGCGTCACCGCCTCCTTATTGACCGGCGCCGTGACGATACCCGCCACCTCCCCGGCCAGGGCCAGCTCGGCGCCACGACGCACCCAGGCCACCGCGGCGCGCCCCGCCTCAGCCGAGAGCACGCCGGCAGCGACGCCGTCCAGCGCGATATCGGCCACCTGCAGCACGTCGATCCGCCCGGGCTGCCGCCCGACATCGGTCAGGATTCCAGCCTCCAGCACGTCGGCTTGCTCGCCGAGTGCCGTCCGCGTCCGCTCTAATAGCCGTGCGTCCCCTATCACGAACGGACGGCACTCGGCAAACACCGTGCGGTCCTGCAGGGCCTTGACGATCACCTCCGGTCCCACGCCGGCCGGATCGCCCATCGTCAGCGCCAGCAAGGGCAACGACTCCCCCGACGTGTTCATTGCAGCATCACCTCTTCTCCTGCCAAATACCGGTGGGCCCGGAGCAGCGTATCATCGCTGCCAAAGCCACCTGCCTTGGTAACCAGTACGAGTCCCGGCACGCCATCAAGCGCCCGCAAAGCCGGCATCCCTTCCAGCACGCGTCCCGACACGGAGAGAAGCCGGATGCCCAACCGGTCGCACAGCACCCGGGCAATCCCCCCGCCGGTGCAAAACACGCGCCGGATGGCATGGGCCGAAATCAACGCCGCGGCCGCCGCGGCGATGCCGGCTGCCACGCTCAGCGGGTTCGCCGCTGGAACCGGCGACGTTGCCAGGAGCAACACTGCCGGATCGCTGCTGGCTTGCGCCACTACCGCCTTAATCACTCTGCTGTCGGTCCCCGCGTCCGCAGGCGGCCACACCACGGCCGGTCCGAACCGTTCAGCCGCGAGCGCCAGTTGCCGGCGGGACGCCGGCTGTCGACTCCCGACGACCAGGAGCACCGCGTGCGCTCGCGTCAACTGGGGGGCGTCAAGAATAGTCTGCCGTTGCGCCCGGGCCAGGGCGGCGGCCAGGCCGGCCGAGCCGGCAACGGCAACACCGGGTCCCAGGCCGTCGGCAGCAGCGACCAGCATGTCCAGATCCCCATCGGTCGTCGCGTCAGCAATCACGATAGTTCCAGGCTGCGCCGCTTGCAATACTATCCGAACGGCGGCAGGTCCCCGGCGCACCAGGGCCAGCGGCAATATGTGCAATGGCAACCCTGTTGGCTGCAGCATCGTGGGCAGGTGCTGAGCCTCTTGGGCGCGGTTGCTGGACGGTGCGGTAGGCCGAAGCGATCCTCCGACCAGTCCGCGTCCTTGCGCCGGGTATGACGGCGCCACCAGCAGCAAGGAACAATCGATACCGGTGGCGAAGGCCCCCAGTTCGGCGGCAACGTTGCCGCGCAGCGTCGAGTCCATCTTCTTGTACCAGAGGCGCGGTTCACGCGCCTTCAGCGCCTGGACAGCCACCGCCACACGCAGCGCCGCCGCCGAAGGCGGTAAGTCGCGGGAGTTCGTATCAATGGCCAGCACATCGGCCGGTGTTCGCTGTGCGTTCGTGCGGCCGTCGCTGGCGTCGCGGGAATCGGCTTCGACGGTCGGCACATCGGCCCAGCGCCTATCCAAATCCCCTAGCGAAAGGACCACTGAGCGGCGCGATCCGGTGAACTCCACAGCACAGTCGGCCGCGCCGGTCAGATCGTCAGCGATGATAGCGATATCCATGCTGCGATCTGTACCTTCTCTGCAGCAATGGTAGCATCAGGAGGGGGCGAGACGCCGCGACGGGCTTTCGGCGCCCGCCTTCCACTGTCCTCGGTCGGCTCAAGGTGCTCTGTTGCTGTGCTATGCTGGGCGACAGGGTTCCCGAGGCAAACAGCAGTAGGAGGCGGCGATGGCGATTCTGGCCCCGGCAAGCGCGCCCCACCTGAGCAAGTTGGAACTGTTCCTCCGCACGACGCCAAGCGACACCGAGGAGGCTCCCTGGATGGTCATGGGCGACTTGCAGGTGCGCGACATCGACCTGCTCAAGCCGATCCTGCGCCTGCACATCGAGCAGCAGCAGTTGCCCTGGTACCTGGCCTCCTATCTGAAGATCAGCATGCGCCGTCCCGAGAGCGACGAACTCCTGGACGTAGCGCCTGATCTGCTGGTAGCAGAAGCCGCCGACCAACTGCGCACCTCCTGGAACATAGCGGCAGAAGGAAAGCCGCCTGAGTTCGTGCTGGAGGTGGCATCCGGGCGGAGCTGGACGCGGGACACGAAAGAAAAGCCGGACATCTACGGGGCGATGAGTGTGACCGAATTTGCCATCTGCGCCCCGGAGCGTCGCCGTGGCCCCCAGCTCTTCGGTTACCACCGCAACGCGAGCGGGCAGTTCGTGGACTGGCGACCAGATAACCGGGGAGTCCTGTGGAGCCGAACGCTCTCGCTCGGGCTTTACGTTGAGCAGCGACTCTGGTTGCGAGCAGTCGACCAGGAGGGAAGGCGGCTGCCGGCCCCGCACGAGTCGCTGGCAGTCGAGCAGGCGGCGCGACGGGAAGCAGAGCGGCGTGCCGCCGAGGAAGTTGTCTCCCGGCAGGCAGAGGCACAGGCCCGGGCGAACGCCGAGGCGGAAGTAGCGCGGTTGCAGGAGGAACTCCGGCAACTGCGCGCGGACCTTGGCAAGATGGAGGAGCGCTGAACGGGGTGCATGGGGCGTGGCTTCCCGGCCCGCCCGGCGACTGAAGTCGCGGGCTATCTACCGCCAAGTCGGTCTGCGCCGACTGGCCTAGTAGTCCGTCATGCGTACTTTGAACAGTTGCTGGGTCGAGGTTGAGCGCGGTGGTACCGTCCATTTCAGCCTTGACAGACTACTAGTCCGCGCAGGCGGACTTCGCATTGTGTAGCCCGCGACTTCAGTCGCCGGGCGGGCCGGTCGCACTCCTTGCTGGACCGCATTCGTCCTACGGCAAGACCGCCACCGCGACCGACCCCTGCGCCAACCCGAGAATCAGCGCCGGCACGATGCCGAAGAGCAGCGTGCCGACGGCAGCGATGCCGAGCAACGTGCCCACGGCGAGACCGAGGCGTGGCAAGGCCGGCGCGCCTTCGGCTGCCTTGCGGAAGTACATCAGCACAATGATGCGCAGGTAGTAGAAGGCGGAGACTGCGGACGTCAGCACGCCGACGACGACCAGCTCGGGATGGCCAGCCTCCACCGCGGCCACGAAGAGGTACAGCTTGCCGATGAAGCCGGCAGTGAGGGGAAGGCCGGCCAGCGACAGCATGAAGAGCGCCATCAGCCCCGCGAGTAACGGCTGGCGTTCTGAAAGCCCGGAGTAGTCCTTGATGTCCAGTGCCTCCTCACCGCGCTGGGCCAGCGCGGCCACCACGGCAAAGGCACCCAGGTTCATCAGGGTGTAGACGAGTAGATAGAACATGGTGGACGATTGGCCATCGGCGCCGCCGGAGATCGTCCCCACCAGCACATAGCCGGCCTGGGCGATACTGGAATAGGCAAGCATCCGCTTGATGTTGCTCTGCACGACGGCCACCAGGTTGCCGACGATCATCGTCAGCACCGCCAACGCCCACAGCACGGAGAACCACTGCGGCGTGAGCGGCGCCAGCGCCGACTCCAGTACACGCAATAGGCCGGCAAAGACCGCCACTTTCGTCGCCACCGACATGAAGGCCGTAACCGGAGTCGGCGCGCCGTCGTAGACGTCGGGCGTCCACTGGTGAAAGGGCACTAAGGCCAGCTTGAAGCCGAAGCCGACCAGGAGCATACCCATGCCGATGATGCCGAGGTGCATGGTGGTCACTGTCGACCCCGGTCCCAGCGCCACGGCAATCTTGGTGTAGTTCGTGCTGCCGGAGGCGCCGTAGAGCAATGCAGTACCATAGAGCAGGAAGCCGAAGGCGAAGGCGCCCATCAGGAAGTACTTCAGCGCCGCCTCTTCCGACACTGCCTTGCTGCGCGTGTAGCCGGCCAGGATGTAGAGGGCGATCGACAGTGTCTCAATGCCGATAAAGAGCAACACCAGGTCGGCAGCCTGGGAAACCAGCAACATACCGGCGGTGGCGAACAGCAGCAGGGCGTAGTAGTCGCCGGAATTCAGGGTCTCCGTCGAGGGGAAGCGGACCGAGAGTAGAATTGTCAGCGCCGCGGCGAGCAGCAGGATGAAGTTGAAGTACAGGGCGAAATTGTCGGCCACGAAGGTGCCGCCGAACGACGACTGCTTACCGTCGAACAGGAAGATGCAGTCGATAAACGCCAGCGCCAGCCCGCCAATGGCGACCCAGGCGATCGGCGTTTGACCATCCCTGGGTAGCACCGCATCCAGGATCAGCGCCAACAAGCCGGTGATCGTCACCAGGATCACCGGCATTAATGGCCCGTAGTTGATCGAGGGTATGACGATGTTGAGAACGGGGGAAGCGGTGTTCATAGGGCAAGCGGGCCTCTCTGCATGACGCTCTTAGTGCGTGCCGGGCAACGTGAAGGTCAGCGCCGGCGGTGGCGGTGGCGCGCTCGCCTGCAGCGAGGCCGGGTTGCTAAAGCGGCTACTGATGGCCAGCGCCGAGGAGCCGGTCTTGCTCAGGATGATGCCCGGCGCCACGCCCAGGGCAAAGATCAGGAGCAATGCCGGCGCAAAGACCAGCCAGTCACGGCCGTGCAGGTCGCGCACTGCGGCGCCGACGCGAGCGACTGCCTCCGCTGGCGCGGTGTAGATGATGCGGCTGTACATCCAGATCATGTAGCAGGCCGCCAGAATCACGCCAAGCACCGCGATGATGCCGTACCAGTAGTTGCTCTGCCCGGCGAACACGCCGCGGAAGATCAGAAACTCACCAGGGAAGCCATTGAGACCCGGCAACGGCATTGACGACATAGCGATAATCAGCAAGGTCGCGGCCAGGGCCGGCGCGACGGCCTGAATGCCGGACAGCATTGGGATCTCCCGCGTGCCCCAGCGCGTGGTGATGGCGCCGACGATGAGGAAGAGCGCCGCCGTGCTGATGCCGTGGCTGATCATCTGGAAGGTGCTGCCCTCGATACCGGCCGGGTTGAGGGCAAAGATGCCCAGGACGATCAGACCGAGGTGGCCCAGACTGGAGTAGGCGATCAGGCCCTTCAGGTCGCGTTGGGAGAGCGCCCCCCAGGCGCCATAGAGGATGGTAATGATGCAGAAGATGGAGATGATCGGCGAGAGGTTGTGCGACGCTGTCGGGAACAAGCCAAGGCAAAAGCGCAGGAACCCATACGCGCCAACTTTGCTCATCACCGCCGCGAGCATCACCGAGCCGCCGGTCGGCGCTTCCACGTAGGCGTCAGGCAGCCATGTATGGAAGGGGAAGATCGGCGCTTTGATGGCGAAGGCCAGCGCAAAAGCCAGGAAGAACCAGACCTGCACATTCGGTCCCACCGGCGCGGCGGCCAGTGTCTGGTAGTCGAAGGTGGCGGCGCCGCTGTGGGCGACGCGCAGGCCAATGATGGCGACCAGCATCAACAAACTGCCGACGAGGGTGTAGAGAAAGAACTTGACTGCCGCGTACTGGCGGCGCGGCCCGCCCCAGCCACCGATAATGAAGTACATCGGCACCAACATGGCTTCAAAGAAGATGTAGAACAGGATCATATCGAGCGCCATGAAGACGCCGACGACCGCCGACTCCAGGGCCAGCAGCCAGAAGAAGTACTGGCCGGCCCGATCATCATCACCCGGGGAGGCGAACAGCACCACCAGCGCCGTGACCACCGCCGTCATGATGACCAGAAACATGCTCAGACCATCAACGCCGAGGTGGTAGGACACGCCGATCTGCGGCATCCAGGGGGCATTCTCTACGAACTGGAAGGGCTGGCCCTGCGCGTTCGGTTCATACGCGAAGTACAGCCAGAGGGTCAGGGCGACCTCAACGAGGCTGCCGGCAATCGCCACGGCGCGTACCGCAGCACTGTTGCCGCCGCGCGACAGGAGCAGGCAGACGATGCCTGCCACGATTGGCACGTAGATGATGATGCTCAGCAGCGCAAACCCGACTTGATTCATGAGCAATCCTTCTGCTTCTGCAACATCTGAGGTACTACCGTGTCAGGAGGAAACCGACGATCACCACTGCGCCGACCAGCATCGAGAGCATGTACTGCCGCACATACCCCGTTTGCAACGTGCGCAGTCCGGCGCCGATGGCCTCCAAGCCGGCCGCCACGCCCCATACGATGCCGTCGACCACCAGGCGGTCGAAGACACCGGTGACAAAGTTGCCGATGGCGACCGTGGGCCGCACGACGGCGCCGTCGTAGGCCTCATCAATGTAGTACTTGTTCAAGAGCAACTGGTAAAGCGCCGGCACTCGCCGCGCCACCGCCTCCGGTGAGCGCTGTGCGGCAGCGCGGTCGTACCACTGCCATGCGAGGGCGATGCCGGCGCCGGCCACCGCCACGGCGACAATTGCCAGCAACCAGAACTGCGCAACGTTCTCCTGTGGTACCGTCACGCCTTGCGGCGCCGGGAACCGCCCGAAGGTGCCGTTGAGGTAGTCGCTGAAAACCGTCCACCGACCAGGAATCTGGAGCAAGCCACCAGCGGCGGCCAGGACCGCCAGGATCATGACGGGAACCAGCATGGTGGCCGGCGCCTCGTGCGCATGGTTGTAGAGTTCCTTCGGTCCCCGGTAGCGTCCGCGGAACGTCATGTAGATCAGCCGGAAGGTGTAGAAGGCCGTCAGTCCCGCTGTGATCAGACCGAACAAGTAGAGCCAGAAGTTCCGCAGAAGCGCATCACCCAGAATGGCGTCTTTGCTCCAGAAGCCGGAGACCGGGAACATGCCGACCAGCGCCAGCGCGCCGATCAGCATCGTCCAGTGCGTGGTCGGCAGTTTGCTGTGCAGGCCGCCCATCCTGCGGATGTCCTGCTCGCCCAGGTCTTCCCCCGGCCGAATCAGCGCGTGGATGACGTTGCCGGCCGCCAGGAAGAGCAAGGCCTTGAAGAAGGCGTGCGTCATGAGATGGAAGATCGCCGCCGAGTAGCCGGCCACGCCGATGGCCAGGAACATGTAGCCGATCTGGCTGATCGTGGAGTAGGCCAGCACGCGCTTGAGGTCCGGCTGCACAAGGCCCATGGTGGCGGCGAAGAAGGCGGTGGCGACGCCGATCACGGCGACCACAGCGCCGGCCACCGGCGCGTGTTGGAGCAGCGGGTAGGAACGCGCCAGCAGGTAGACGCCGGCCGTCACCATCGTGGCGGCGTGGATCAGCGCCGAGACCGG
>DHIZ01000301.1:28450-34489 GCA_002404055.1 Chloroflexi bacterium UBA4733
GATCAGCGCCGACACCGGCGTCGGACCCTCCATAGCGTCCGGCAGCCAGGTATAGAGCGGGATCTGCGCCGACTTGGCAGTGGCAGCGAAGAGGAAGAGCAGAGCAACGAAGGTCGGGGCGTTCCCCTGCAGCTTGCCGACATTGGTGAACACGTCGCCAAAGCTGACAGATCCCAACTGCGTGTAGAGCACCAGAAGTCCGATGAGCAACGCCACGTCACCGATGGCGTTCACGACAAAGGCCTTGATACCCGCCACCATGGCGGCACGACGCCGGAACTCAAAGGAGATCAACAGGTACGAGCAGAGGCCCACACCCTCCCAGCCCACCAGCAACAGCAGATAGTTCCCGGCAGTCACCAGCAAGAGCATCGAGGCGACGAACAGGTTCATGTAGACGAAAAAGCGCCGATACTCGCCCGTCTGCTGCCGCTCATCCGTGGTATAGGCCGGGCGCCACATGTAGCCGGTGGAGTAGACGTGAATCAGGAAACTCACGCCGGAGACCACCAGCACCATCACCATCGTCAGCGGGTCGGCCAGGAAGGAAAGATCGACGTGCGTATCGGCGCCACCAATCCACACGTAGGGTACGAAAAGCTGGAACTGATCCTTAACCGCATACGTGCCCAGATCCAGGAAGACGAACAACCCCACAATGAAGGAGGCCAGGACGGCGCCGCAGGCGATCGCTGCGACGGTGCGCTTGGAAAACGCCGCCCCGAACAGGGTGTTAATCGCGCAACCGAGCAGGGGAAGGGCCACCACGAGCCACAAATAGCCGACCATCAGTCTCCCTTACCCAACCTGTTGTAACCGAGCATCCCCTACCCTTGCAGCGTGTGTACGTCGTCGATATCGACAGTGGCGCGGGCCCGGAAGATGGTCACGATGATGGCCAGTCCGACCACCACCTCCGCCGCCGCTACCACCAGCACGAACAAGGCAATGACCTGGCCGTCCACCGAACCCCAGAGTCGGGAAAAGGTGATTAAGGTCAGGTTGACCGAGTTGAGCATCAACTCGACCGACATGAAGACGATCAGCGGATTCTTGCGCGTGAGCACGCCGGCGATGCCAACGGTGAACAGGATGGCGCCGAGCACCAGGTAATCCGATAACGGTGTGCTCACGCCACCCTCCGCTTTGCCAGCACGATGGCCCCCACGACAGCCACCAACAGCACGATCGTCGTCACTTCAAAGGGCCACAGGTAGCTGGACGTGAAGATGGCCTGGCCGATGAGTTGCGCGTTGCCGATGCATTGGCCCTGGCCGGTACACGGCGCGGCGAAATCCGCAGGCAGTGCTTTGGCTGCGGGCAACGCATTACTGGTCAGCAGAAAACCTGCCTCCACCAGCAGGGCAATGGCCAGGACACCGGAAATCCAGCGTTGCCCCGGTAGCCGGTCGTCCACTTCTTCCCGTCCCGGACTCAGCAGGGTGACGACGAACAGGAAGAGCACCATGATGGCTCCGGCATAGACAATGATCTGCACCACGCCGACAAACTCGGCACCCAGCAGAATGTAGAGAACCGCCAGACAGACCAACGTCCCGGTCAACGAGACGGCGGAGTGGACGGAATTGCGCAGGCTAATGACACCGAGGCTGGCAATCACCGCCAGCACCGCGAAGATCCAGAAGAGCACTTGCGCCATTTATCGCGTCCCCGTCGTCTGTGCTTCCGCCTGCTGCCCTTGCTCGGTCAAGCCCCGGCTGTACTGTGGCCGGTCATCGTTCAGTTTCCCGAGGAAGGGCACCAGCAGGCGTTCCTTGGTGTAGATGAAGTCGTCGCGGTGGTAGTCGGCCAGCTCGTATTGCTGACCCAGCACAATCGCCCCGGTGGGGCAGGCCTCTTCGCAATAGCCGCAAAAGATGCAGCGGATCATGTTGATCTCGTAGATCCTGGCGTAGCGCTCGCCGGGAGAGTAACGTTCGGTCTCCGTGTTTTCGGCAGCCACGACGCGAATCGCCCTGGCCGGGCATGCCGCCGCGCAGAGCGAGCAACCGATGCACTTCTCCTGGCCGTCCGGGTAGCGCAGCAGCTTGTGCAGCCCACGGAAGCGGCGGGCCATCGGCAGCCGCTCTTCGGGGTACTGGACCGTCAAGGGCTTCTTGAGCAACCGGCTGAACGTCGTCTTGAAGCCCGCGCCGAAGGCCCGGATATCTCCCCAGACCGCGCCGACTCCGCTCGACTCTTGGGCCACCTTGTACTACCTTTCCGCGCCGACGCGACCGGTTGCCGCCTGGCCTGTACCTGCCAACTGACTATTCGCCCCCTGACGATCCACCGCGCTTGCTCGTATCACCCCGCGATTATACCCATCCGAACGTCTGAAAGAGGGCGTAGAAGAACGATGCCCAGAGCACGTTGAGGATGCCGAGCGGCAGCAGCACCAGCCAGCCCAGGCGCATCAGCCGGTCGTAGCGGATGCGCGGCAGGGTCGCCCGCAACCACATATAACCGCACATGAAGAGGAACACCTTGAGCACGAACCAGAGCACACCCAGGATGGGGATCGTTCCCACCCAGGGGCCTTGCCAGCCGCCTAGGAAGAATGTAGTGGCGATGGCGCTGACCGTGATCATGTTGATGTACTCAGCGAGGAAGAACATGCCGAAACGCATGCCGACGTACTCGGTGTGGTAGCCGGCACCCAACTCACCTTCCGCCTCCGCCAGGTCAAAGGGCGCCCGGTTCGTCTCGGCGATACCCGCCAGCAGGTAGACAAAGAAGCCGATCGGCGTCCGGAAGCAGTTGAGGGTCCAGATCTTGTCCTGCTGATTGACAATGTCCTGCAGGCTCAGCGACCCCGTTATGAGCAGGACGCCGACCAGACCCAGACCGAGGGCCAGTTCGTAGCTGATCATCTGCGCCGCCGAGCGCACGCCGCCGAGCAGCGAGTACTTGTTGTTGGAAGACCAGCCGGCCAGCACTATGCCGTAGACCGTGATCGAGGTGATCGCCAGCGTGAAGAGGATGCCGACGTTGACATCCATCAACGCCAGCTCCACGCGATGGCCGCCGATCAAGAACGTCGGCCCGATGGGTATCACGGCGAAGGCCAGCAGGGCCGTCACCACCACGATAAACGGCGCCAGGAAATACATGGGGCGGTCCACCGTGGCCGGTACGACGTCCTCCTTGAAGAAGAGTTTGACGCCGTCGGCGGCCGGCTGCAGCAGGCCGAACGGTCCCACGCGGTTCGGTCCGTAGCGATCCTGGAAGCGTCCGATCAGCTTGCGCTCCAGCAAGGTGGAGTAGGCGAAGCCGGTGACCAGCACGAGCGCCAGCACGGCGGCGTAGATGATGGCCTCCACGACGACGAAGGTGTCGACCGTCGTAGCGCCCAGAACCGCGCCGACCAGCAACGACGGCGTCAGGTAGCCTGCGCCATTGACCAGCGTATCCACCACTACTCCTTGCCCACGGCGACCGCCGCTGGTTCCGCCGCGCGCGCTTCCACGTACAGGAACGGCGTGCCCGCGTGCTTGCGATCCGGCACCGGCCACTGCAAGCCTTTGGCGCCCACACGGCCGTAAGTAACACCAGCGTAGATCGGCACCGTCGCCGCAATCTCCACCATCACCTCCGCCGCACTGCCGTAGTAGAAGCGCCCGCCCAGCCGGTTGGCCAGGTCGCTGACGACCTGCCAGCCCGATAGGATATCACCCCGCACCGTGGCTGCCGGCCGGATGCGTTGGATACGTCGCTCCAGGTTGGTGAAGGTGCCATCCTGTTCGGCATAGGAAGCGGCAGGCAGTATCACGTCGGCGCCTTTGGCTGTCTCCGTCAAGAAGATGTCCTGCACAACAAGGAACGGCACCTGAGCCAACGCCTCGCGCGCCTCCTCGCCCCACAGCGCCGGGTCCTGCCCGGTAACGAAGAGGGCTTGCAGATCACCAGACTGCGCGGCGGCCAGCATCTCGCGCGTGCCCCGCCCCACTGTCATCGGTACCTCGGCGCCCCAGCTCATTGCCCGCGCCCTGCGGGCGGCCTCATCGGCAACATTCTTGTGTCCCGGCAGTACGTGCGGCAACAGCCCCATGTCGATCGCTCCTTGTGAGTTGCCGTGTAACGGCAGGCGGTTCAGGCCGGCGCCGACCTTGCCAACGTTACCACTCAGGATCGCCAGGTAAGCCAACGGCAACACGACCGCCGCTCCCGCCGGACTGTCGGCCCAGGACTCGCTGTAGCAGATTGCCGCCGGGCCGCCTTCGACCAACTGCGCCGCGACCGCCGTGATGAGTTGCGCCGCAACTCCCGTCTGCTGGGCCACCGCGGCCGGCGTGGCCTCTGCCACCCACTGCTGCACCTGCGCCGTCAGACCGGGGAAGCGCTGCTCGGCTTCCGGCGCCACCTTGCCGGAGGCGATGAGCGCATTGAGGATGCCATTGATCAGCGCTGCTTCGCTGCCGGCCCTGGCATGCAAGGCGTAGCGGGCAATCTCGTCCAGCCGTTGCGCCTCCTCGTTCACGGTAATGAGCGTCGTCCCCTGTACGACCGCCTTGCGGATGCGCAGGTCCAGCACCGGCTGCTCTAGGATCGGGTTGGCGCCGACCAGCAGGATCGTCTTCGCCTGTTCCAGGCCACTGATGGACCCCATCGCCGCGCGGTAGCCGAACAACTGCTGCAATGCAGCATCGCTGTCGCCCTGCGCGGGAGTTCGATAGTCGACGTTGTTGGTGCCAACAACAGTGCGCATGAACTTCTGGAAGAGATAAGCCTCTTCATTCGTCTGCGTCGGCGCGCAGAGACCGCCGATGGCGTCGGGGCCATTCGCTTCCTTGATCTCGGCGAAGCGTTGGGCGATCAGACTCAAGGCCTCCCGCCAACTCGCCGCCACGAACTGGTCGCCTTTGCGGACCAGCGGCGTGGTCAACCGCTCCGGCTTGTTCACGTAATCAAACGAGAAGCGGCCTCTGTCGCAGAGCCAGCCGTCATCGACCGGGTCATTGCGCCGCGACAGCACTCGCTTGATGGCGCCTTCGCGGATGGTGAGCGAGGTGTTGCAGCCGACAGCGCAGTGCGGGCAGACCGTCGGCACGTTCTGGATGTCCCAGGGCCGCGCCGTAAAGCGGTACTTGCTGTTGGTCAGCGCCCCCACCGGGCAAATCTCGGTGATATTGCCCTGAAAGGGCGAGTCCAACGTGTGGCCGGGCGCCACGCCGATCTCCGAGTCAACGCCGCGGTGGATCACACCCAGGGCATTGTCCTGCGAAATATCGGAGTGGAAGCGGACGCAGCGGTAACACATGATGCAACGCTCGCGGTCCAGGTAGATGCGGTCCGAGAGTTGCAGCGGCTTGACGAAGTGCCGTTTCGGCTCGATGTAGCGGCTGACGCCGGGGCCGAACTTGAAGGTGGTGTCTTGCAACGGGCATTCCCCGCCTTTGTCACAGACGGGGCAGTCCAGCGGGTGATTAATCAGCAGCATCTCCAGCAGCGCCTTCTGCTGATGAATCACCGGCGGCGTGTCGGTGTGGACGACCATGCCCTCAGCGACCGTGATGGCGCAGGCCGGGTTGAGCCCACGCATCTTGTCGATTTCTACCAGGCACATGCGGCAGGCGGCGACCGGCTTCATCTTGTCGTGGTAGCAGAAGATCGGAATCTCGATGCCAACCGTCTTGGCAGCATCGACGATCACGGTACCCTTCGGCACCTCGACTTCCTGGCCATCAATCGTGAGCTTAACCATGGGAACTCCTCAGTACGTTCACTGGCTGGGGGAACCCCTCCCGCGCGCTTCGCTTGCCGGCCCTCCCCCTAAAGGGAGAGGGCCTCGTTGCGGACGGAATGCCGGTTGCGATGGGGCAAGCAAGGGTGGCCCTGGTGGCGCGATAGATCAGGTTAACGGGACGGGCAGTACCCAGTACACCACCGAGGCCCTGAGTTGTGTTCAAGAACGGAGACGGCAACCTTGACATGCAGCCGTCGCCGTGCTCAGCCGAGCCAGCGTCGCCGGTGTTTGCAACCGTCGTTCCCGATGCAACGAGGCCCTCTCCCTTCAGGGGGAGGGCCGGCAAGCGAAGC
>DHIZ01000377.1:0-409 GCA_002404055.1 Chloroflexi bacterium UBA4733
GGCAATCGCCACGATCTGCTTGGGTGATACATCCATCAGGTCGATGCGTTCCGGGTCTTCCTGCAAGAAGTCCTCGCCGTGGCGGCAGGAGACGCGGGCGGCCACAAACTCGCCGTACTCGTTGAGCGGCGCGTTGGCTTCGGCGATGGTGTACAGTTCCTCGGTATCCGCCGAGAGAAAGTCGCGTTTGGGATCAATCGTCGCCGACACGTAGGGGACGATCGTCACCTCGCGTGCGTGTAGGTCAGCGATACGCTTCAGCGTCGCCGCCTTGATGCGTGTTCCCCGTGTGACCAGCACCTTGCCACCGGCATCGACGATGTCCTCGTCGAGCTGCCGGTTGAGCAGGTCCGGGCTGTTGCTATCCAGCCGACGAATCACCTGGCGGTACGGCGTCTCAATGAAGCCG
>DHIZ01000377.1:565-27960 GCA_002404055.1 Chloroflexi bacterium UBA4733
TACGTCGCGCACGTCGAAGCCGGCACGATCGCGGCTGAGACCGCCCGGACCCATGGCCGAGAGGCGGCGCTTGTGCTCGATCTCCGCCAGCGGGTTGGTCTGGTCCATGAACTGGCTGAGCTGGCTGCCGCCGAAGAACTCCTTCAGCGCCGCGGCCACGGGACGGATGTTGATCATGGCGCTCGGCGTGGCCGCCGACTCGTCCTGAATCGTCATCTTCTCCTTGATGACCCGCTCCATGCGAATCAAACCGACGCGAAACTGCTTCTCGATAAGCTCCCCGACGGCGCGGACACGGCGGTTGCCCAAGTGGTCAATGTCGTCCGGCCGACCTTCGCCGTTGTTCAGCTTGATCAGCATCTTCACCATGGCGATGATGTCTTCTTCGTCCAGGGTGCGTACCGATTTGCCGAGCGTCAGTCCCAAACGCTTGTTGACCTTGTAGCGGCCAACACGGCCAAGGTCGTAGCGGCGGTCACTGAAGAAGGTGTTGGCCATCAGGCTGCGGGCGTTATCCAACGTGGGCGGATCGCCGGGCCGGACACGCTTATAGACCTCGATCAACCCGTCTTCGACGCTCTTTGCCGGGTCCTTGTCGATCGTGGATGCCATGTACTGGTGGTCAGGATTAGTGTCGATATCGGCGAAGCGCTCCTTCAGGGCAGCGCTATCACCGATGCCGATGGCGCGCAAAAAGGTGCTGATGGGGATCTTGCGTTTGCGGTCAATCTTGACCGACATAACGTCTCGGTTGGAGGTCTCAAACTCCATCCAGGCTCCGCGACTGGGGATCACCTTTCCCTGGCAGAGCTGCCGGCCGGAGGTGGCGTCGGTCTCTAGCGTGAAGTACACGCCCTCCGAACGCACCAACTGCGACACGACGACGCGTTCGGTGCCACTGATAATGAAGGTGCCTTGCGGCGTCATCATCGGAAACTCGCCGAAGTAGATATCTTGCTCTTTGATCTCGCCAGTGCTCTTGATGAGCAAGGTCGCCTTGACGCGCAGGGGGGCCGAATACGTGCGGTCCTGCTCGCGGCACTCGGCCACCGTGTATTTCGGCTTGCCAAACGCTTCGTCGGACACGATGAAACGCAACTCGTAACTACGGCCCGAAAAGTCCGTAATCGGGGAAATTTCGCGAAAAAGCTCGCGCAAACCGAAAGCGGCAGTGTTGCCCGGATCGGGCAAACCCTGCGCTATCGCCTGCCGACGGGCCGCCTCTGCCTTTCTCCAACTTTCTCCGGTAAAATCACCGAAGGATTCGATCTGAGTCCGGATAAGATCGGGAATTGGTAAAATCTCAGGAGCCTTACCAAACCGGACGCGATCAGCCAAAGTGTCACCCCTCGCTTAACGGCGCAAACGACAAACCAGGGTCCGCCGTGCGAACCCCCAAACGAATAGCTTAACAGGTAGAGCGGTCGACGGTCAATGTTCTGCGAATAGAGACAAAGCGCTTCTAGTATACTCACCGCAACGAGCCTGGCGACTTTAGTCGCCAGCCGTCTCGACACCACCTAGCTCGCGCTGTTCCTCGCCAGCCAGATGAGCCGGGGGGCTTCGGCGCTGTACGGCCCCAGGTCGTAGCTGCCGAACACCGTTTCCAGTTCATACCCTGCAGCGAGTAATAACCATTCTACCTCATATCGGTAGAAAAAGCGCAAGCGCAACGTCACGGTGGTGCGCCGCAAGACTGCGCCGCCAACGTCACGGCGGGTGGGGCTGGCGGCGGCGATCTCTTCGTCATACATGATCCTCGTGTGCAGTTGCTGTTCCGCCTGATCGGCACTGCTGCTCACCGATTGTGTCACCCAATGGCCATCGGGAGCCTGCCGGCGATAGCCAAACATCCATTGCCCGGAGCTGTCGGGGGCGGTGGAGGCATAGGGGTTCCACTGGTCAATCAGCAAGCGTCCATCGGGTCGCAGGTGACGGCGCACGTTCGCCAACGCCGCAAGTTGCTCGCGCGGGGTCAGGAGATGGGAAAATGTGTTCAGGGAAAAGAAAGCAAGACCAAAGCGCTCCGCCAGTGAGACTGTGGCCGCATCAGCATGCACCAGGGACAAGCGCTCGCCTACTCCCGCGCCAGCCGCTCGTTGTCCGGCCAACGCCAGCATGGGCTGTGACACGTCGATCCCCGTGATTTCGTGGCCGGCCATCGCCAGCGGTACGGCGACGCGTCCGCTCCCCACCCCGATGTCCAGCAAGCGGCCGCTCACCATGCGGGCAAACTCGCCGTAGAAGGCCAGATCGTCATCGAAGCCGGCGTGGTCAAGGTCGTAGAAGCGAGCGATCGGATCGTAGATTGCCGCCTGTTTGGCGCTCGCTCGCCGGTCAGACGGCGGCACCGGGTGCTCGCTCAATCCCGTTATGCAGCGTGCCGATACCGTCGATACTGATGCGCACCGCATCGCCCGCTTCCAGGGTAAAGGCGTCGTCCGGCACGATACCCGTACCCGTCAGCAGAAAGGCCCCGTGGGGAAAGACGTTGTCCAGCATCAAGTAACGCACCAATTCTGCCGGTGATCGCTTGAGGTTAGCGGTACTCGTGTCGCCGCTGAACGCGACAGCACCCTGGCGCTCGATGCGCAGGTGAATTGCCAAGGATTGGGCGTCCGGGATGTCACGGGCCAACACAATGGCCGGTCCAAGGCCACAGCAGCGCGCGTAGACTTTCGCTTGCGGCAGATACAGCGGGTTGGCGCCCTCAATGTCGCGCGAGCTGACGTCGTTGCCAACCGTGTAGCCGAGAATCGTGCCCCGCGGCCCCACGAGCACGGCCAGCTCCGGCTCCGGCACGTTCCAGTGCGAATCACTGCGAATGTAGACGGTCCCGCCACTGCCGACGGTGCGACTCGCAGTCGCCTTGAAAAACAACTCCGGCCGCTCAGCCACGTAGACGCGATCATAGATGCCGCTCTGCTTGGACTCGTCCTCGCGCGCCCGGGCGCTGCGCTGGTAGGTTACGCCGGCAGCCCACACCTCCTGGTCGTCCAGTGGCGCCAGGAGGTGATAATCACCCGCCGTCCCCGATTCTAGCTCGGGCCACAAACAGACCGGCGGCGCGGCGGTACTCGTCTCCAGCGCTGTATAGGCCGCGGCCGAGTTCTCCTCCAGATGCTGCAGCAGTTCACCAAGTACACGGTGCGGCGCCGCATACACCCGATCATCGACCACGACGCCGAAACTAGGCTCAGCATTCACTTGAGCGTAACGGCAAATGCGCATGGACCCCTCCCCACTCACCACACATACGCCGCGGTGTCATCGGAGAGGATACTACAGCGTCACAAGGCGGCCGTCACGACCGCCGCTGAAGTTCATCCAACTGACGGCGCAACTGTGCCAATACCTCCGCGTGCTCCCGCTCCAGCCCGGCCAGCGCCGTGGCATGACGCGTGGTCTCCTCTGCGAGGCGTACCGCAGCCTGTTGCGCTTCCTGCTGCGCCAGGCGTGCCGCTTCCCGGGCGATCCGCGCTTCCTCCTGCGCCGCCCGCGCGTCCTCCTGGGCGATCCGCGCGTCCTCTTGCGCCGCTTGTCGCAGGGCGACCTCCCGGCGCAACTGCGGTTCTACCTCGGTGATCCAGGGAAACAGCTCCCCGGTCGCCCGGTCGACCACCCGCACCCGGTTGTCCACCACTCGCCAGCCGAAGGGGATCACCGCGCTCCAGAGCGTGTCACCCTCCGCCAACCGGTACCGATCAGCACCGCCATCGGCGCGGCGGCCAAGGAGCCAGGCTTGCAGCCGGGGTTCCGGCGCGAAGTCCCCGCTGGGGTCCAGCACCACGTATTCGCGCACTTCCTCACGGCGATACCAGTCGCGCTTGTCAGTCAGGTCCTTGTTCTCGACCGACGACTGCGAGAGCACCTCGATCACCAGATCGGGGGCCTTGCCCTCTTGCCAGAGGTCGTAGCGCGGTCGCACACGGTCGGGCACGCCGAAGGCGACCAACACATCCGGCTCTTTGTAGTCGCGCAGGTTCCCGGGATTGCGATGCACGCGCAACTCGGCGGCCACAAAGCAATCGGGGCCGGACAGGCGACCGCGCAAAGGGTAGGAGAGGCTGTCGATGGTGTCGGCGTGGTCTTGCCCAGCCAACGGTTCATCCTGTTCTTCACTGTCGAAGAGGGCCCAGTGGGCACCCCGCGGCCAGTCGAGAATCACTGTTTCGGCTTGCATGCTGCCTCGCTTCCTGGTGGTGAGTAGCGTAGCATGGGCGCATTACGCTGTCAGCGCCTCTGCCACCGCGTCCGCGACAGCCTCCCGTACTGGATTGAAGGGCGGGCCGTTTCGACTGGGGTGTACCCGATTGGCGAGCAGCACGACGACGGTACGGCTCTCCGGCGCGATAACCAACGACGTGCCGGTGAAGCCGGTGTGGCCAAATGTCGTCGGTGAGCAGAGCTTGCCCATGTAGTATTGCTTCGTCAACTCCCACCCAAGACCTCGGGTTGCGCCGGAGGCCAGGTAACCCGTCTGCAATCGCTGCATCTCAGCGGCGGTCTCCGGCCGCAATAGCCGTACCCCATCGAGCGCGCCACCTTCCAGGTGACAGCGCGCGAAGCGCAGCAGGTCCTGCGCCGTGCTGAAGATGCCGGCATGGCCGGCCACGCCGCCGAGCGACCAGGCGTTCTCGTCGTGGACGGTACCACGCACCATATTCCGCCCGGCCTCGTGTGGCTGGTATTCAGTGGCGGCGATCCGCTGCCCGACACCGGGAGCCGGGTTGTATCCGGTGTCGCTCATGCCAAGGGGACCGGTAATGTCCTCCGTCACTTGGCGGTCCAGCGTTCGACCATCAACGCGTTCAGCCAGGGTGGCGAGCGCAATCGCGTTCAGGTCGCTGTAGCAAAAGAAGGTGGCAGGCGGATGGTCGGGCGCATCGGCCAGCACGCGTTGCACGCGTGCCGCCGGCAATAGGTCCATTCGCCAGAGTTGCAGGCCGGAATGGAGACCACTGACATGCGCCAGCGTTTGGCGTACCGTGATTGCCATCTTGCCGCTCGCGCCGAACTCCGGCAGGTACTGGGCGACGGGCACATCCAGTCCCACTGCCCCATGCTCTACCAATCGCAACACGCAAGTGGCAGTAAATAGCTTGCTCAGCGAGGCACAGTCATACACAGTGTCGACGGTTGCCGGAATCGGATCCGCCATGCGAGTCTCGCCGTCCCGCCAGAGCACCGCATGACCATAGGCTGCATGTAACAACACCTGGCCGTCGTGCCAGACTAGTACCACCGCCCCTGGCATGCAGCTGGCCGTGATGCCGCGGTGCATGACTGCCTCGACGTGCTCAGCCAGGGCCTCCGACGTTGGCCGCGTCGCTGTCGTTTCCGATCGCCTCGAACCTTGAGCTTCCGAGTTGCTCATTCCTCCCCCCGTACAAAAGCACACAGCCAGGCAACCAACCCGCCAATGTCCCGCTCGTCCGCCGTTTCAAACGGCGAGTGTGTGTAGCGAGTGGGGAAGGCGACCAGCGCCGTCGGTATGTCAGCCTTCATGAAGGCGGAGCCGTCGCTGCCGAAGCTGCCAAAGACGGCATGCTGGATGCCAATGGCGCACCTTGCTGCACAGCGCTCCAGCCTGGCCGTGAGGGCGTGGTCATAGTGGACCAGGGAGTCTTTGTGGACGAGGACAGGTCCCCCTCCCAGGCGGACAGGCATGGCAGTCTCGCCGGCCTGGGGCACATCACCCGTGAGGCCGCTCTCGATGACAATCGCGGCAGCAAATTGCTCGCGAGCGGCCAGTGCGGAGGCGCCAATCACGCCAATTTCTTCCTGCACTGTCGCCGCAAGGGCCAGTTCCCACTGCCGTTCCGCCTCGGGCACGCGCCGAACCACCTCAGTGATTACCGCTAGAGCCACGCGATCATCAAATGCTTTGCCGACGAGGTGCCTGCCCACGCGGCGCGTCGTGGCTTCCCAGACGATGCGGGTTCCGGGGGTCACGCCACGCTGGCGCAACTCCGCGCCGGAAAGCCCGGTGTCGACCCAGAAGTCGTTCCACGTCAACTCGGTTGGTTCGCGCAGGACGAGGCTCGCCAGGTGTCCAGTGACGCTGGCGATGTAGCCGGGAAGCGGTCCATCGCGCGCCAGAATGACCACAGGGCTGCCGATCGCGAAGGCGTTTCGGAAGCTCGTGTTGCGTACCCAGGACTGGCCGTTGGCAAGCCGGAGGTAGCCCGCCGGGTCAATAGCGCGCACGAAATAGCACAACTCGTCGGCATGGGCGGCAAGCAGCAACTTCGGCCCACGACCGCCGGCGCGCCCAGTGAGGTTGCCGATTTGACTGCGCTCTACCCGTACCCCGGCTTCCTCCCACAGCGCCGTCACGGCATCCAGCACCGGCCCTTCTTCACCGGATGGCCCGATCATCTCGGTCAGGGACTTGATGAGTTCTACCAGCCTGCTCTGCTCGTCCGTCGGTGCTTCACTCACGCCATACTCCTCGTTCACCAGGTCACGTCTGCCATAGTGTATGGCGTCGTCCGGCGTTGTCCATTGGCGCCACCAATCGCCGTATACTGTCAGCCTGGCTTACCTCTGGCGGGTAGCGCCTTCGTTGGTATTGCGTAGGAGATCGTCATGGCCGTTCAGGTAGCGGTAATCGGGGCAACGGGAGTGGTCGGACAGCAGTTCCTGGTCGCTCTTGAGAAGCATCCCTGGTTTACCGTCACACGGCTCGCGGCCTCGGCGCGGTCTGCCGGCAAGCGTTACGCCGAGGCGCTGCGCGATCCCAACAGTGGGGCGTCGCGCTGGCTCTGCGAGGAACAGTTGCCGGCGACGTTCGCCGACATTGAGGTCGAAGACGCTGCCGACTTCGATCCTGCCGGCCTGGACCTGATCTTCACGGGCGTGGAAGAAGGCAACGTCGCGCGGGAACTGGAACCGCGCCTCGCGCAACACGTGCCGGTCGTCAGCACGTCGTCTGCCTTCCGCATGGAGCCGGATGTGCCGTTGCTGATCCCCGGCGTGAATGCCGCCCACCTGCCGCTGATCAACGTGCAGCGCAAGGAGCGCGGCTGGAAGGGGTACGTTGTCCCGATCCCCAACTGCACGACGACGGGAATGGCCATCACCTTGAAGCCAATCTCCGATGCCTTCGGGCTGCAATCAGTGGTGATGGTATCGATGCAATCCCTTTCCGGGGCCGGGCGTAACCCCGGCGTGCTGGCGTTGGACATCCTCGACAATGTCATCCCATACATCCCGAACGAGGAAGAAAAGGTCAAACGCGAAGCAAGCAAGATTCTGGGGACGCTCAGCGATGGGGCGATCACCCCGGCCACGCTGCGCCTTAGCGCCACCTGTACGCGCGTCAACGTCCGTGACGGCCATACCGAGGTGGTCTATGCGTCAACGCTACGCCACGCTCCCCTTGAAGACGTTCGGGCCGCTCTGGCCGAGTTCGCTGGTGACCTTGCCGGCCTCGACTTGCCTTCCGCTCCCTGTACCCCAATCGTCCTGCGCGACGACCCGTACCGGCCGCAGCCGCGCCTGGACCGCGACACCGACCACGGCATGGCGACGGTAGTCGGGCGAGTGGCAGAACACGATGCGCTGCCCAACGGCCTGAGGTGGGTACTGGTCTCCCACAATACGCGCATGGGGGCCGCCCGCGGCGCCGTGCTTACGGGCGAACTACTCGCCAAGCGCGGCTACGTCTAGCTCGCTGCGCTCGCGTCCCCTAGTACATTGGGGCCACTAAACGCCCTTCTTGTCGCCTATCTCCGTACACTGGCCTTGTTGTCGGCATGGCGGTCCTGGGAAAACGGCCTGCTCGACACGCCGACGGTAGCGTGCTTCTTGGCGAGGCGCGATCCGGCGGCTTCTGGGAGGGATGGGAGCCTCACAGTGGCCCTGGACGCGTTGCCGGCTCAAGGGGTCTATGAGGAGGGTTCTATTTTGCGCAAGTGGTTGGTGAGCGTCTTCGCCGTGACGCTGTTGGTGCTCGTCCCAATGGCCGGCGCCGCTCAGGCGTCGTCCTTCCCCTGGGGACAGTGCACGTACTGGGCGGCCCAGATGCGGCCAGATATCGGAAGCAGCGTCAGCGGAAATGCCTGGTACTGGTCAACGTCGGCCAGCAACGCCGGCTTCCAGGTCAATTCGGCGCCGGCGGTTGGCGCTGTCGTGGTCTTCCAGCCCGGCGTCCAGGGTTCCTGGGGGGCAGGACACGTTGCCTACGTCACGTCAGTCGGCAACAACGGCTGGTTCCAGGTGAGCGAAATGGACTACCCGTACTTTGGTCGGGTTACCTATCGCTGGGCACACACCGGCTGGGGGGTCACTTTCGTTCACTGACCTGGGTGGGCGCCGGCGACCGACGGAAGGGCACGGCGCGAGCTTTCCAGGTCGGCGTGGCTCAGGGGAAGCGAGAATCCGAACTCGCTTCCCACACCGGGTGTGCTCTTGACATAGGTTTCCCCGCCATGTTGTTCCACGATGCGCTTGCAGAGGTACAGCCCGATGCCCAGGCCGTTCGTGCGGCGCGTGGTCGTGTTGTCCACACGGAAGAAGGCCTCGAACACATCGGCTTGATGTTCCGGCACGACGCCGACACCCAGGTCATGCACACCAAGCTGTAGCCGCCCCGGCGTATTCTGCAGTCGCACATCAATGGCCGAATCAGCGTCGGAGTACATGACGGCGTTATTGAGCAGATTGTCCAGTACCTGGGCGAGCTTCTTGCCGTCCCATTGGCCACAGACGTACTCGGCATCACAGACCATATTGACCCGCCGCCCGGTCTCGGCCACCGCCCGTCCAATACGCTGGCGGCTGAGGTCGGCCAGATCAACCGTGCTGCGTACTAACCGCATGTGGCGGCCCGGCAGATGAGAAACATCGAGCAGATCATCAACGAGCGACATCAGGTGCTCAACCTGATGCAAGACCAGGTGCAACTCGTGTTGGTCCGCCACCGCCTCGCCACGCCGTTGCCGGCGATCGAAGATCTGCATAAATCCCTTGATCGACGTGAGCGGTGTGCGCAGCTCGTGGGACACGGTGGAGAGAATCTCTGATCGCACTCGTTCCGCCTGGTGCTCTTCGGTTACGTCGTGGAAGGTCAGCACGGTCGCTACCGTCTGGCCCGCCTCATCGCGCACGACTTTGCCCCGCCGTTGTAGCAGGCGAAGCGGGTGGCCGATTTCGAGCTCGGCAGGGGAAACGTCAAAGAGGTCCTCGCTCTCGTGGGGGCCGTCAGTGAAACCCAGGCGCTGCTGCTCATTGATATAGGTGGAGAGTCCCGCCACGCTCAGGTGCGCCGCCTGAGAGGAGATATCGAAAAGGGTACGAAACGGCGCATTGGCCAGCAATATATCGCCCCCCGGTTCGTAGATCAGGAGGGCATCGGTGACCGCGCCCATCGTTGCCTCCAGCTTCGACTTTTCGGCAACAAGGCCGCTGTACAGGCGCGTGTTATCAACGGAGACGGCGGTCAGGTCGGCGAACGCCTCCAACAGCAATAGGGACTCGTCCGACCAGTAGTAGGAACGGGTGCCCGCGTCTACATACAGGCAGCCCAGGCACACATCACCAACCAGCAGCGGCGCCGCGGCGGCGCCGGGAGTCTGCTCTTCGTAGACGGCGCCGCCCGTCCGGTGGCGACGGTACCGGCGCTGCGTGGTGAGTGTGCGGCGCTGATGCACCACGGTCCCCACCAACGGCCCCTGCACGATGGCAGCAGGAACTGCCCAATCAGTCAATTCCGCCGCCTCAAAGCCGCGCGAGGAAGCAACCTGCAAGCCGCCGGAACTCGTACCCAGAATGACGGCGCTGCGCGTGAGACCCAACTCCAGGCCGGCCGTCTCCAAAACCGCGCCAAGGATGGGCGCCAGCTCGGTCTCGCGAGCGGTGGTGCGGGCCAGGCGCGCCAGCGTTCCCACTTCGCGACGTAGCCGGCTGCCGCGATCCAGCAAGCGATGCTCATGGGAGCGTAAGGCCTGCCCCGCCTGCCCGGCAGCCAGGGCAAAAGCAAAAAACAGCACGTCCGACACGACAACATTGAAAGCCTTGAGATGGTTGAGTGTCACGCCCGGGCTCGGCGTCAGATTGATAAGGCCGAAGGGCGAGAGCAAGAGCCCCGTATACGTGAGGATGGCCAGTCCGGCCACAATGAGCGATGCACTCACCGAGGCGCCGATGGCGACCTGCCCAATGGGAAACAGAAAAAGCAACTCCAGCGGGCTGGCAATGCCGCCGGTGACGAAAATGAGGGCGGCGATCAACACAGTGTCTAAGAGGGACAACGGTAGGAGCCAGCGATCGATTCGCCGCCTGCTGCTCTGCCAGACCGCCAGGACGTTGGCGATGGTGAAAATTGCCAGGATCGGAAAGAACCAGCGCAGGTCAGCCGGGCGCCCGCCGGTGAGGAAGGCCGCGACCAGGCCAACGCCACCCACGACGCCGGCGAGCAGACGGATCGCGGCGAACGCCTGGAGATAGTGTTGGCGTCGGATCAGATCGCCAAGCTGGCGTAGCATCAACATCCTATTCTCGTAGTCGGGCGCGGTCTCATTCTAGCAGCATTGATGGCGTACACTCGTCGTATGTTGATGCGCCTCGCTGCTCGACCAGTCAACGTCTATTCCGTCTGCCTCCTCCTGCTGGCGGTGGCCTGGAGTATCAGTCCGGCCGGCGCGGCGTCACTGCCGCCGGTCGCCACGGCAACGGCAACCGTTGATGTGCAGGTCCGCGCCGGGTTTGACGGATTCTACAAGGCCGGCGGCTGGCTACCAATCACTGCTCTCGCCCGCAACGATGGCCCGGCTATCAATGGCAGCCTGAACCTGGCGGCCGGCACTCCTGCTGCGCTTGCCGGCAAGTACAGTGTCGCTGCGATCCTCCCCACCCACTCGCAAAAGCGACTGTCCTTTGCTGCGCCCGCACCGGCCGCAACGAACAACCGGACGGTGACACTCACCGAGGACGGCCGCACCCTCGTGACTCAGTCGGCGCCCGTTACGGCTATCAGTCCCCACGACTACCTGTACGGCATTATTTCCCCGACCCAGGACGCGCTGGATGGCATGCGAGGGGTTCGCCAGTTTGACGGCACGGTCTCCGTTGCCCATCTCGCCCTTGACGATATCCCGGTAGCAGGTCCTGCCCTGAACGATGTCGACGTCCTGGTTATTGACAACACCGCGACATCGGCCTTGAGCGCTGCCCAACGCTCCCTGCTCACGGCCTGGGTCGGCAGTGGCGGTCAACTCGTGCTGGGAGGCGGCACGGGAGCGAGCGAGACCCTGGCCGGGCTGGCCGACATCGCGCCGGTGACCCTGACGGGCACTGCGGTGATCGATGTCGGCGCCGCCCTGGCCACCTGGACACACCAGACAGGGGCGGAGAGTACGACAGTGGCGATGAGCCGCCCGGTGACTGGTAGCACCGTCCGCCTGCAAGCCGGCGGCGTCCCGTTGGTGGTGGACCGTTCGCTAGGCCAGGGTTGGGTGACGTTTCTCGCCGTGCCTGCCGGTACCCCGGCGCTGCACGACGTGCCAGGCGGCGCACTTGCCTGGCAGCACATCCTTACCGGAAGCCGCCACGTGCTCGACGGTCAACAGGTGAGCCAGCAGGGCGGATCGTTCAGCCCGTCCAGCGCGGTCTACGCCCTTCCCCAGACCGTCTTACCGTCCGGGTCCCTGTTGGCCTGGCTTATTTTTGGCTACATCGCCGGGGTAGGCCCGCTCAACTACCTGGTCCTGCGTGGACTCCATCGTCGAGAACTGCTCTGGCTGACGATCCCGCTGATCAGCGTCCTGTTCGCTGGTGGCGCCTATTTGCTCGCCGGTGAGATCAAAGGCTCGGATATCGTCCTCAATACCGTCACGATCGCCCGCCACAGCAGGGAAACGGCGGCCACTGCAACCACGACGGTTGAGGGCGCTGTGGGCATCTTCTCGCCGGGCCGGTCGACATACAGCATCCGCATCGGTGGCGGGTTGGGCGTTAGCGCGTTGGATTCGACCACCAACGGCACACGGTCGAGCGAGCTGACAGTGGTGAGTAACGGCCCCTCCTCCCTGGTGGAGGACATCCGCGTGCAGAAATGGTCAATGCAGGCCTTCGCGGTACACGGCAGCACGACCTCTACGCGGTCGCCCGTAGCTACCTCGCTCACGCTTACCGGCAACACGGTGAGCGGCTGGCTCCGCAACACCAGCGCCGGGGTCTTGCAGGATGTCGTATTGGTCATAGGTGGCGACACCGCTTCCGTCGCTGACATGAGTCCGGGTGAACAGCGCACCGTGAGGCTGGTCCTCAGCGGCGCCGTGGCCCCAGTCGGGGGTATCCCCAGTCGCCCGCCGCCGACGCTCAGTGGCAGTAACACCAGCGTCGCGCGCAGCCGCCAGGCACTTTTGGCGGCGGCTATGGACAGTGCGCTACAAGGCAACAGTGAGGCCGGCGCGGTCGGAGGTCCCCAGGTATTCGCCTTCAGCGCGTCTGCGCCGTTCTCCGTTGACGTCCTGGGGCAGCACGTGCAAGAGCACGACACGACACTGCATGTGTTGCCGGCGGCGGTGAACATCGCATCCTCCCCGGGTAGCCTGCCCTTTGGTTTTGCGCAACGCTCCCTGTTGCAGAACAGCGGCGTGACCAACCAGTTTGGCGGTCCCTGGCTTCCCTTAGGGTCCACAGCCGTCTTCCAATTCCAGGCGCCGGCGCCTGTTGGCAGCGTCCGGTGGACGGCCCTACATGTTCGACTCAACCTCACGAACTACGGCCAGGCCGTGCCCACGGCAGCCGCCAGCAGCACCAGCGTCGCGCTCTACAACTGGGACGCGGGGACGTGGGACGTTCAAGCGGGCTTCACGCAGGGCATTCTCACAGTGCAGCAGGTGGCTCGCTATGTCGACCAGCGGGGTCTGATTCGGCTGCAGATCACCGGAGGCAACGGACGAGAGCAGGTGCAGACCCTGGATGTGGCGCTGGACGGCGGTACACCGTGAGTGCCGAAAGCGCCGTGAGCGTCCGCAGTCTTTGTCATCGCTACGGTCGCTTCACCGCCGTTGACGACATCTCCTTCGAGGTGCCGGAAGGCAGCATCTTCGGGCTCATTGGGCCCAATGGGGCTGGGAAAACGACGACGCTGCGCGTCATTTGCACGCTGCTCCTACCAAGTGCCGGTGATGCCCTGGTGCTGGGGCAATCGGTGCGGTCGGCGCCGCAAACGATTCGGCGCCGGCTCGGCTATATGCCCGACACGTTTGGACTTTATGGTGAGCTGTGCGTCTGGGAGTATCTGGACTTCTACGCCCGCTGTTATGCCCTATCGCCCGACACACGCCGTGAGGCCATCCGCGACACGCTGGAACTGGTCGACCTGCGTGCTCGGCGGGAAGACTACGTGCACAGCCTCTCGCGCGGCATGATGCAGCGCCTGGCCCTGGCCCGGACGCTCCTGCACGACCCCACAGTGCTGGTGCTCGATGAACCAGCGGCGGGCCTGGACCCGCGTGCGCGGGTGGAGCTGCGCGAACTGCTGCGCGAACTGCAACGCCTGGGCAAGACGATACTGCTCAGCTCTCACATCCTGGCCGACCTGGCGGAAATCTGCAGCCACGTCGCTATTCTGGAGCGCGGCCGGCTTGCAGTTGTTGGCAGCCTGGACGATGTACTTGGGCACGTGTCCGGCGGCCGTGTCATCATCGTGGAGTTCCTGAACATGGAGACGCCGCCAGGCGCGCTGGCCGCACTCCTGCCGGAACTCACGGCGCTGAGCGTCACAACGGCGGGCGACCGGCTGCTCGTCAAGGGCCAGTTCCGGGAGGACGATCGAGCGTTAGCCGCTATGCTGGCGCGCCTCGTGGCTGCGGGCATGCCCGTTGTCGGCATGCGTGAGCAACGTCTGGGATTGGAGGAGGTGTTCATGCAACACACCGAGCCATTGGCAGTATGAGCCTTTCCCTCAATCCTCTGATCGTGCGTGAACTGCGCGGCGGCTTGCGCAGCGGGCGGCGCATCACCCTCCTGACCTTCTGCCTGTTGGTCATCAGTCTCTTCTTCCTGGGCATCTACCTGATCACCGCCGCCAGCCTGGACTCCAGCAACGGTGGGGCGGGGGTTGCCGTGGGCAGCGCCTTTTTCCCGATGGTCGTTGGCGTAGAACTGTTCTTGATCTGCGTGCTGACGCCGGCGCA
The DNA here is from genome assembly GCA_002404055.1 of Chloroflexi bacterium UBA4733. The sequence continues at coordinate 14,716 of DHIZ01000377.1, forward strand.
GACTGCCGGGGCGATCGTCAACGAGCGCGAGCGCCAGACGTACGATGTGCTGCTCGTCACGCCGCTGTCGCCGCGCCAGATTGTTCTCGGTAAACTTGGCGCCAGTCTGGCCTATGTGTTGTTGCTGCTGATCGCCGCGCTACCAATCGAAAGCCTTGCTTTCTTGATGGGCGGCGTTGACCCTATGGAATTGCTGTTCGGGTCACTGATCCAACTGGCCACCCTTGCATTATTCGGCAGCCTGGGGCTGTGGTCGTCGGCGGTTTTTCGCGGCAACCGGGCCTCCACCGGCTTTGCCTACGCCGCCACCGGTCTGTTGACACTGGGCCTACCGGTGCTGGCCCTCTTCGCATCACCGCTCATGCGAACCGTATCTCCGGCGCTGCTCCAACAACCGCCGGCCTGGCTCATCTATTTCGGCGAGGCGCTCGCCGCCAGCAATCCCTGGCTCACCGCCGGTCTGACCGAAGCACAACTGCAAGCCGGCTTACCATTGTTCTGGTTTCCCGAAACACTGGGCAAGACGACCGTGATGCTGCCTGGCCCCTGGCTGGTCTTTCTGCTGGTCTACACTGCCGGTACGCTGCTCTGCCTGGTAGCAACCGCCCGTGCTGTCCGGCGGCGGCGCGCTGGCGCTTAACTCAATCCAGCTTCCGCCAGCATGGCGTGGAGCGCCTCACGTTCGGCGTTACCCAGCGGGAGCAGCGGCATGCGCGGTGGACCGCCATAATGGCCGACGCGGTCCATTGCGGCCTTGAGGGCGGGGACACCCCAACGGGCCGTCACTGCGGCATTGACAGGCAAAAGGCGCAGTTGCAGTTGGCGGGCCATGTGCAGGTCGCCTGCCATGAAGGCGTCGTACAACGCCACAGTCTCGCGAGGCGCGACATTTGCCTGCGCGACGATAGCGCCGGCCGCGCCGATGGCCAGGGCAGGCAACATGAAGCCTGCCGAACCGGCAAACACCGCGAAGTGCTCCGGCTTGGCTCGGATCACCTCCGCCATTGACGCCAGGTTGCCGGAACTGTCCTTGACGCCGACGATATTCGGGTGCTCGGCGAGCTGCAATACCACCTCGGGCGGCATATCAATGCCGGTATTCGCCGGCACATTATAGAGCAGCACGGGCACCGGCGTGGCGTCGGCCACTGCCCGGTAGTGGGCGAGCAAGGAGGCAGCGTCCATCCGCGAACGGTAGTAGTGCGGCGTCACGATGATGACAGCGTCAACCCCCAGGCCGGCGGCAGCCCGCGAGAGCCGGATCGTCTCCACAGTCGACTCAGCTCCGGTGCCGGCGATGACTGACTGCTCCGCGCTGACAGACTCGCGCGTGATACGGATGGTCTCCAGCTTCTCTTCCGTGCTGAGCGCGACATACTCCCCGTTGGAGCCCAGGACGACAAAGCCGGCCAGGCCAGTCTGCGTCCACCAGGCAAGATTAGCGCGCAACTCAGGTGCGGCCACCGCGCCATCGGCGGTGAACAGGGTGGGGATCGGCGGGTAGACACCATGAAGTCGCAACAACACCTTGCCTTTCCGATACCGTCTCGTCAGTCGAGCGGTACACCATCCTACCTGCTAGCCAGGACCGTGGTACACCAGCACGGCGCCAATCAATCCGCCGGCGCCGGCCAGGACGAGCACGAGCGCTTCCAGCACGCCGAGCGCGCCACGACCGACGAGCAGCCCAGCCAGGCCGCGGACTAATGACAGCGAGGCAAGGGCAAGACAGAAGGCCAGCATCACGAGATCCCAGGCGTGCAGCACTCCGGTTCTCCTTTGCATTCTCTACATCGGAATGTTACAATTGCCCCGTGAATGGACGGTAAACCTACCGTCGGCCAGGAGCCAGGGGTTGGTCGGGCAGCGCAGCGGTCGGCCCCTGCTGTTTGGGTTGCGAGATGATAGCGTGCTGGAGGGACAACACATGGCAGACGCGGAAAAAATCCTCATCATCGATGATGACGCCGACACGCGCGACATCGTGCGCCAGGTACTGCTGGAGGAGGGCTACACGGTCGCCCAATCGTCGGATGGGCGCACCGCTGTCCAAACATTCCGTGACACCAGGCCGGACCTGGTGTTGCTGGATGTCCTGATGCCCGGGCTGGACGGGATCAACATTTGCCTGGCGATCCGAGAAGAGTCGGACGTGCCGATCATATTCCTTTCGGCTAAGGGTCAGGCAACCGACAAGGCCATCGGGCTGCGTATCGGCGCCGACGACTACCTCTCCAAGCCGTTTGACATGGACGAGTTGGTCGCCCGCATCCGCGCCTTGCTGCGTCGAGCACGCCGTAGCAAGCCAGAGCCGGTCCAGACCAACCAGGGTCCGCGCCTCGAGTACCCTGGTCTGCTGATCGACCTCACCAAACACGACGTCGAGATCAGTGGATCGGTCGTTGACCTGACGCCCATCGAGTTCAAGTTGCTCGTCAAGCTCGCCAGTGAACCGAACCACCTGTTCACCCGTGACCAGTTGATGCAAGACGTCTGGGATTACGAGTTCCTTGGCAAAACCCGCACGGTGGACGTGCATATCCGCCGCCTCCGGAAGAAGCTGGAGGACGCGCACGGCCCCGCCCAGTACATCACGACAGTGCGCGGCTTCGGTTATCGCTTTACCACGCCGCCGGAGGCGAACCCGGCAGGTTCGTAGAGTAGAGCGGGAGAGCAATCCTCTTGCGCACCGGCATCATCGGCCTTGGAGCACTGGGAAGCTCGCTCGGTTTGGCGTTACGTACACATAAGCAGTGGGGCGACGTCACCGGGTTCGACACGAGCGCTCGCGTGCAAAACGACGCCAAGCGGAAGGGAGCCATCCGCGAGGGGACGAGCGACATTGCGGATCTGCTCAGCGACGCCGACCTGGTGGTGCTGGCGGTGCCGCCCCTGGCTGTCATTGACTTCCTGCGCGAGTACGGTCCCCGGCTGCGGGCCGACTCGGTCGTGACCGATCTGGCCTCCAGCAAGCAAGCCATCCTGGAGGCGGCAGAGCGCTACGTGCCGGCCCGCAGCGGCTTCGTCGGCGGTCATCCCCTGGTCAACTGCGCCCCCGGCATCGATCAGGCAAGCGCCACGATGTTCCAGGGTCGACCCTGGTGCCTTGCTACGACCGTCGGCACTCCGGCAGACCGGCTGGACACCGTCAATGCCCTCGTCGACGCGGCGGGAGCCCGCGCCTACTTTGTTGATCCGGCGGAACACGACTCCTGGGTAGCCGGGATGGAGGGCCTGCCCCGCATCATGGCGGCGGCGCTCGCCCGCATCAGCGGCGGCAGTGACGCCTGGCGCGAACTCGTTCGCGTGTCGGGAACGCCGTTTGATAACGCCGTCAGTGCGGCGAGCGGCACCCCGCAGGAATCGCGCGACCTGGCGCTCACCAACGGCATGGCGCTGGTATCCTGGCTGGACCGCCTGCTGGCGGAACTGGATCACTGGCGAGAAGCGGTGGCGGAGAGTCGTGGTGACGTGCTGGAGCAACAGTTCGCCGATGCCGCGGCGCTGCGTACTCGGTGGGACAACGAGCGCAGTGGGCAAGCGCGCGGCATTGACGGGGCTCCCTGAGGGGATTATCCCGAATCAGGCGCAGAGCGGGGCAGCTTCCCAGTAGCCATGCAGGAGTTGAGAAAGTTGGTGAGGTCGCATGCCACCTACTGACCGGCCGGTGCGCACGCGCGTCGCGCCCAGCCCCACAGGCGAACCGCACATTGGCAACATGTATGCTGCGCTCTTCTGCAAGGCTTTCGCCGTGCAGCAGCGGGGCAGCTTCGTCCTCCGCCTGGAAGATACCGATCGCCTACGTTTCGTACCGGCCGCAGTCCAGCAATTGCCGGATGCGCTCCAATGGCTGGGACTGGACCCTGACGAGGGTCCGCAGCAAGGCGGCGCCTACGGCCCCTACGTGCAAACCGAGCGCCTCCCTTCTTACCGACAATACGCCGAGGAGTTGGTCACACGCGGTGGCGGCTATTATTGCTTCTGTACCCAGGAGCGGCTAGAAGAGATGCGGCGCGAGCAAGAGCGCCGCAAGGAGCCGCCACGCTACGACCGGCATTGCCTGCATCTGGCGCCGGAGGAGAAGCTGCGCCTGCTGGACGCCGGCACGCCCTACTCCATCCGCTTGCGCGTGCCGGACGAAGGCGCGGTGAGTTGGGACGACGCCGTGCGCGGTACGGTCAGCTTCGAGAACCGCTTCCTCACCGATCAGATCCTGCTGCGTCCCAGCGGCTACCCCACGTCCCATCTCGGCATCCCGCTCGATGACTATCTTATGCAGATCAGCCACGTCATCCGGGCCGAGGAGTGGCTCTCCAGCGTTCCCTATTACATCCTGGTCTATCGCGCCTTTGGCTGGGACCTGCCCGTCTTCGCCCATCTGTCGATCCTACGCAACAAGGACCGCTCCAAGATGTCCAAGCGCAAGAACCCGACCTCCGTCATGTGGTACCGCCAGCAGGGTTTCCTGCCCCAGGCGCTGGTCAACTTCCTGGCCTTGCTGGGCTGGTCCGACCCAGCAGGCAAGGAAGTCTTCTCCTTCCAAGAATTCACTGAGAAGTTAACCCTGGAGCGCGTCGTCACCAGTGCCCCGATCTTTGACTTCACCAAGCTGGAGTGGCTCAACGGTGTGTACATCCGCGCCATGTCGCTGGATGCGCTGGCCGACGCTGTGCAGCCGTTCCTCTCAGAACCGGTGGAGCGCGCCGACCTTGTACGCATGCTGCCGCTAGTGCAGGAGCGCATGAAGAAACTCAGCGAGGTTGGCGCACTGACGGAGTTCCTGCGCCACGACCCTGATCCGCGCGCGTTGCCTTTCGCCCAGGCGATCAAGCGGCAGACGGCGGCCGATATTGCCGGGGCCTTGTCTACCCTCACAACCTCCTGGGAAGGGCTTGGGCAACCGACCCCCGAGCAGTGGGATACGTCCGTCCGTGGACTGGCCGATCACCTCGGCTGGAAGGTTGGCGACCTCTTCATGGCGCTGCGCGTCGCCATCACCGGCAGCAGCGCCTCCCCGCCGACCTACGAGTTTGGCCAGGTGCTCGGCTGGCCGGCGGTGTACCGCCGGTTGCATGCCGCGATTGCTGCACTGTCCGAGCCGGGGGACCAGCCGTCCACCCGCCCCTGAATCGTAGGGTGGGCCTTCGGCTACGCATCGATGTTGACTGCCTGCACCGACCCTGTCTCAACGTCCCGATACGTGAACTCCGTCAGCGGGAACTCCCGCGGGCTCATCCGGTGCAACTCGACGCGCACGCGCAACCGCAGCTCGATCGCCAGGCGTAGCAGCAGCCTGGCGTCATCTTTGGTCATCTCCCCGGAGGGGAAGATCAGCTTCGCCAGGCCGGAGAAGGTGCGGTTGATGCTGCGCATGTCGCGGGCGCTCCACTCGCCGGGGGTGGCCTCGAACCAGCGCTGCCAGAGCGTGCCGAAGGTGCTGATGTTGCGGAGCTCGCGGTGGAAGACCTCGCTGACGTAGTCGAGGATGAAGCCGACGTGCGTCGTCAACATTTCCGGCGTGAGCTTGGGCAGTTCCCAGCCGGGAAGGTAGGCGGCCCAGCGGTCGTGGAAGGCGGTATCGTCAGCCACCGTCGCCGGCAGCGGCTTGAAGAGGTGCTCCGCCAGCAGCCCTTCGCGCGGATCGAAGTTGATGTTGCCGTTGAAGACGAAGCCGGCATCGCCCTTGACCGTGATGGTGCCCCGGTTGATCTGGCCGCTCTCCATGTAGTTCTTGTAGAGGTTCTTGTCGTCGTCGGCGTTGAAGGCGCTGCCGGCGATCTCGTCGAAACCGACGACGTCGCGCTGGTTGATCAGGCCGGGGCGCGGCGGCATAGTGTTGGAGACAAACAGCTTCGGCACCGTCACGGCGCCGCCGGCCAGCAGCGTGCCGTAGGGGCTGAACTCGGTGAAGCAGAAGCTCTTGCCGGTCTGGCGCGGCCCCAGCTCGATCAGGTGGTAATTCGGCTCGACCAGGGGGATCAGGCGCACCAGGTAGAGGAGTTTCACCCGTTCCGTCATCTCCGGCGCGGTTGGCTCGTAGCCCATCGTGCGGACCAGCGCGTCGATCCACTGGTCGCGGCTGAAGGCGGCGCGGCCTGCGCAGTACTCGCCGAGATCAACCCGACCGACCTGCACCGGCTCCAGCCGCTCGATGACAAAGGGATAGGTCTTGCCGCGGTAACGAATCGTGTCGTCGTAGCCGACGAGCAGGTTGCTCCAGACGCCGGCCATCAGCAGGCGCTCGTACTTCTGGAGGATCTCGCTGCTGATGTTGACGTTGCGGATGTTGGCGGTCATCAGGGTCGCCCAGTAGACGCCGGACTCCAGGCGCTCGTCGAGTTCCACCTTGACCAGGTCGATCAGGCGGCGCGGCGGCCGCTCCCGGATCTGATTCTTGATCACCTCCGTCTCGTCACCGCGTGGGATCTTAGCGGCCACTTCCTCCTGGACGATGCGCAGCCCTTCCCGGACTTCGGCGTCGTCTAGAATGTTGGCGCAGTACTTGCCGAGCATGAACTCGATCACGTAGGACGGCGCCTTGCTCACGCCCCGGATCGCTTGCGTCAGGTCTTTGCGGATCACCAGTCCGGGAAATGACCCGAAAAGCCGACGGTCCAGGTCGTCGGCCACAAAGGCCGCTCGTCCGGTCGTCATGGTTGCTGCCATCGTCCCCTACCAACCTTCCAGCGTGACCATAAGGATACTGTCTGTGCCGTCCAGCACCGCTTCGCTCCTGCTGTCGCGCACCTCAAGGCGCAGGCGCGTGCCCCGCTCCGCCGTTACATCGGGCACGGCCGCCAGGGGAATCACGGCTTCTTCCTGGTCGGGCGTGATGGTCGTCGGCGCAGAGCGGAACAGGATCGTCTGCCGGCTGGTCTCGCGGATGAGGACTTCGACAGTGCGGGAGATGGCGTCCTCGATTAGCATGTTGGTATGGACGATGTCCAGGGTCACGCGGGGACTCTGGCTGAGCACACCCGGCAGTGGTCGCAGGGCGACCTCGACGGGGGCGACCGTAAGCGGCCATTCCACGCTGAGGCAGGGGATCAGCCACTCCTGCAACGAGGCGCCGCCGTGGAAGTAGCCGAGGCCACCGTAGGCGCGGAAGCTGGCCGCGCCGCTGGGGACCGCCACCCGCCAGGCGCCGCCGGGCGCGAGGCCCTGCGGGCCCTCCCAGGTCACCGCTGCCGGATAGGCCAGGGCCCGGCGGGAGGCGTAGGCCGGGCTCGGCACGGGCGGCGGGCTGTTGGTCTCGCCGGCGCTGACGGTATGGATGAAGCCGTGATCGGTGACGATCAGGATGCGCCGCCAGCCGCGGTCACGCAACTGGGCCACGGCGCGCCCGTAGCGCTCCAGGGCGGCGCTCGGTCCCAGCCCCTCCAGCTCGTCGTCGTGACCGAGCTTGTCGATCAGGGCGTCGTGGATGACCAGCCGCGAACGCTTGCCGGGGGCCGGCGCCTCGCCGGCTTCGACCTGCGCCACGCTGAGGAAGTGGTCGGCAGCCACGCCGTGCTGCTGCCAGTAGGCCCGGCGCTGCGCAGCATCGCTGAGGTCGCGCTGCTTGCCGTTCTGCTTTACGTGCCAGGCGCCGTTGACGATGTCCGCGTTGAGGGTCGCACTGGAGATGGGTAACGCCATGCCCATGCCCAGTGCGGTGATAGATGGCAGCGGCGCCCGCGCCGGCTGCACGCTGGCGCGGGTGGCCCCCTCGGCGGCATTGATCCGCTCCGCCAGCGCTGCCCCCAGGTCGAAGCGCAGCGCGTCAATCACCAGGATCGCCGTGGAGCGGCTCGTCTCCCGCTCCAGGATGGCCTGCAGCCACTCACCGGCGGTGGGGTAGGGCAGTTCGGGACAGCCGGCCGCCAGCCAGGTCTGGGACCAGCGGATGAGCAGCTCCTCCCAGCGCGCCTTGTAGGCCTCGCGCAGCGGCGCGACCAGCGTGAGCAGTTCGGGCGTCGGTCGGGTCAGCGTGCGCAGCAAGGCTTCGCCGGCCGCATCCAGGCGCCAGCCGGACTGCACGAACCAGGTCGTCGCCTCCGCCACCGTCGCCCACTCGCGGGCAGGCGTCGCCTGGAGCGCGAGTGCTGCCGCCCGGCCGAGGCGAGCCAGTTCTGACCAGGCAATGCCCTGTCCGGCCGGCGCAGCGTCGCCCCAGAAGCCGGCTGCATGCTCGGCCAGCACGGGCTGCTGGGCGGCGAGCGCTTCCAGCACCTCCCGGCCGCTGTGCCGGGCGAGGCCGGTACACACGCTGGCGAAGACCGTCGCCTCGGCGGCGCGGGAGAGGAAGACCCCGGCAGTGATGGGCGCCTGAGCAAGCCCGGTTACAGGATCGGCGGCCTGGATCGCCGCGATCAAGCGGGGACGCAGCGCGACGCTGTCGCTCCAACGTTCCAGCAGGTGCAAGGCGGCCTCGCGCTGGGCCGCCGGGATGAGCAGTTCGTGTTCCTCCGGTATGGCGTCAGGCGCCACCTGGTGGGCCTGGGTGACCAGCAGGCGGGCCAGCGCCCGACGCCGCCACACCGGTAAGGACTCGTGGTCAACCGGGGGCAAGCCGGTGTGTGCCGCTGTCGTATCCAATAGCAGCGTGTCCTCCGCTGTCGGCTCGGCAACGCCGGCCAGGATACGCAGCAGCAGTGGTAGGTCCGGCTGCAAGCCGCCGCCGCCCCACTCGGCGGGATCGCGGTCGACTTGCCGGCGAGCCAATTCAGCCAGTTCGGCGTCGCTGAAGGAGAGGCTGGGCGGGCGCCAGCCCCACTCCAGGAGTTGTTCGCGCAACCCGCGCGTGTAGGTCAGTTCCGCCAGGAGCGTCTGCGCCCACAACCAGCCGAGGTCTGCCGGTCCGGCGGCTAGATGCAGCACCAGCGCTTCAGCGCGCTCCAGCCGCTCCTGGACCTGACGGCGTGCGGCGGGACCGCCCAGGCTCCCAGCCGTGCGTTCGCTGATCGACACCAGCGCGAAGCCGCCGTCGAGCGTTGCCGCCCGCTCCAGCAAGGGCTTCCACTGGCCCTGCGGATCGCACCAGGCCAGCCAGGCGCCAGGGTAGCTATCCAGCACTGAGCGGACGAGGGCGTGCAGACGCTGGGCGAGGGAGACGCTCATCCTGATCCGGTCCTTTTGCTCCGCCCTTCTTGAGGCGCCATCGCCCGCTTGGCGTTACGCACAGGGTACCTCGTCATGTGCGGAGACAGAACCCAGCGATGGCAAGGGCGTTGCAGCGCGTTGCCGGCTCTCGAGGCGCGCGATGGCTAGACGCCGATCTGCCGACGCGCCTCCACGTATTCCGGCGCCTCGGACCAGTCGGGTTCCGGCTCGACTTGCTCCCAATCGACCAGTGTGGGTCGGCGCCGGTCGGGGTCCCAGCCAAGCCACCAGGCGAACACGCGGCCCAGGCGATCCACAAGGTAGCCGCTCGTTTCCTCTAGCGGGTCGGGGACATCCATCGGCAGGTACTCGCCCTCACCGGTGGTGAAGAACAGCGCGTAGTCGCCGGGGTGGATGCCGCGCTCGGCAATAACCTCCTCCAACAGGTGCATCTCCGGGGTCCGACGCGTGACCAGTGCTGGCATCGCCAACTTTCACCTCATCTCGTGTAATCTGAATTGATCTGCCGCTGTACATAGGCCTCTGAACACTCGAAGTGGTTGACGATCCGCGTCTCGCCTTCGTCCAGAATCGTCAACCGCCCGGTTTGGCGGTGGGAATAGCCTACTCGTTTGAGCAACCCTCCGTGCTCTCGGTAGGTGAACCGTACACCTGCACGGATAGTGCCATGGGCACTGCGGTCGTAGGCTTCGATGGTGGTCTGGCCCATCGCTGCCCCATGCTTTCGGAAGTGGTACTCCCGACTGCGGGAGCTGATCCAAAAGGCTTGGTCCGCCAGCGGCACGCACAACTCCTACTATCTACTATCGGGCACCGCTGCCAAACCGTCAAGGTGCGCCGTCACTTGGGCGGACAGGCGACTTGGTAGAACGTCCGCCAGGCGTGATCCGTCCGATCGAGGGCTATTTGCCGTCTACCATGGCTTCACTTTAGGACGACGAGCCGGCTGTCGCCTTCGTCCGGCGCCCTTGCTCCTGTAGGCGTTCCAGGATCCACATCCGCGCCAGGGTAGAGGGGCCAATGCCTTGCGCTTCGGCCAGCGTGCGTAGTTGGCCGATCGTTTCCTCGGAGAGCTTGACGGTGAGTCCCCGCTTGATGAGGGGACGATCAAACTGCACCGACGCCTCCGCGAAGTCGTCGGGAAAATCCTCGGGACTGTGGGTATCCCAAAAGGCTCCCTTTCTTCAACGGTCGCGAACGTCGGCACGCGACTGGGGGGCGTTGCCGGCTGCTTCATCATGGTCGTACCTCTCCGGGCAAGCGTGACAGGACAGCGTCGAACACCTGGCGAGCAATGGCCAGCGCTTCCTCGGCTTCCTCGGGCAACGGCTCTACCGGGTCACCCGGATACCGGTACTTCCAAGCGTACTTCGTCAACGGCACCGCAATGTCAATGACCGGCCTCAGCGTGGGATCAAACTGCTGGCATTGCTCGCCCAGCTCCTCCAGGTTGTGCGTCTTCCGAAACGGGCTGCTGTGCCAGGTCAGGAACCCTTTGAGAGCTTTTTCAACGGCCTGCTGGGCATGAAAGACTACATCGGCAGCCAACGGCGTCGGGGCCGTCAGATCGAGCGTTGCGGCTTCGAGATCCATGCTGGCCTTCGCGAGCCAGGCCCGGGTTTCGGCGACGAGTTCCGGATCAGGCGGCATGCAGCAACCTCCCTTCGCGAAGCACCGTGGCCGGTAGGGAGGTGACCACGTGCCGGCGTCGCTCGAACCGCGACCGGGTCCAGACCACGACGTCGGCGGCGATACCCGTTCCCCGGAGTACACGATACGCCAGGTCGCTGTCGCAACGCTCCGGTAGGGCAGTATCTTGCACGACGACCAGGAGGTCATAGTCGCTGTCCGGCCCGGCCTCGCCGCGTGCCACCGAGCCGAAGAGATAGACCCACTCCGGCTGGTAAGCCGCCACCAGCCGCCGCACGATCTCGGCAAGCGCCGGGTCGTGCGCTAGGATGGAGTCGCCTTCGTGCAGGCGACGGACTGTCCCCGGTGACTCGCTCTGACGCTGCTCTGCGCTCATTCTGCTCTACCGTTCCTACGCATCCGTGGATCGCTTCGCGTTACACACAGGGTACCTTGTTGGTGACCGCGAAGGAACCCATCGTCGGCAGAGGCTACCGCCCGCTCCGCCTCCAGCTTGTGCCGTTCGACCGCCCTCTCCGGCATCAGGTAGGCCACTGTGCCAGGTCAGGGACCCTTTCTTTGAGAGGGCGATGAACCACGTCATCGTCATGAGCATCAATCCGGTCAACGCTCTTGCCGCCTCGTTTCGTCCATGGCTCAGTGCGTCGCATCTCTTCCGATGAAGGCTGACCCCCGCGCAAGTCGTGCACGCAAGCTGTCGGCAATGAAGTCTGCGAGCTTTTCGGCTTCCTTCCACCTTGCGCTTCGGCGCATCGGGTCGAGGTCCTGTGAGCGGATAACGGCGCGAAGAATTGGAATTGGCTGGTCGCGCAGCCAAAGACGGAAGTCTGTCTCGCCACGTGTGCGCCACTCAGCGTGTATGTCGGGTAGGAGGGCGGGCGGTTGTGGACGCGATCGCTTCTTCACGGGCGCGTTCCGCTCGGGGACACCGGCGAGTAAGTTCTCCGCCCTAGCTGCAAACGCTGGATTGTTGGCGGATTCGTCGGCAATCAACTCCGCCAAACCGCGCAACAGTGTGATTAATGCTTTTTCTTTTCGCATATCTGCCTTATCTCTTGGGTAAGACCACGCAGGGCCTCATACGCGGAACCGTACTTGCCTTTGAACGTACGGATGTCTGCGTCTACATCTGCGCCGCGCGCGACAGCGACGGTCTGCGGAATTGTGACGCTTAGAAGTGGTGGCTGCGGCCGTGCTCCTGGCTCACCGAAATGGCCTAATCGCCGGGCCTGTAGATCGCTGAGAACGCGCGTGTGCAGGCTATTCCTCTGTACTTTGGTCGCCACGATACCGAGAGCAGGGAGGGGACGGCCGATGTCCTGCGCAAACCGTTCGACGTTTTCAACGATCTGATAGATACCCCAGGTCGAGACGATATCCGGGATGGTGGGAATTACGTAGCCCGTGGATATCCGCAAGCCGTTCTTAGTCACGGTCCCGAGACTCGGCGGACAATCGATGATGACGTAGTCGTAGCGGTCGATCACCGGCTGGAGTGCAACTCGTAGGATCTCGAGCGGGTTAACCGTATAGTTTCCTGCCAGCGCTATCAAAGGAATACGGTCCTGCAGATCGATGAGTTGAATGCTTGAAGGCAACAGATCGAGCCTAGAGATACCATCGTTGATCGTTGAAACACGGCGCACGATGGCCTTTTCGATGTCGAACTTTGGCGCGATTTGCGGATTGAGCCGATCATCGAACAACTGCGCGATTGTACGACCGTCCTTGTCCAACTCTGCCCATTGTTCCTCCGCGATCAGTGTGACCGTCGCGTTTGTCTGTGGGTCGAGGTCGATCAAGAGAACGTGTTTACGCTCCTCCTGAGCAAGTATCTCGGCCACGGCTACTGCCGTCGTGGTCTTACCAACGCCTCCCTTCAGGTTGAGGAAGCTCAGAACGTAGGTTTCCTCGCCTCTAAAGCTCTTGACCCAGGCCTCCGCCTTTTCGCGTTCCCAGACTGGGCCACTCTGGAGATTCTGACCTGGCCGAGGGAAGTGGTCGTAGCGCACACGCCAGTTACTGACGGCCTGCTTTGTGACTCCCGCGAGACTGGCGATTTCGGCGATGCCGACCAGGTTGTCTATTGCCACAAGCGCTCTCCTACCTAAGCTAACGATTCACACAATACCTTATGAACGTGTACGCTGTCAACAGTTCTTGGTCAGTCACCTGGATTGGTGCCGGGTGGCCCACGGTTCCCTTACGTACGAATGTGACTGATGCGACGATGCAAGGCGACTAACACTACATTGGCGTGATTTATGCGAGTCTCCTGGGGAGGAGGTTGGCAGATGCAATTGGTGATTGGTATGGTAGATAGCAAGGCGCTGGAGGAGTTTGTCGAGCAGTTCCGAGCGGTCTTCCCGCGAGCGGTCGGGACACGCAATTGCGTACGCTACTTGCTGGGGTTGGTCTCGGACCTGCCGCGGAAGAATGTGGAGCGGATGGCGGAGGTGTTGCCGGAAACGACGCTGGAGCAGTTGCAGCAGT
>DHIZ01000161.1 GCA_002404055.1 Chloroflexi bacterium UBA4733
CCGCAGGGCGGGCGCAAGCACCCCCATCAGGACTTTATCCAGATCAACACCGCCAACATCCTCTTCGTCTGCGGCGGCGCCTTTGAGGGTCTGGACAAGATCGTCTCCGACCGGGTGGGCGGCAAGCGCACCATCGGCTTCAAGGCCGAAACGGACGCCGTGGCTCGCCAGCAGCAAGCCGACAAGATGCTCAGCCAGGCCGGCCCCGACGACCTGCTGAAGTACGGCCTGATCCCGGAGTTCATCGGCCGCCTGCCGGTGACCGTGGGGCTGGAGGCGCTCGACCGCGAGTCGCTCATTCGCATCCTGACCGAGCCAAAGAACGCCGTCATCAAGCAGTACCAGAAGATCTTCTCCATCGACAAGGTGGAGTTGATCTTCACCGTCGACGCGCTGGAAGCCGTAGCCGACGAAGCGCTCAAGCACAAGACCGGCGCCCGCGGCCTGCGCACCGTCATCGAGGACGCGCTGCTGGACGTAATGTTCGACCTGCCGACGCGCACCGACGTCAAGAAATGCGTCGTCAACGCCGAGGTGATCCTGCACCGCAGTAAGCCATTGTTGCTCTCCCGCACCGACCGACCGATCATCGACGAACCGGAAGATGTCTCGGCGTAACCCCTCCCCTGGCCCCTCCCCCTCACGGGAGAGGGGGAACGCAACTGGAGTGACGGCAGTCGTTGGTCAAAACCGCGCCAGGACCTTGCCTCAGCGCGACCGGCTTTCCAACCGCGTTCTCTCTCTCCCGTGAGGGGGAGAGAGTCAGAGAGAGGGGTCCCCCGTGCCCTCGACCATCGCCATCCACCCTGCCACCGGCCCCATCGTGGGCAGCGTTCGCCTCCCCGGCTCCAAGAGCTACACCAATCGCGCCTTGCCGATCGCGGCGCTGGCCCATGGGCAGTCGATTATTACCAGCGCGCTGTTCAGCGATGACACGCGCTATATGGCCGGAGCCTTGCGAGCGCTTGGCATCGCCATCGAGGAGGACGTAACAGGCGAGCGCTTCGTCGTTGACGGCTGCGCGGGCCAGATTCCCGCCACACAGGCCGACCTTGACCTCGGCGCGTCCGGCACCGCCATGCGCTTCCTCTGTGCGCTGGCAGCCCTCGGCCACGGCCGCTACCGCCTGAACGGCACGCCGCGTGCACGGCAGAGGCCGATTGCCCCGCTGCTGGCGGCGCTGAACGAGCTCGGTGTTGACGCGCGCAGCGAAGCGGACAACGGCTGCCCGCCGGTGCTAATCGTAGCCGACGGTTGCCTCGGCGGGAAGGCCAGGATGGCCGGCGGCATCAGCAGCCAGTACTTCAGCGGGCTGCTGCTGGCCTCGCCCTATATGCGCGCCGGGCTCGACCTGGAAGTTGCCGGCACGCTGGTCTCCCGCCCCTATCTTGACATCACCGCCGGCATCATGGCCGACTTCGGCGTGACGATGACCCGCGAGGGCTACGAGCGCTTCCGGGTTGCGCCTGGCCAGCACTACCAGGGGCGCGAGTACCAGGTCGAACCAGACGCCTCCAACGCCACCTACTTCCTGGCAGCAGCGGCCCTGACCGGCGGCTGCGTGCGGGTGGAAGGATTGGGCGCCGGTTCGGCCCAGGGCGATATCCACTTTCTGGACACCTTGGAAGCGCTTGGCTGCCGGGCAACTCGTGGCAACGATTACCTGGAGGTGCAAGGTCCAGAGCAGTTGCAAGGGGCCGACCTCAACCTGGCCGACACGAACGACACCGCCCAGACCGTGGCAGCGCTGGCGCCCTTCTGCAGCAGTCCGGTGACGCTGCGCGGCTTGGAGCACACCCGTCACCAGGAGACTAACCGCGTGGCCGCCGTGACCGTTGAGTTGCGCAAGCTCGGTGCGCGGGTGGAGGAGCGTGCCGATGGCTGGACCATCTGGCCCGGCCCGCTCCACGCGGCCGACATCGCCACCTACGACGACCACCGCATGGCCATGGCCTTCAGCCTGATCGGCCTTCGTGTCCCCGGCATCCGCCTGCAAAATCCCGGCTGTGTCGCCAAGACCTTCCCCGACTTTTTTGAGCGTTTTGCAGCCTTGACCGGGGGAGGTGGTTCCTACCAGCAACAAACCGGTGGCACACCTGGCCGACCATCGCTAGAAGTGCAGCAGTTGCTGCTCGGCGAGGGTGAGGATGACGACGACGACCAGCATCACGGTAGTGCGCACGACAACACGGAGGAGCGCCGCCAGGCCTCGGCCGGCCGCCTTCCGGTAGAGGCTCTCCATGATCAGCACCCAGATCAGCCAGCCTAAGCCGAGCAGGATCAGTAGAACCTCGTCAACCAGCGTGAAGGTGTATGGCCCCCAGTGCAACGGCAGTCCCAGCAGCTTGACGGCGGTACGCACCTGCGCAGCGGTCACTAACGCCACCGCGCCGTTGCCCAGCCACGCCAGAAAATAGAGCAGCAGTACCCCGACGGTAGGTCGCCGCGGCGTATAGTCGCGGGTGCTGGCCGGGCGGCCGGACGTTGCCGTCACTGTCCTTCCGGCATTGCCGGAGACGCCCCGACGATCGCGCCGTTGGCCCGCGTCGGCGTGGCGACGACACCCTGCAACTGCAATTGCTCGGCAAAGTGACAGGCCGCCATGTGTCCCGGAGCCACGCGGCGTAACGCCGGCGTCTGCTCCTTCGCTGCACCGCGGGGACTGATGGTCTTTTTTGACGATAGCACCGAATCATATAGCAACCGCACCAGTTGTCAAGTCTATTGGGAGCTTTGGCACTTGAGGCCTTCCAGCCATTGACACCCGGCGCCGCCTTGCTATGATTAGGGTCCGATCGACTTGCACCTCAACAGGCCCGGGGGCGGTCGGGCGCCCAGCGCTGAAACGGCAGCGTTGTGGCTCATTGTATTGATAGGAGCAGATGTGTCTCTACTACCTGATTCTGAAGTCGGGCTGTCGCGGCGTTCGGTCCTGCGCTCAATTATGGGAGCGACCGCCCTGGGAGCCGGCGCGGCGTTGCTGGCGGCCTGCGGTGGCAGCGCCGCGCTAACCGCCACGAGCAGTAGTGTCGCGGCGGCCGCCAGCGTGGCGACCGTCGCCGGCCAGGCTGCCAGTAGCGCCGCGCCGGCTGCATCCAGCAGCGCCGTGCAAGCCACCGGCACCCCGATTGAATTCTGGCTGGTCGACCAGGATACCAACACCCAGAAGCTCTATAACGACAAGGTGCTACCGGCCCTGAAAACCGCCCTCCCCAACGTCAGCGTCACCATGGGCTGGAAGTCCTGGAGCACCGCCGGTGGTGGCATTGATCAGGATCTCGCAGCCTCCTTCGCCGGCGGTGTGGCGCCGGATATCTTCCAGTGGGGGGCAGAGTACGCCTTCAAGGTCGCCCACCTGCAGATGGGCCTGGTGCTGGACCAGATGATCGACCAGTGGGGACAGCGCAGCGATTTCTTTCCGAGCGCGCTGCAAGCCTGCCAGTGGCAGGGCAAAACCTACGGCCTACCCTATCTTTCCTCCCCACGCACCTACTTCTCGCGCGGTGACCTGTTGAAAACGAACGGCATCAATGACGCTCCTGTCACCTGGGAAGACGCCCTCGACGATGGCAAGAAGCTCACCAAGCTCACCGACGGCACGCTCACGCAGCTCGGCGTCAATACCGGGCCGGACTGGCAGGAGTTCACCGAGTTGCTGATCTCGGTCGGCGGCGCCCTGATTGCCAACGGCAAGACCGCCGTCAACAGCCCCGAGGGGCAGGTCGCCGCCCAGTTTATGCAGGATCGGTTCACTCAGCTCACGCCCAACGGCACCAAGCCTTTGCCGGCGCCTCCCACCGGCGTAACCAACTTTTCACTTGGCCGCCAGGTCATCTCCTGGGGCGGGCCGAGTGTTCTGTCCAACGTCGCCCGCAAGGCCCCGGACTCGCTGGCGAGCGTCATCGTGGGCCAGCCGATTACGGCCGGCGGCGTCACCTACAAAGCGCCGGACCCCAGCAAGGTGAAGCCGGTGGCCCTCACCTTCACCGACTGGCTGATTATCGCCAGTCAGAGCAAACACGCGACCGATGCCTTCAATGTCCTCAAGGTGGTACTGGAAGGGCAGAGCCTGCTGGACTACAACCAGGAATTCTTCTTCATCCCACCGCGCAAGTCGGTCGCCAACCAGGGCTACATGGCGACGACGGGCCTGCAAGAGGTGGTCAAGGTTTTCAACAGCACCGGCGTCGCCTTCCCGTCGCTGCCCGACAGCGTGCAACTACGCGTGCCCTTGACCAAGGCGCTGACAGACATCCTCAACAAGACGACAAGTATTCAGGATGGCCTGAATAGCGTGGCCCAGGTCTACGATCCGGTGATCCAATCGTCGGGTTGGAGCCAGAGCTAGCCGGCTCAGGCACCCGCCGCCTTCCGGGCCAGTTACGAAACGAGCAGCGCCAATGCACAACGACGCCGACCTGTTGCTCACTGGCGGGCGCATTGCCACGCTGCATCCGGCCTTTCCCGAAACGGACGCCCTGGCAGTCAAGGACGGCCGTATCGCCGCCCTGGGTGCGGCGGCTCAGGCCATGCGCAGCTCGCACACGACGGTGCTGGACCTGCACGGCGGCCTGGCGCTGCCCGGCTTCGTCGACGCCCATATCCACCTCCTCTGGTATGGCCTGGGCCTGGAACAGGTCACGCTGACCGAGGTGGCGGACTACGCCGAGGTGGAAGGACGCATCAGCGAGCGTGTGGACCACACACCGCCCGGAAGCTGGATGACCGGGAGCGGCTGGAACCAGGACCTCTGGGACCGCGTGCAACCGGATCGCCGGTTGCTCGACCGCCTCTCCACGGCCCACCCGATGCTCTTCACCCGCAAAGACGGGCATTCCATCTGGGTCAACAGCGCCGCCTTAGCAGCCGCCGGCATCACCGCCGCCACCGCCGATCCGCCCGGCGGGCGGATCGAGCACGACGCGGCCGGCGAGCCAACCGGCATCCTGGCCGAGGAGGCCATGGCGCTGGTGCGGCGCCTCGTACCGCTGCCGGACGACAGCGCACGCGACCGCGCACTGACCAACGCCATGCGTCTCGCCAACCGCGCCGGCATCACCGCCATCCACGACATGGAAGCCGCCGACGCGCGCGCTGCCTTCCAGCGCGCACTGGCGAGCGACCAACTCACGTTGCGTGTGCAGATGATGGTGGATCTGGTCTCCTGGCGCGCCGGTTGGCCCAGAGAGCAAGGCAGCAATAGCGGGCCATCGCTGCTGCAAACCGCCTCGCTCAAGATATTCTCCGATGGCGCACTTGGTTCTCGGACGGCGGCGATGTTGGAGCCGTTCACCGACACCAACAACTACGGCGTGGCCATCACGTCCCTGGCGGAGCTTACCAACCTGATTGCCGGCGCAGTCCGCCAGAACCTGGCATGTGCGATTCATGCCATCGGTGACGCCGCTAACCGCACGGTGCTGGACGCCTTCGCCGCCACGCGCGAGCAGTGGGCGCCGCGCGGTCTCCGCCAGCGCATTGAGCACGTCCAACTGCTCCACCCCGACGACCTGCCGCGGCTGGCGCAGCTCGGCATCATCGCCTCAATGCAGCCCGTCCATGCAACCGCCGACATGGCAATAGCAGACTGCTATTGGGGCGATCGCTCGCGTCTCGGCTACGCCTGGCGCAGCGTCATCGACAGCGGCGCCGCCCTCGCCTTTGGCTCCGATTGTCCCGTAGAGACGCTGGACGTACTCCAGGGCCTCTACGCCGCCGTCACACGCCGGCGAGCCGATGGCGACCCAGCCGGCGGCTGGTATCCCGAGCAGCGCATCACCCTGCCGGAAGCCCTGCGCGCCTACACCTTTGGCGCCGCCTACGCCGCCGGCCGCGAGGTCGAACTCGGCAGCCTGGCCCCCGGCAAGCTGGCAGACATCACGGTGCTGGATCGCGACATTCTTTCCCTGCCACCGGAAGCTCTGCTGGAGGCGGCAGTGCGAGCAACGATTGTGGGTGGACGGGTCGTGTACGACGCTGCCCGGGGGTGACCGGGCGGTAGACTGCTGCCACCCGGCTGGCCGCGCCTACCCCTGCACCCCCATCTTAATCTGGCCGTCAACCACGGCGCCCTCCTGGATCACCAGGCGCGGCGTGCTGATCTCGCTGGTGATACGCGCGGTTGGCTGTGCCTCGAAGCGTTCGCTGCACGTTACTTCGCCGCTTAGTCGGCCGGCGACCGAGACCGAGGTGGCAATGATCTTGGCATTCACCGACGCGCCATCGCAAATCAGGACATGCCCCTTACAGGTGATATCACCTTTGACCTCGCCTTCCACGCGCACATCACCGTCGGTCACATAGTTACCGTCGAAGACGGAGTTCTTGCTGATGATGCTGACTAACCGTTCAGCCGGAACGTTCGGCGCTGCCACCGGGGCACTCGATTCTGTCTCCGCCTGCATGCTCGGCGACACAGTCGAGAGCGGTGCAGGATCAGCAACGGGAGACCCCTGACCGGCGCCTACCGCGGCAACCGCTGCCAGGGGGCTGCTCCTTTCTTGGTCCGCCTCGACAACGGTCACGCTTTCTGCCGGCATTGCTTCCACAGCGGGTTGCGCTTTCGCCGCAACGGTACTGGGCTCGTCGCGCCGCCAGATATCGGCCGGCTTTGGGTACAGCCGGCTGCTGATCTCGTCAGAACTCAGACCGCCACGACGTTCACTGCTATCGCTGCCTGTGCCCTTACCCTCGTTCGCGAATGGGCTGCCAAACTTCGGCACGCAAATACTCCCTTCTCATCTACGTCGGCGCCACGGAGGATCTAGACACGGCGCGGTCCGCCGGCCCCAGGCCGATCAACCGCTCCCCGTCCGGCTCTCCCTCCCTGGCTACCACGTACTGAAGGTAGACGATGAAGCGCGCTGTGTCAACCGTTGTAGGAGGGTGGTGATCGCCACACCGTCAGCACGTCGCCAGGAAGGCAACGATCGCCGCCTTTTATTGCTGCGGCCGGCAATAATTCATCGCGTGGAGAGCGCCCGGTAGAACGACCAGCCAGCCGTATGGCGAGTGAAATGTGAGATTACGGTAAAGCTTACACACAATAGGACAAATATCCTAACCGGGAGGCACGATATCATTAACTCAACTATCCTACATTTCAAGAGTCTGCCGTTTGGTATTTCCGCAAGCAGCCTGTCGCTGTTGCCACCTGTGGGTCCGCCGCGCAGCAACGCCATGGGCATGGGAGCGGCGCTGTCACCCGTAGTCAATGTCGACGTAGATGGTCCAGAAGGGCAAAGCAATGACCATGGGGGGCGTCCGGCTATCGTTGCCGGTGAGCAAGGGGAGCCGTTATGGCCTCGTCGTAACACTTTTGTCGCTCGTAGCGTTAACAAGTCTGATCCTCGGCCAACTTTCGCGTCCTGGGAGGATAGCCAGTGCCTCGGCGTTACCATATGATGGAAACGCGCAGCCGCGGCTGGTGCAGAGCGCACCAGCAGACCTCCACCGCATCAAGCACGTGGTGGTCATCATGCAAGAGAACCGCTCCTTCGATAGCTACTTCGGCGCCTACCCCGGCGCCGACGGCCTACCAATGGTCAATGGCCAGTTCAACACATGCTTGGCAAACCCGCAAGGGGGCCCCTGCCTCACACCGTTCCACGACACCAGTGATGTCAATGCCGGGGGACCACACGGCGCGGCGAACGCGACCGCTGATATCAACGGCGGCGCCATGAACGGCTTTGTCCGACAGGCGGCCGCCGGGCAGCACCACTGCGCGAACCTCACGAGCCCTGTCTGTGACATCGCCACGCAAGTCGACGCCCTGGGCTACCACAACGGCAGTGACATCCCGAACTACTGGTCCTACGCCCAGAACTTCGTGCTGCAAGATCACATGTTTGCTCCAGCCGCATCGTGGACCCTACCCTCGCATCTCTATCTGGTGTCCGAATGGTCGGCCAAGTGCAGCAAGGTCAACGACCCGGTGAGTTGCATCAACGATATCAGCAACCCGGACCTGCCGCCGAACTACGCCAGCCACAAGGGCACGCAGCCGCCGCCGGCGCCGAACTACGCCTGGACCGACCTGACGTACATGCTGTACCAGGCCCACGTGAGCTGGAAATACTACGTCGCCAACGGCACGCAACCGGATTGCAGCGACGACGCGATGACCTGTAAGCCGATATCGCAACATCCTGGCATGGCCAGCCTATGGAACCCGCTGCCCTGGTTTACGACCGTCCAGCAGGACCACCAGGTTGGCAATGTGCAGTCGCTCGCCAACTTCTACGCTGATGCCCGCAGTGGCAACCTACCGGCGGTGTCCTGGATCACCCCCACCGATGCCAACAGCGAACACGCCCCAGCTCTCGTCAGCGCCGGTCAATCCTATGTGACGGGTCTGATCAACACGATCATGCAGAGTCCGAACTGGGACTCCACCGCCATCTTCCTGGCCTGGGACGACTGGGGCGGCTTCTACGACCACGTAGCGCCCCCAAAGGTCGATACTAACGGCTACGGCCTGCGCGTACCCGGCCTGGTCATCAGCCCGTATGCCCGACGCGGCTACGTCGATCATCAAACGCTCAGTTTCGATGCCTACGTCAAGTTCATTGAGGACGACTTTCTGGGCGGCCAGCGCCTCAACCCCGCGACGGATGGGCGCCCCGATCCGCGACCGGACGTGCGTGAAAACGCGCCCCAACTGGGCGACCTGGCGAGTGACTTCGATTTCAATCAGACGCCGCGCCCGCCGATGCTGTTACCGGAGCAGCCACAGACGGACTTGGTCGAACCGGCCATACCGAAGCAAGCCAAATAGCGTCCGCGGCCACGAGCAGCCGGACTCAAACAGAGCTACGCCGAATCCGCGGCGATGTCATCTAAGATAGTTTGCAGGCAAATCTCAAATCCGGGCAGCACGTCGCCGCCATTGAGCACTTCGCTGGCGGCGACGTGGCTCACACGGTCTCCCTGGTATACCGTGGTGTCGCCTGTCACCGGATTAACGTACCAAAGGAGACGTACACCGGCACGGATCCAATCATGTACTTTGTCTAGGACCTTATCGGCGCGATCGGTTGGTGAGATGATCTCAACCACGAATTCCGGCACCGTGACGGTCGCAGCAGCTCGCCTATCCTTTGGAAAGTTGCCACGTTGGAAGAATTCGATGTCGCCCCCGCGAGCGTGATGCATGCTGCCGAGAATACGCACCATACCGTCGCCGGATGTGATTCGACCGAGCCGATGTTGACGCACGAATATCATCAGTTCCGTTGTCAGTTCGGCTTCCAGCGCGCCGTGTTCCTGTGAAGGCAAGTCCCACTCCACAATCTGACCATCAACAAGTTCCCGGAACTTCCCATCGTCGGGAAATTGGTCAAGATCGTTGATAGTATAGCGTCTGGTTGGCGCCAGAGCAGTGACCATTGTTCCTTCCCTTCAGACGGGCGACGAACCGCATCCCAATGATTGCAATGGTACCAGCCCACGCACAGTCCGATGCAACTGGCAAGCAGCCGTGCCGGCACCGAACACCCGGCCATTTATGGCCGGGTGGCATCCTCCCCGAGCGCTTCCGCCACTGCCTGCTCCAGCGTCAGGGCCGCGCCTTCCTCCCGTGCTCGGGCGGCGGCGGCGGCAGCGAGCGACGGCTCGACGGCCTGCGCTCGCCGCACCATGCGCTGCTCCAGCACTGGCAAGGGAATCTCCAGCGTTGCGCAGAGCGTGGTCACGGCGACGGCCAGGCGGAGCGCCTGCGCCCCGGCCGCATCGCCGTGACCACGCTCTGCGCAAACGCGGCAAAGTGGAGCGCCCACCCATACAGTTCTCGCTGGCCGGGGCCGGTCGCCAGCAAATCGTCCGCTGCTGTGCCGACTGGGAGGAAGTATAGACGGCAGCTAGCCCACGGGCAAGAGAAGCATCGAGACCAGGCGAGTACGCGGATCAGGCGCTTGCCGTCAGACGCCGGCAGAGTCTACTCCATCCACGGCCAGCTCATTCAAGATGTCGCGTAGGCGAAGTTTCAGCCCCGGCAGCACGTCTCCGCCATCAAGCACTTCGTCGCCGGCAACGTGGCTGACCCGGTCTCCCCGGTATACCGTGGTAACACCGGTCTCCGGGTTGATATACCAGAGCAGCCGCACGCCGGCCCGGAGCCAGTCGCGTACCTTGTCCAGAACGAGGTCGGCGCGGTCGGTCGGCGAGATGATCTCGATCACGAAGTCGGGAACGGTGACCGTCGCGGCGGCACGAGCGTCCTGCGGATAGTTGCCCACCCGGAAAAACTCGATGTCGCCGCCACGGGCGTGGTGTACGCTGCCGAGTATGCGGACCATACCATCGCCGGTGGAGACTCGGCCGAGACGGTGCTGCTTCACAAATTGCCGGAGTTCACCCGATAGCTCGGTTTCCAACATGCCGTGTTCCTGTGAAGGCAAGTCCCACTCCACGACCTGACCATCAACGAGCTCCCGGAACTTCCTGTCGTCGGGGAACTGGTCAAGATCGTCAATAGTGTAGCGCCTGGTTGGCGCCAGGGCAGTGACCATCGTTCCCTCCCTTCCGTCGAGCGGTGAACCGCATCCCAATGAAGGCTATGGTACCAGCCCGGTTAGAGTGCCGGCGAGGGTCCCCGGCAGGTGTGCAGGGTCATTCCGTGGCGCTTGGTCGAGAGAGTACGCTGTCGCCGCCGTCTCCGGGAGTGGTGAAGAGACGCTTCAGTCGCGGCAGCATCTGCCGGTGCGGACCGCACCAGGGCAACTCCGTTTCCACGTCGCGCACATGACTCTCCGGCAGTAGGGATGATGCAAACGAGAATTGGCGACTGGCTCTGGTCAGCCAGGAAGGTGGCATCTTCAATGGCTCGGTTGACCCCGTTCAGATCGCCAATCCGGCTGCACAGCGTTGCCCGGGCGATGTGCGTGGCGGCCAGCATTTCCCGCTCGTCCGCCTGCTCAAGCCTGGCCTGCGCCTGCTGTAGCTGTTCCGCCACCGCCTGCCGATCGAAGCGGCGTTGCCGCAATTGGACCTTCGCCAGGTCGCGCTGGAGATTTCCGATGGTGACGTCTGGGCGGATAGGCTGGATAGCTCCTGGACCTCTCCTCCCAATCCGCGCCAGCGCGGTGCTCAGGTAGCCCATCGCGTCCAGCGGCTCCACGTCGCGGCAGACGATGGCGAGATACTGGTAGGTTTCCACCCACACTTCGTCGCGGCGCAGCAAGCCATCTTCTATCTGATCTTCCTGACCACGCCGCTGTCGACCGGGAGGATGCTCAGCCATCCAGCGAGCGATGGCGGCGAGGTGGGCATAGGCGAGCCGCCACCGCCCGGCGTTGATCAAGCTGTGCGCGAGCTGCACACGGCTTCGCAGCAGCCAGTTCCCCAGCTCCGGCACTTCCATGAGAGATAACCAAAGCGGCGATGAAGGTGCATCGCTGCTGCTCCGTGATCGGCTGATTCGTCGAACGGTCCCGATGATCCATCCCATCACCCCTGCCCGTGGCGGTGTGCCGAGCGACTGTTTCCCATCAGCATCGCAGCCACAGCGGGCACAGGGGACGGCGTGGCGTTCGCGGTACGCTGGCCTTGGTGAGATTGCCGCCATGACGACGGCGTCTCCCTATCCTGAAAGGAAGGTTTCGGTGGGCTGGCTTGGCAAACTACTCCTGGTGATTCTCGTTATCGCTGCCGCTGTGGTCCTACTTCCGGCTGTCGCTCTTGCAGCAGCGATCGGCGGCGTTTGCGCCTGCTGCTGCTGTAGCCGCTAGCTAGCATCCACAGTCCTACTGTCCGTACCTGGCTGAACGGGTCAGAGTGGCCGTCCAAGCGTTCAGCCTCGTCCGGCCGGTGGCAAAAGCCGTCGCCGCTCCGGCGCGCCGTGGTGTTACATCATGTGCATACCACGAAGGGTTTTCCCGCAGCGTAGGCAACTAGACGTATTTGCGCCAGGATTGAAGTCCCACATGTGTCCCTTGACGGGCGCGTCATCCCAAGAATCTAGCGAATGTCCGTCGCTGTCGCTGCTCAAACCGGTTCCGCATGAAGGAGTAGGCATCACTGTAGGTCTCGTTGAGGTCCCAGCGCCTGGCCCAGAAACCGCCCAGAGTCATAGAGTCGATGTAGAGGTCACTCGGATCATGGAAGTCGTAGACTGGACCGTATCGGTCAGGTTCAGCAAGCGACCATACCAGGAGTATACCCTGCAAGGTCGAGGGGCGCTCTTGCGGACCGTGGCGGCCGGTCTGGCGCAATTCCTTATACCGCATGGTTGTTCATCCGGCACCACGTGGCTAACACCGCCGACTACACCCTTTCCAAGCCCGTCCATAGCGGCACATTGCCTGAAGAATCTTGCCGTGCTGCCTTACCGCTCTCTGTATGCAAGGTGACTGCCGATGGGACCGTCGTCGTGTCCAACCTCGGGATGTTGGTCTGCTTGTTGCCGGACGCTGAGGCGGAGGACAGCCAGCAGGGACCAAACCGCGAGACAGGGCGGGTGGCCAGTCGCGACTTGGAACCGGGTGTAATGTGAGCGAGGCGACTTTGCTTTCCTACCGCAGCGAGCGCAGAGCCGAAGGCGGCATGCAAGCGGGTACTGTATTGGTGCAGCAGCATTCCTCAACTCGTCCGCCTCAAGGCCCCAGGGAGGCAGTGAGATGAACTGTATCGCCATCCCATCGGCGTACCAACCTTGGTGGGCCTCCGCTACGCTCATGGGAAACGCCGGACAGGCACCACGATGAGAGATCTATTGCACGTCCCTTGAACGGAAAATTGGCCAATTCGTCAACAGCGTCGTAGATCCGCTCAACCACACGAACTGCTGCCATGGGACTATCCTGAGCGCTAAAGTGACCCACAGCCTCCAGTCGTTCCAGTGCTTTGGGATCCCAGCGAATCCTCACGCCTAACCCATACTCAGGGCACGGAACTTGTTGCGGACGGCAGTCACCTGCTCTTCCGGAGCGAAGTCACCGTGATCAGCGCGCTGTATCGCGTCCTGAATCTCGACGATCTGGCCCACCTCGACCTCCAGATATCGACCGATGGCCTCGATGGCCAGGACGGCCTGCTGTCGCCCCGTGAGGTGCGCGAGCCGCTCGAGATCGTTTTTCATTGACGTAGGCATATGCAGCGTGACGGTAGCAAGTTCCTCACCTGTCGTGCTCATTGAACCTCCTTTGCCCCGTGAACCTTCATAGACCCAACAGCGACCCCAACCCGTAGACATAACCAGGTTGCGCGACTGCATGCCTGATAGCCAGCAAGACACCAGGCATGAAGGAGTTGCGATGCGTGGAGTCGTGGCGGATGGTGAGCACCTCACCCTGGCCGCCGAAGAGGATTTCCTGATGGGCAACAAGGCCCGGTAAGCGCACGCTGTGGACATGAACGCCATCGACCTCGCCGCCACGCGTGCCCGGTAACGTCTGTTTGGTAACTTCGGTCTGCTGGAAGGGCTCCCCGCGCGCTGCCACCATCGCCCGCGCCGTGGCGAGCGCCGTGCCGGACGGCGTATCGGCTTTGCGCTCGTGGTGCAGCTCGATGATCTCCGCCCAGGCAAAATGCTTCGCCGCTATCGCCGCGAAGTGGCCAGCCAGCACCGCGCCGATGGCAAAGTTGGGGGCCACCACCCCCCCGGTGTTGCCCTGTTCTGCCAGTTCCCGCAACTCCGCCAGCTCCTCGGCGCTGAAGCCGGTCGTCCCGGTGACGAAGGCCACGCCCCGGCTCAACGCGCTCCGACCATAGCGCATCCCCGCTTCGGCGTTGGTGAAGTCCACCACACAGGCGGGACGGGCCATGTCGAGCAGTGGCGCGAGGTCACCGGCGGCGGGGACGGCCACTCCGCCGACTGTTACCGATTGCTCGCCGCGCCGCGTCACCACGCCAACCAGCCGTAGTGCCGGATCGCCGGCAACCGCCAGCACCGTTTCGCTGCCCATGCGGCCGGACGCGCCGCAGACGATGACCTTGATTGGCTCGGCCATAACAGTCTCAGGCCAGATTCTTGATGAGCAAGTCCGCGAACTCCGACGTCTTCACAGTCCGTGCCCCCGGGTTGCCACGGGCCAGGTCGTAGGTGACGGTCTTCTGGCCTATGGTTGCCTCCAGCGATTGGATGATGTTGGCGGCGGCTTCCTTCCAACCCATGTACTCCAGCATCATCACCCCCGACAGGACGACCGAACCAGGGTTGACCTGATCCAGGCCGGCGTAGCGTGGCGCCGTGCCGTGCGTCGCTTCGAACATCGCCACGTAGTCACCGATGTTCGCGCCTGGGGCGATGCCGATGCCCCCGACCTGCGCCGCCAGCGCGTCGGAGATGTAATCTCCGTTGAGGTTGGGCGTGGCGATCACGTCGTAGTCATCGGGCCGCAGCAGGATGCGCTGGAACATAATGTCGGCGATCACGTCCTTGATGACGATCTTGCCTTCCGGCGCTTTGCCGTCGTAGCGGTCCCAGACCTCCTGCTCAGCGATGGTCTCCGCGCTGAACTCATCCCGGGCGACCTCGTAGCCCCACTCGCGGAAGGCGCCTTCGGTGTACTTCTGGATGTTGCCCTTGTGCATCATGGTGACGCTCTTGCGCTTGTTCTCGATGGCGTATTGGATCGCCTTGCGCACCAGCCGCTTGCTGCCGAAAATGGACATAGGCTTGACCCCGATGCCGGAGTCGGCGCGAACCTCCACGCCCATCTCGTCCTTCAGCCAGGCGATCACCTTCCGCGCGTCGGCGGAACCCTCTTTCCACTCGATGCCGGCATAGACATCCTCCGTGTTCTCGCGGAAGATCACCATGTCGGTCTTCTCCGGCTGCTTCAAGGGGCTGGGCACGCCGGGATAGTAGCGGATGGGACGCACACAGGCGTAGAGGTCCAACCGCTGGCGCAGCGTCACGTTGAGACTGCGGATGCCGCCGCCAACCGGCGTGGTGAGCGGTCCCTTGATGGAGACCAGATACTGTTCCGCCGCCTCCAGTGTCTGCTCCGGCAGCCACTCGCCGTAGGTGTTGAAAGCCTTCTCGCCGGCGAACACCTCATACCAATGCAGCTTGCGTTTGCCACCGTAGGTCCTGGCGACCGCCGCGTCAAACACGCGCACCGACGCCTGCCAGATGTCAGGTCCAGTACCGTCACCCTCGATGAAGGGGATGATCGGGTCGTCGGGCACATTGAGCTTGCCACCCGACCCGGTAATCGCTGTGCCGCTCGCCGGCGGCGCCCATCGCTTCTCTGCCATTTTGCATTTCCTCTACAAGGGTGAGGTCACACCTTCGCCTTCACCAGCCCCGGTATCTCTTCGATCGTATCCGCCACCGGCACGCCCGCTGCAGCGAAGGCCGCCATTTTCGCTTCCGCCGTGCCGCGGTTGCCGGAGATGATAGCGCCGGCGTGGCCCATGCGCTTCCCTTCCGGGGCGGTGCGTCCAGAGATGAAGCTCACCACCGGTTTCTTGCCTTCGGTTGCGATCCACTCCGCCGCCTCTTCCTCAGCCGCGCCGCCCACCTCGCCCAGCAGGACGATGACCTCGGTGGCCGGGTCGTCGTTGAACAACTGCAAGATGTCGCGGAAGCTACTGCCGACAATCGGGTCGCCGCCGATACCGACGCAGGTGCTCTGGCCCAGCCCGGCCTTGGTGAGCAAGTTGACCACTTCATAGGTCAGCGTGCCGCTGCGTGAGATCAGCCCTACCGGGCCCTGCTGGAAGATGTTGCCGGGCATGATGCCGGCCTTGCCTACGCCCGGTGTCGTCACGCCCGGGCAGTTCGGGCCGATCAGCCGGCTACGTTTGCCTTTGAGGTAGCTGTAGGCCCGTAGGGTATCGAGGATTGGCATGCGATCGGTGATGCAGACGATCAGGTCGAGTCCCGCTGCCGCCGCTTCCATGATGCTATCGGCCGCTCCCGGTGCGGGCACGAAGCCGACCGCCGCGTTGGCGCCGACCTTGTTGACCGCCTCTTCCACGGTGTTGAAAACTGGCAAGCCGGAAACCGTCTGGCCGCCGCGCCCCGGCGTCACGCCACCCACGACCTGGGTGCCGTAGTCCAGCATCGCCTGGGTCTGGAAGGAGCCGTCCCGGCCGGTGATGCCCTGGACGATGAGGCGTGTCTCCTTCGTGAGTAAAATCGCCATCCGCCTATGCGCCCTTCTCGCGCAGCAGCGCGATGATCTTCTGCGCGCCGTCTGCTGCGCTGACAGCGGGCGTGAGGTTGGCTTCGCGCAAGATCGCTCGCCCCTCCTCCTCGCGGGTGCCGGCCATGCGCACGACGATTGGCACTTGCACGCCCAATTGTTTAACGCCCTCGACTACACCACGCGCGACCTCGTCGCCACGGGTGATGCCGCCGAAGATGTTGATGAAGACACCCTTGACTTTGGTATCTTGTAGAATCAGCTCCAGCGCGCTGCGCACCACGTCGGCCCGCGCACCGCCGCTGACATCCAGGAAGTTTGCCGGCTTGCCACCGTGCGCCGCCACCACGTCCATCGTGTTCATCGCCAGCCCGGCGCCGTTGGCCATGATGCCGATGTCACCGCTCAGGCGGACGTAGTTGAGGTTGCGCTTGCGCGCTTCCGCCTCCAAGGGGTCCTCGTCACCCTCCTGGCGGAACTGTTCCAACTCCGGGTGCCGGTACAGCGCGCTGTCATCTACCTCGAACTTACCGTCGGCAGCGACCACCTCGCCAGCGCCCGTGATAACCAGCGGGTTGATCTCCACCAGCGAGGCGTCGTAGCGCTGGAAGAGCTTCCAGACTGTCCCGGCTGCGCTGACAACGGCCCGGAACACTTTTGGATCAACGCCCGCCTGGAAGGCCATCTGCTGCAACTCGAAGTTCTGCGGTCCAACCAGCGGGTCAGGCGTGAGCCGGATCAGCTTCTCCGGCGCAGTGGCTGCGACTTCCTCGATGTCCATGCCGCCGACGGTGCTGAACAGCAGCACGATCTGCTTGCCGTCGCGATCTAGCACCGCGCCCAGGTAGTACTCTTTAGCAATATCGAGCGCCTGCTCGACCAGCACCTGATGGACGGTGTAGCCCTTCAGGTCGGCCCCCAGCATGCGTCGGGCATGCTCTGCCGCCTCTTCCGGGCTGTCCGCCAGCTTGATAAAGCCGGCCTTGCCCCGCCCGCCGACATGCACCTGAGCCTTGACGACCACTCGCCCCAGCCCCTGGGCAGCCGCTGCCGCCTCTTCCGGTGTATTCGCCACGGCGCCAGGCGGCGTCGGCAACCCGGCCTCGGCGAACAGCCGCTTCGCCTGATATTCGAATAGACGCATCTGCACTCCGTAGGCTCGCTGAGCCTTCCCATCGCCTCCACGCCGGCACAGCGCCCTGGCTGCCGCTCTCGACACAGAACCGCCGTGCCAGTATCGCAGGGAGGGGTGGAGTGTGTCAAAAGCCCGCGGACTGCGGGGCCCGTATGTATTCCGGCTACAATCACATAGACCCAACGACCCAACGATGGGTTATGAAAAGGACGATGGCAGCGTCGTTCTCTGCTTGCGGGAAGCGGCAGAGTGGGCACGAAGGAGGTCCAGTACCATGCACGTTCGAAGATGGTGCCACTTGACTCTGCCGCTGGTGACAACGTGCTGCATTATCGTCATGGCGGCCTGCACCGGGGCCGGGGCGGGTTCCCAGGCTGAGAGCTCATCTATCAGTTCCGCCGAGGCCGCGCTGCCGAGTACCGCTGCGGCAACGTCGAGTGCAGCGGCGACCGCCACGACGCCCACAACGGGTCCGTGGCGCATCAGTCCGGTTTCGGTATTGGATGTGAGTACCGAGTCTACTCCCAACGGATTCTGGAGCCTTCTGTTCACGGTAGCAATTATGAACAACACCTCGGGGCTCCTTCGACTCGACTCGAAGGCAAAGGGGAGCAGAATGCTCGCGCAGGTAACAGCCGGGGGGTACGTCTACCCAACAGAGCCTGCGCCGCTGTTTTTTGAGCCTCCGGAATTCTGGGATCCCAATCTGAACAGTGATATCTACCACAGTGGCGGCATGGGTGGCGGACAATTGGCGATCCCCCCTGGCTTTCAGTTTCCGTTCGGCGCTATTGTGAACGTGGCAAAGAATGTAGTGCCTGAGACATTAGACATCATCGCTGAGCCGGGTTCAGGCTGGTCTGGCCACCTCGCGATTCCCCTCGCCGCATTTTCCACCAGCAACCTGGCAAATGCCGTTTTCATCCCGAGGTCTGGGTACAAGTCCACAGGTGTGGATAGCATCCACCAGGGCCGGCTTACATTGGCGATCTCCGACGTTCATCTCAGAAATGCTTGCGAGGCTAACTACGATGGTATCCTGCTCCGTGTTCTGGACGTACACCTACAGATTACTAACGACTCTGGATACGCCGTCCGTGGGATATCCCCGGAGTTGACCGCTTATGATGCTGGCGGAGGCGTGTTTGACATCCACTTCACGAATACGAGAATCCCCAGCGTTGCTCCAGGCGAAGCTGCCAATATGCACTTACTCAGCGACGTTAACACAGTCGACGCAGTGCATGGCACCCTGTCTCAGGGTGCGTGTCCTCCAGGCGGATACCCGCATGTATACCCGCCCTTCAAGCTGTTAGTGGTCCTCCCGCCTGCTACCGATCAAAGCGGCAAGGCAGTCGGGGCCGCACAGTGGGCTATCTATGACATTGGCACACCCGCCGAAGGCCCCGCCTTCAAGCCCTTCAACTGTTACACGGGGTTCCTCTGTTGGCAGGGTAACTAGATTGCATCCCCACTTGCCCGACAACGGTTGACAGTCCTGAATATTGCTGCCCCATCTCGTGCCGCCCGATATGCCATCCTGCTCGACGCTCGGAGAGGTTCCGTCTCCTTCCGTTTCGGTCCCGACTTGTCTCAGTCATGCTGAAGCACCACTGAATATGATCCTGCGTCAAAAATAAACCTACAGCGTCGTGCATGTGTTCGGCACGCGAAACTGGGTTCTCAGGCACTCTTGCTGCGACACTAGCTGGCGTCAGACGGGGTGGAGACCGCGCAAAAAGTTGGCTCTGCCATACATCGCCCGCTTGGTCCCCTTAGGTCTATTCACCTGGCCTTCCACTTGGCCATCGACTCGCGGAAGGGTACTGAAATGTCAAACAAGTCGTCATGAAGCTCCTAATTGTCCCGTTGCCGCAACTCGGCAATTATAGCGACGAGAAACTCCTCGGCCTCTTGCAATCGCTCTCGAAGGAATCGTTCCCAGACAACATCAATGCTCGGCGGAAGATCGCCTACCTGAATCAGCACTTCGACGTGCCGAGCAAATCGCTCCACGCGGACCATAGCCGGATCACTTGGCGAAAATCGAATGCTCTGAAACTCTCTCTCTTCGGCTGAGTCTCCCCCGAAAATCAGGTTGATTGCTTCAATTATATCGGATCGCCACTTTGGAATCTGAGACGTTTGAACGGTAGCCACCTGTGATCGAAGCTGCTCCAAGAGGTCCGCCGCTTCGGATCGGTCGAGCATTGGTCATCGAGACCTAACGAAAGTCTTGCCTTTGCCGATGAGTGCCACCGGCTCTATTACAACGTGCCGCTGCTCATCCTGAACCGCATAGCCGATTCTCTGTGCCTTCTTCCCGTGCGAATGGACGAGAGAGATAACTTGCTCGACGTATTCACCAGCCACGACGACGCAAAAGCCGACACCCATATTGAACACGCGAAACATCTCTTCGTCTGGAACAGATCCTGCTTGCTGAATAGCAGCGAAGATGGGTGGTATGGGAGGCAATTCCTCAATGACAAATCCGACAGGTGCATGAACGCGTGCCAAGTTGAGAAAGCCGTCGCTCGTGATATGCACAAGGGCCTTGACCGGTATCTTCTCGAGAATCTGCAATGCTTCACTAACATATATGTGAGTAGGTCTCAGCAACTCCTCACCAATCGAGGTCTGCAAGCCAGGTAAGACAGTGTGAACGTTGTACTGAGCCTGTTCAAACAGAACGCGGCGGGCGAGGGTGACGCCATTGCTGTGCACGCCGTTACTCTCGATGCCGACAACTACATCACCGTCCCTGATATCCTGGCCGATGAGTATTTTGTCCAAATCGACGAGACCAACGGCAGACCCGGCAAGATCGAAGGCATGCCCACCATGATGATCGGCAATAATGTCCGGTAATTGGGCTATCTCACCACCCGGAATTGAGATGCGAGCAGCACAGGCGCCGGCAGCTAAACCCTTCGAGATTTCGTCCAAAAGATAGGGATCCGCGTTCCGTACGGCAATATAGTCAACCATCGAAAGCGGCGTAGCGCCAACACATAACAGATCGTTGACATTCATCGCCACACAATCGATGCCTATGGTGTCGTATCTGTTCATCATCTGCGCGATGAGCGCCTTGGTCCCGACACCGTCACTGGTGAAGGCTAGCCCCTTACCGCCGATGTCAATGACATTTGCGAAGAAACCAACATCCAGTTTGACCGCCCCGATTCCAGGCCGGTCAGGCCATGTCTTCCGGATGCGGGATATGAGACTTTGGAGACCGGCCTCCTCGTTTTCCGTATCTACGCCGGCCGCCACATAGGTGGTCAGTGGCTCAATCATCGCCGACGGCCTCCGTTGCGTAGAGCCGAGCTTCGAGTACCGCAAGGACAAACTCCCTGATCGTGATGTTGTTTTGGACACTGTCGACGTGCAGGCGACGGTGAAGCGCAGCCGGGATTTGGCCGAGGAGCGATCGGATTGCAGTTCCGTTGGAAGCCGGAGCGACCTCGGTGGAATCCAACACCCTGGTCGATATGCATGTGTAGTCTTGTGACCTTACTCTCTTGCTTGCATGGCATCAAGATAGCATTATAGCAACGCAGTGGAGGGCAGTCAACGAGCGACGGTATGATCCCGTGAAACTGACAAGCAACCGTAGGCTTCGAGGCCTGACGAGCCTCTGAATTCATTGCTCGTTTTCGCTCCAGGAGAATAAGGACATGTACGCACGGTATGTTGGTAGGTAGCATATGCAACGCGCCCCAAAGTGAACGCCACGATGACCTGAGAGTACCGCCGCCATTGGCATTGGGTTCGTATAAGGAAGTGCGTAGCAAACGAACGATGGTTGTACCCGGAGTACCGGGTAATATACCGTTTGCTTGCTATGAGAAACTTTTCGCCGCACCTTGGCGCAGTACTACAGCGATCAGAGGAGCACGTAGCGGAGCGCCTTCGCTATGCGCTGCAATGGCGTCTGCAACGCCGGGTCCACCAGGGGCCGGTGGAACAGCGGCTGCACGGGTATTGCTTGCATTCCACGTTCGTACAGAGCGGCCGCCGGGGCGTTGCCTGCCATTGAGGACGGATACCAGAGCCCCTGGACCTCCGGGTAGGCGCTGTAGATGGCCTGCGACCAGCGGCGGGCACGGGGGCGCGGGCCGGAAGCGAGCGCGCTGGATGCTCCAGCTGCCGTCGGCCACAGGCCGGTCAGATCGAGCAGCGTGAGCTCTTGTTGCAGAGCGAACGCCGCGAGCCAGGGCTGTCCACTGCCGCGGTCAACGACTCGCGAGCGTTGGAAGATTTCGGCCAGGCAGGTGAGGCCGTCCGCCGCTGCGTAGAGAATGCCGCGTTCCTGCAGACGCGGCGGCGCCATATGGTGATCAAAACGCGCCTGAGGAACCGGGCCGTAGTGGCGGAAGGCAGACCAGCCGGCGGGGTACGCTCCGGCACGAAAGTAGATCCGCCACAACGTAGACCCGGCAGGCAAGTGGTGATAGGCTGGCCGCAGCGCAGCCAGCGCCGCCAGAGGTGGCGGCTCCGGAAACTTCGGCACGAGCGCCCGGTCAGACGACAGCAGCGGGAGGAACGACCGCCGTTGGGGCGCCGCCGTGCAGTAGCCAGTCGCGCGGACTCACCATCCGTCCCTCAATCTCCAGGTCCGGGTCCGGGCTAAGGAACCACCGTTGGATGCTGACCGGATGTATCCTGGGATCGAGCGTGGCGAGAACGGCGCCGATGCCTGGTAGGACACCGCCGGTGAAGTGATTGAACTGAAAGACGGGCAGCCGCCAGCCATCCGGCGTCTTGATCCCATAGAGCGTTCGCGCCGCCAGGCGATGGCGAACCCTGCTGACGTCGAGGCCGAGCCGATGAGCGACCTGTGCCGGGGTCAACGCTGTCGCCAGTAACGCGGCGTATTCGGCCGCGCCGCGCGCCAATGGGCTATCTGCCCGCTCATCCGGTCGCTCCGGGCGGAGGTCGAAGGCGCCGCCTTCCAAGACCGCGACTTCGGCGGCGGTGAGGTCGTGGAGGGCGCTGCCGGGCGGCTCAGCGGCCGGCATAGCACGCACCGCTTCAGCGACCAGTTGCTCAAACGCAGTCGGGTCGAGCTGCAGACCGACCCGTGCCAAATCCTCCTGGCTGAGCAAAGACACGTGAACCTCTTCCCGACGCCCTCCGCACGTTGTCGCGCGTCAAGCGTCGTCGTGCGAATATGGTACCACCACGGGCCTGCCTGACCGGGCGTGTACGATGGCGCGCCTCTTCCAGCCGCCCACCCTACGCGGAAGCGTAGGGCTACGAACACAAAGCCTCATAAATGAGGCTGCGCGCGATGCTCGTTACCAGCCTGCTTCAGCAGGCTTTGAGAGGAGTGCGCCGCAAAGCTTTGCAAAGCAAGCGAATGGCGTTAGTGCTGCGAGATACAGGGCCGCGATTGCGATCGGCGGCCAAGCGACGTGGGCGACTGCGGTCGCTTGAGCAGGTGAGGACGGTTGCGGGAGGGGAGTCCTGGCAAAGGGGGAACAGGACTGCGCTTGGTGGCGGGCGTTCGCCGCAATGCACGTTGCAATCGCGGTCATGTCCTCCCTCGTTCGCCATCGCTCCCCTCCCGCAACCGCCCTTCCCCACCAAAGCCACAGCAGTCGCCCTCGTCGCTTGGCCGCCGATCGCAATCGCGGCCCTGTATCTCGCGGCGCCTCGCAATGCCCGTTTGCTGTACAATACGTTGCGGCGCACTCGTCGTGGGTGTCGGCCAGGCTTGCAAGTGCCAGTTCGGGCCTGCCCCAGCCAACACTGCAATTTATCGCCGCGTGGCATCGTCCCCCAGCGCCTCCGCCACCGCCTGCTCCAGCGTCATAACAGCGCCCTCCTCCCGCGCTCGGGCGACGGTGGCAGCATCCAGCGACGGCTCGACGGCCTGCGCCCGCCGCAGCATGCGCTGCTCCAGCACCTGCAAGGGAATCTCCAGCCTTGCGCATTGCGTGGTCACGGCGGTGGCCAGGCGGAGCGCCGGCTCAGGCTGCTCCTCCACCGCCGCCAGCGCCGCGAAGGCGGCCAGGGAACCGACGTTGAGTTGATTGCCGACCTGGCGGCGCAGGCGCAGGGCCTCGTCCAGCAGCGGCCGCGCGGCAGCGGCATCGCCCTCATCCAGGGTCAGGCAGCTGAGGTTGTGCAAGGCCCAGGCGAGCAAGAATGCGTTTCCCAGCGTTCGGCACAACGCCAGGCCCTCCTCCAGCAGCCGGCGGGCCAGGGCATAATCGCCGCGCAGATGGGCGACGGCGCCCAGCCGGTCGATCTGCATGGCGATGCCGTTCTGATCCCCCAGCGCCTGGTAACGCACCAGGCTCTGCTCCAACAGCGCCTGCGCCCGCTCCAGTTGACCGAGCTCCTGCGCCGCCAGCCCTTCATCGCTCAGGAGATTGGCTCGCTGGAGCGGATCCGACGGCAGTTCCGCCTCGGCGTGGAGCGTGTCAATGTAGCGCTGCGCCCCAGCCGCATCGCCGGACCGGTGAAGCCCATACGCGGCAAAGCGGAGCACCCGCCCATACAGTTCTGGCTGGCCGGCGGCGCGGGCGAGGCTGAGGAGTTCGGCGGCGGCGGCATTCCGCTCGCTCAGCTTGGCGCGGCTGGCCCAGTACCAGCTCAACACGGTGGCGAGGCGGAGCGCCGCTTCGACCTGCCGCTGCTCGATCAGCCAGCCCAGCGCAGCGCGCAGGTTCTCGTCCTCCTGCTCCAGCAGCGCCAGCGCTGCCACTCGCGTGGCAAGGCCCGACGGCAGCGCTGCCGTTGCACGAATTTGCTCAAGCGTCCGCTCGGCAAGCTGGAGGAAGTAGGCGGCGTGGCGCTCGTGGATGGCCTCCGCCTCGCCAGCAGCGACCAGCTTCTCCCGCCCAAACTGGCGCAGCGTCTCCAGCAGGCGGTAACGCTCCGTCCCGTCCTCCTGCTGCTCCGCCACCGCCAGGGACTTCTCCACCAGCCGCACCAGCAGCTCGAACACCTCCGCCGACGCGACCGCCTCCCCGCTGCAGATCGCCTCCGCCGCCTCCAGGCTGAAGCCGCCGGCAAAGACGCTCAGCCGGTCGAAAAGCCGCTGCTCCGGCGCACTGAGCAACTGGTAACTCCAGTCCACCAGCGCCTGCAAGGTCTGCTGGCGGGGCAACGCCGCCCGACTGCCGCCGGTCAAGAGGCGGAAGCGTTGGTCTAAGCGGGCAGCGAGTTGCTCCACGCTCATCGCCCGCAACCGCGCCGCCGCCAACTCCAGCGCCAGCGGGATGCCATCCAATCGCCGGCAGACCTGGATCACCGTGGCGGCGTTCTGCGGTGTGATGGCGAAGCGGGCGTTGGCCGCCTGCGCTCGCTCCGCGAAGAGTTGCACCGCCGGGTTCTGACCCAACGTTTCCAGGGCGGTCGCTGCTCCTTCGGCCGGCAGGGGCAATGAGGGCACCGGCCAGGAACGCTCCCCGGAGGTGCCCAGGGCTTCGCGGCTGGTGGCGAGCACCCGCAGCTGGGGACAACCGCGCAGCAAGGCGTCGGTCAGCCTGGCGGCCGGCTCCAGCAGGTGCTCGCAGTTGTCCAGCAGCAGCAGCAGATTGCGGCTATTGAGCGCGTCCAGCAGGGTCGCCAGCACGTCGACGCCGGGCTGCTCGCGCACTCCGACCGCCTGCGCCACGGCCTGTACCACCAACGTCGGGTCGGCCAGCGGCGCCAGTTCCACCAGCCAGACGCCATCGGGGTACTGGTCGAGCAGGCGCCGCCCCAGTTCCAGGGCGAGCCGCGTCTTGCCGGTACCGCCCACGCCGACCAGGGTCACCAGTCGCGCCTGGGCCAGCAGCGCCGTCACCTCGGCCAGTTCCTCCTGCCGCCCAATGAAGCTGGTCAGCGCCGCCGGCAGGTTGTGGTGCACTGGCGGCGCGGCGGCAACCGTGGGGACTGCCGGAGCAGCCGCAGTAGTCGGCGCTGCGGGAGCCGTGGCGGCGTCGCCGGTGGCGGGTAGCCCAAGCCCGGCCAGCGCGCGCAGGGCGTCGGGCAGCCAGGCCGACTCCGGTCGGTCCAGCACCTCCACCCACTGCCGACCGGTGAGGGCGTAGCGCAGCACACTGGGGGCAGGCGCTGCGACCAGCAGCAAGGGCAGGATGGGGCGGCGGCCCTCCCAGGCCAACTGGACCTCTTGCTGCACGTTGGGCGACGCCATAGCCGACGGCGAACTCAGCAAGAGCAGGGCGGCGCAGCCTTCGATGCCGTCCACGATCTCCGCACTCCAACTGGTCCCTCCAGCGATGCTGCGCCGATCCAGCCAGACCCGGATACCCTGCTGCTCCAGCAGGTCGGCAATGCGCAGCGCCTGCTGGCGTTCCACGCTGGCGTAGCTGAGGAAGAGGTAGGGGGCGGGTTGAACAACAGCCACGCCTGCGCTCCTCTCGGCGGTCTCGCCAGCCGGAGCCGGTCGCCAGCCAACCGTCCGCCGCTGTACCGACTGGGGGGAAGTATAGACGGCAGGCGGCGGGCGGGCAAGAGGAGCGTGCGGACCGAGTGCGCCGCAAAGTTTTGCGCAGCGAGGGGACGGTATTTGTAAAGCGAAGTACAGGGCCGCGACTGCGGTCTGCGGCCAAGTTACCGGGGCGACTGCGGTCGCTTTGGTGGGGGAGGGCGGTTGCGGTGGTGGCCTGACGATAGAGCGGGGCATTGAGACGCTGGGAGTGCGCGACCGCCCTCCCCCACCAAAGCGACCGCCCCCCTCCGCTGCGCTCCGTTACACCCCGTCGCTTGGCCGCAGACCGCAGTCGCGGCCCTGTACATACGCCTATCAATATCCTTCGCTTGCTGCACAAAACTTTGCGGCGCACTCGTGGGGACGGGGTGCGATGTGCGGTCTTTGCATAGCAAGCGAACATTGCGTTACGCCGCGAGTTACAGGGCGGCGACTGCGGGCCCAGGGGGCACCCACCGCCAAGGACGGGGGCGACTGCGGTCGCTTGGGTGGGGGAGGGCGGTTACGAGAGCGGAGGGAAGATCGAAAGGGCGCCGGGACGCAGGCAATGCGCAAACGTGCTCGCCCTACTATGCGACCGCAGTCGCCCCCGTCTCTTGGCGGTGGGTGCCCCCTGGGCCCGCAGTCGCCGCCCTGTTCGGGCTTGACCATGTTAACCAGAGGCCTTACCGTCGGGCGGGATCCTCATGCCCTTTACGCTCTCACCCGCTCCCGCCCCGCATACACGTTGAACCGTCCCTCCCGCAAGAAGCCGATCAACGTCATGCCAAACTCACGTGCCAAATCGACTGCCAGGCTGCTTGGCGCGCCAACAGCCGCCAGGATCGGCACGCCTGCCATCAGCGCCTTCTGCACCACCTCGAAGCTGGTGCGCCCACTGACCAGGGCGACGCTATTGTTCAGCGGCAGATTGCCGTTCAACAGCGATGCGCCGACCACCTTGTCCATAGCATTGTGACGCCCGACATCCTCGCGCAGCAGTTGAAGTTGGCCATCAGTGCTGAAGAGGGCAGTGGCGTGCAGCCCTCCGGTACGCTCGAAGATCGCTTGCGCCTGACGGAGGGCATCAGGCAACCGCAGCATGAACTCCGCTGTGACCTGGAGCGAAGTGGCGGGGCGCTGTGGACAGACCGCCCGCACCAGGTCAAGGGAAGCCTTCCCGCAGATGCCGCAACTAGAGCTGGTGTAGACGTGCCGGCTTAGGCGCTCGGCATCGAACGGCGCGCCGGTGCGCAGATAGACATTGACAATGTTGTACTGCTGCGCTTCGTCCGGGTCAGTGCAGTATGCAACGTGACTGATGGCCTGCCGCTCGGTGATCACACCCTCGGTGAAGAGAAAGCCGGCGGCGAGCTCGAAATCGTTGCCCGGCGTGCGCATCGTGACTGCCACGCTGTACCGCTGTGGCCCGCGCCGATCATCGGCAATCACGCGAATTTCCAGCGGCTCTTCGGTTGCCACCTCGTCGCTACGCTGCCGTGCCTGCCCATCCTTCCAGGCGACGATTGGCACGCGCATCGCGCGGCCGGGGCGCACGTCAGCCACGTGATGTCTCGGCAGGGCCGCGACTGCCGTGAAAGTCCCCAACCAACCGAGCTGCTATCCGACGACCAGGCGCTACTTTCATTGGTGGTGGTCGTCCGAAGGACGGGGGTTACTGCGGTCTGCGGCCAACAACGAGGGGCACTGCGGTGCCCGCGTACCGCGCGACCGCAGTCGCCCAGGTGTCTTGGCCGCAGACCGCAGTCGCGGCCCTACCTCTTCAATCATCACCCATCGTTCGCGTGCCGCCTCCATCACTCAGTGTTGTTGTGCGCCCCACCCCGGCGCACTGGCCGAAGGGCTCGTGGCCTCCAGCGTGAGCTCCCGATCCTGAGCCGAGTCGTGCCCGGCGCCGACGACAGCCCAGCGCAGCAAGGCGCCGCCGAGCAATGTTGCCCCCACCGCCAGGCTGCTCAGGAGGCGCCGGTTGCCCGCTCCAGTCAGGCCGGCAACCTCTAGGGCGACGCCGGTGGCCGTTGCCGCCGCTGCTCCGGCGAGCAGCAGCCGCGACTTTCCGCGCGTGAGGATCTTTGTTGCCGGGCCGGAGGTTGCCACGTAGCTGCCCAGCAGCGCCAGGTCGGCAACACCGAGGGCGGCGTTGAGCGGCGCCAGCACCTTCCCGACGCTCGCCTCATCGCCGGTGGCGACGCACACGAGACTTACCGCCGCCGTGCCGGTAGCAAGCGAACTGGCCATGAAGAGACCACCGAGCACTAGGCTGGTACACCAGACGGGGATGCTGGTGGTGCCGAGCAGCACGCCGGTGTAACCACCCAGCGTGAGCGCAGGAATGACACCAGCGCTGGACAGGGGCTGCGCCGGCAGACTTCGTAGCAAGGGACCCAGCAGGGGCAGTTTCTCCCACACCGCCAGTTGATGCAGGGCGAGTAACGTGGAGATCCCGCCGTGGACCGTCAGTGTCCAGGCGCCCAGGTTCATGGGTGACGACGGCTTGAACACGCGCAACATGTGGTGGAAGCGCGACGGCATCCCCAGATCGTCGATCAGCAGCGGCGGGCAGGCCAGCATCGCGACAAATGCCACGATCCGCGCGCGTTCGGCTACCTGCTCCAGGCGCGTGCCCCCGACCAGCGCGGCCAGCGCGCCAAGGGTCGCGGCGCCCGACGAGATGCCGCCGAAATAGAAGTAGGCAGCGACTTCGTGGTTCCAGGTCGGCTGTACGAGCAACGGCACGTCGCGGTAGGCGTCACGCGGGTTGGCGTGCGCCGTCCCGACACGGCCCTCGCGCTCCGGCCGGCGGCGTCTGGCCATGTCGACAAGCGACTGGCTTGGGGGGGCATTGAGCATGTTGGTTCTCCGTTGGCTTCAGGAACGACGTCCGCCGCCAAGCAGCAGCGCGCTCAGGGCAGTTAGACCGATGGCCACCGCGGCACTCCAGGTATAGCGCGTACCCATGCGAGCGCTCGGGCGGCGCGGCGCCGGCGGCAGGTTATAGGCGGCTGGTTCCTCTGTCAGCAGAAAGAAGGCGCCCAGTTTCTGGTACTCGCCGGCATCGTCATTACCGTAGAGGTACGCCCGCTGCTCCCCCCGCGCCCGCAGCTCCTGCAAGCGTTGCTCGGCCCGCTCCCGCAGTTGCGTCAACGGGCCGAACTGGATGGAGTCGGTCGGGCACGACTTGGCGCAAGCCGGCTCTAACCCGTCCTTCTGGCGATCATAGCAGAGCGTACACTTGTGGACACGCCCGTCGGCATCGCTGCGTCCCAACACACCAAAGGGGCAGGCGGGTACGCAGTAGCCGCAGCCATTGCAGACATCCTGCTGCACGTAGACGTTGCCGAACTCGTTGTAGATGATAGCACCGGTGGGGCAGGCTTCCTGGCAGGGAGCGGCCGAGCAGTGCTTACAGACATCGCTATTAAAGAGCCAGCGCACGCCGTTGTTGGGCAACGCCTGCTCCGTGAAGCTGACGTGCCGCCAGGTCGTCGGTGAGAGGTGCAGCGTGTTGTCATAACTCTGGCCGCTCCACTTCATCCCGTCGGACGGCAGAGCGTTCCACTGCTTGCACGCCACCTCGCACGCCTTGCAGCCGATGCAGAGCGTGGCATCGGTAAAGAAGCCGGTCGCCTCCCGCGCTGGCGGCGGCGACACGACGCGCATGCCCTCCAGCAGCGACGGCGCGACATTCGCCTGCTGCGCTCGGCGTTGGACCGCCAGTTCCGGTAGATCGGGCGTTTCAGCATGCGGCGATGCGCCAACTGGCACGTTGGTCGTCAGGGCCATCGCTAATTGTCCTTTCCCATAGGGCTGCGAGTGCGGGAACACACTTGGGCACCCGCACCCAACTCGACGCGACCGCAGTCGCCGTGGTCCTTGGCCGCAGACCGCAGTCGCGGCCCTGTCCCCAACCTCACGCCGTCCTCCCCTCCGGCTGTGCCTGGTGGTGCGTGTCGGGCATCGGCGCGGCCTGCGGGCGGGTGATGACGTGTACGGAGGGCACGTCGGAGGCAGTGCCCAACCGGCCTTTCTGCACCTGGCAGGTCAGCGCTTTGCCCTCGTGCATACTGACGTTGGGATCGCTGATGATCGACACAAGGTCGTTGGCCATGCCACCGGCCGTCTCGCCCGCCCAACCGAAGTGGATGGGGACGCCGATCTGGTGGATCGTGCGGCCCTGGATTTGTAAGGGCTGCAGGCGTGGCGTCACCATGGCTCGTGCTTCTATGGCACCGCGCTTGCTGGTGACCACCACCCAATCGGCGTGCTCGATACCGCGCTCGGCAGCGAGCTGGGGACTCATCTCCACGAACATGGCGGGCTGTAGCTCGTTGAGCCAGCTATCAAAGCGGCTCATCGGTCCGCTCAGGTAGTGTTCGGTGATGCGGTACGTGGTCATCACGATCGGGTAGTTCGGGTCTTCCGGCGCAGCCAGGGCGTTGTCGGGCTGCTGGTGCAGGTGCACGGTGGGGTTCGCTTGCTGCCTGTACATTGCGTTGCGGACCGGTGACTCTACCGGCTCGTAGTGCGTCGGTAGCGGACCGTCCTTCGTGCCGCCGGGAGCGAAGAGCCAGCTCAGGCCATCCGGCTTCAGGATGAACGGTGCGTTGCCGGCGATAGCTGCCATGCCCTTCGCGTCGGGGTCCGGTCGGTAGCTCGGCGGCTTGGTCGGCTCGAAGTCCGGCACGTCCAGCCCTGTCCACTTTTGCTCCGCCTTGTCCCACCAGACGTACTTCTTCCGTTCGCTCCAGGGA
Organism: Chloroflexi bacterium UBA4733; assembly: GCA_002404055.1. The sequence continues at coordinate 30,436 of DHIZ01000161.1, forward strand.
TTGCCCTCCGGGTCGGCGCTGGCGCGGTTATACAACATGCGCCGGTTGTCCGGCCAGGCCCAGGCCCAGTTGGGGTGGACGTGCTGTTCCAGGTCGCCGGTGCGCTCTTTGGCGCGGTTGCTGCCCGCCTCCGGGTAGACGCCGCAGTAGATCCAGCAGCCGCAGGCGGTGCTGCCGTCGGCTCTCAGTTCCTGATACTTCGTCAACTGTTTGCCGTCGGCGATGGTGAAACCGTTGATCTCGCGCAGCACCTTCTCGGCGTCGGGCTCGTCGGCAGCCGTACACACCGTGCCGTCGGGAAGAACGTTAGGGCGGTCGAAGGCATAGTCCCAGGTCAGGTGACGCAGACCCTGGTCGGCCTCCCTGGTGCTGGCCGCATAGAGTTCCTTCAGCCGGCGGCCAAGGTTCCACATGAACCAGAGCTCCGAGCGGCAGGCGCCGGGCGGCTCGATTGCCTGATCGTGCCATTGCAGCATGCGCTCGGTGTTGGTGAGCGTTCCCGCCTTTTCGATGCCGGTAGCCGCCGGCATGAAGAACACCTCGGTCGCGATCGTGGCAGGGTCGGGCTTGTCCGGGCCGTCTTTCCAGAAGGTCGCGCTTTCGATCAGAAAGAAGTCGCGCACCACCAGCCAGTCCAGCTTGCGCAGGCCGGCACGCGCCAGGCCGGCGTTGGGGCTGCCGGCCGCCGGGTTCTGTCCCATCAGGAAGTAGCCCTTCACCTTGCCGGCCGCCATGTCGATCGCCATCGGCAGTTGGGAGTGATCGGCGGTAACACGCGGCAGCCAGTGGAAGCCCCAGTCGTTCTCCGGCTGAGCGCCGGCGCCGTACCAGGCCTTGAGCAAGCTGATGGTGTAGCTGGGGAACTCGGCCCAGACACCCTGCTCCACCTTCTCCTGCTCCAGATAGTCGCTCAAGGAGTTGTGGTTGCGGGCTTTCGCCGGCTGGGGAATGTAGCCGGGCAAGAGGTTGTACAGCGTGGGGATGTCGGTCGAACCCTGGATGCTGGCGTGGCCGCGCATCGCCATGATGCCGCCGCCGGGTCTGCCCATGTTGCCGAGCAGCGACTGCATGATCGCCGCTGTGCGGATAATCTGCACGCCGGTGGAGTGCTGCGTCCAGCCCACTGCGTAGACCACCGCGCCGGTGCGTTCGCGGCCGGAGTTGGCCATCAGTTGCTCCGCCACGGTCAGGAATTGTTCCTCGGTACACCCGCACTGGTCGGCCACCATCTGCGGCGTATAGCGAGCATAGTGGCGGCGCAAGATGTTCAGGACGCAGTTCGGGTGCTGCAACGTCGGGTCGCGCTGCGGCTGCCCCTCGGGAAGCGCAGCGAGTGTCTCACTGCGCGACATGGCGCCGATGTGGACGGGTGTCTGGGTGGGCGGCGGCGCCGGCTGGCCGGCGTAATGCCAGTTGGATTTCTCGGGATCGTAGGCTCGTTTCTGCGCATCGTAGCCGGAGAAGATGCCGCTTTGATCCTGTTCGGCATCGACGTAACCCTCGTTGATAATCGTCGTGGCGTTGGTATAGGGAAGAACGTATTCCTTGAACCAGCGCTCCTGGGTCAGAATCTGATTGATGATGCCTCCGAGGAAAACGATGTCGGAACCGGTCCGGATCGGCACGTAGTCGGTGGCGCAAGCAGAGGTGCGACTGAAATGCGGGTCAACGTGGATGACCCGCGCGCCCTTCTCCCGCGCCTTGACGACGAAGCGGAAGCCAACCGGGTGGGCCTCCGCCATGTTGGAGCCCATAATCAGGATGCAATCGCTATATTGCAGATCCTCCTGAAAGCCCGTGGCTGCTCCACGTCCGAACGAGGTGCTCAAACTGGGCACCGAGGCGCTGTGTCATATGCGGGCCTGGTTTTCGATGGAGATGATGCCCAGGGTGTTGAAGAGCTTCTTGATCAGATAGTTCTCTTCGTTGTCCAGCGTGGCGCCACCCAGATGGCCCAGCGCCGTGGTATTGCGGATGATGTCGCCGTCTGCGTCGCGGTCGACAAAGCTGGCGTCGCGCGTCTCCTTGGTCAACTGGGCGATGCGCTCCATAGCCCAATCCAGTGGCTGCTCTTCCCAGTGGTCGCTGTAGGGCGCACGGTGGAGCACCACGTGCGGGCGATGGGGATTCTGGTTGAGTTGAAAGGTGTTAGCGCCCTTTGGGCAGAGGGTGCCCTCGTTGATCGGGCTGCGCGGGTCGCCCTCGATGTCGATGCACTGGCCGTCCTTGACGTAGGCGATCTGGCCGCAACCCACTGCACAGTAGGGGCAGACGCTGTTGACCGCCGTAGCGCCGCGCAGACGGGAATGCTTCTCCACCGAGTTCCTAGAAAACGGCTGCGGGTTATTGCCGAGCCGCCAGAGCGGGTTCCAGCTACGTTCCTGCCGGTCGGGGAGCGCCATCGCTGCTGCCTCTCTCTCTATTGCGCGACGGACACTGCCCGTCACGCTTCACTAAGGTTTGGCCACCCTTGCAAACGCTATGCCAGCGCCTCGACGCACGACGCGGCACAAACGCTGCTCTTACCACCAATGCACACCCTGCGCGCCTACCGCACCTGCGGTCCGCGTATCCTATCAGGAAAGGAAAACCCAGTGGCCTTCGAGCAATATCACGAGCCGCCGGCTGAACTGCCGGAAGCCACACGCACGTTCGCCCGCATCATCATCTCCCTCATCGAGGAGGCGGAGGCGATCAACTGGTACGAGCAACGCCTGACCGTGGAGCACGACCCGGAGGCGCGGGCCATCATGGCCAACTCCCAACAGGAGGAGTACAAGCACTTCGGCATGGATCTGGAGTTCCTGCTACGCCGCAAGCCGAAGTGGCGCGTGGCGTTGCAGGCGATTCTCTTCAAGGAGGGCGACATCGTGGAGCGCGGAGAGGAAGGGGAGAAGGCGGAAGGAGGATAGGTGGCGCATCCGCCACGTGGCCCGATGCCCGGCACTTGCCGACTTGCAGCGGTTGCTCGCCACCCACGCGCCGGTTGGCGCCATTTGCCGGCATGGCGCCGAAACGCCGGACGACGGCCGCTACGCCACGCTGGCCGGCTTTCTGGTGTGCTGCCGGGACCGCACCCTGGCGATGGCAGACGGGTTTCCCTGTTCGTCGCCCTTCCTGACGCTGCACCTGGGTGGCGAGGATGGTGGGACGACGAGATAAGAAGGAAGGGGCGCTCATGCTGTTTTCTTCGAGTAGCACGACCGGGGTAGTCGTGGCCAGGCGCGCGTTTTTGCGAAGCACGGCGACGCTGCTGGGGATTGGTCTACTTCCAGGCGTGTTGACTGCCTGTGGAGGGACGCCTTCTCTCGCCGTGACCAGTGCCAGCAGTCTGGCGACCAGTGCTGCGGCAGCACAGGTTGGCACTTCGATTACGGGCGACGCAGTGACAAGCAGACCATCCGCCAGCATTGCCAGTGCGATGGCAACCAGCAGCGGGAACCTGGTGAAGTCCGGAGGAACGCATCTCGTGTTCCTTGACCCGGACAACGCGACCTTGGGTGACATCAAGACGAAAGCCGTGGCGGCCTACAACAGCCTGACGGCGGGCGTCAGCGTCGAGCGCGTGTACGGCGAAGGGGCCAAGACCTACGAGAAGTTGCAGGCAATGATCGCCGGCGGCACGTCGCCGGACATCTTCTGGTCGTGGGGCTACTGGCTGAGCGCGGCGGCCTCGAAGGGAGCGTTGCGCGCCTTTGACGACTACGTGGCGCGCGAGCCGGCCGAGACCTTTGTCAGCACCTGGAGTCCGGCCGCCAAGGAAAGCGGCCAGTTTGCCGGGAAGCTCTACGGCTTCACCACCCAACTGGGTGTCCCCGGCGTCTATGTGAACGAAGACATGTTCAAGAGCAGCGGGGTCGCCTTACCGCCAGCGGACTACGGCAGCACGACGTGGACCCTAGACGCCTTTGTCCAGTCGGCTCGCACCCTGACGCGCAACGGGCCGGACGGGTTACCGCAGCAGTTCGGCGCCAACATGTGGGGTCTCTGGTGGGCCGGCTTCAACTGGATCATCGAGGCGTTCGGCGGCGCGGTATTCGACGCGCAGCACAAGACCAGCGGGCTCGATCACCAGCAAGACATTGACGCGGTGACCTGGCTGGCCGATCTGGTACTGAAAGAGCATGTAGCGCCAACATCAGCACAGAACAAGGGCAACGCCTTCGCCTTCGATGCCGGGAAGAGTGCCATGCTGGTGACCTGGGCCCACGCCGCCGCCGATCACGCCAAGACGATCGGCAGCCGGTTCACCTGGAACCTGTACCCGTTGCCGCGCGGCGCCAAGCTCACCGTCGCGGGAGCCTCCTTCAACTGGTACTGCCTGCCGCTTGACGGCAAGCAGCCCGATCCAGCCTGGCAGTTCGTCCGCAGTATGGCCTCGCCAGGCACGGTGCAGAACTTCCTGGCCCAGGGCGTGTCCTTCCCCTACATGAGCAGCGGCCAGGACGCGATGTGGCAGGACTTCCCCAAACTGAACAAGAAGATGGCGATTGAGGCCATGCCGCTCCTGGCCATCGCCCCGCTGTTGCCCCGCGATCCGGAGATCGAGACGGCCATGAAGAAGGAAATTAATCCGGCATTCGCCGGCCAACGCAGCGTTCGTGAAGCCATGCTGGCCGCCAAGCAGGTGGTGACGCCCCTGCTCTAAACTGAAGCCACGATGGATACCGCAGAGCGGACGGGGTACGCTTTCTCCGTGATCAGCGGAAGGAGCAGCGCGGATCAGTGCATTGCAGGCGGACCTTGCCCGTTGGGAGTTGACGGCGGGTACCCACCGCAGTGGGTGCAGGTGCGCCGACTGTGCCAGGACGAGTTGCTGATCGTCAGCGGCAACCGCAAGCCGGTGCGGACGAAACGCTGGTTCTGGGAGCGACCGCCAGTGCCGGCGCTGGCGATGGCGTTGCGACCGGCCAGGGTGCAGCCGGTGGCGCTACCCGTAGCAGCAGGGGTGGCCGATGCGGGGCGTCGGTCGGAGACGAGCTTACTCGACCGGCTGCGGGCGCTGGACGAGGAGGCGCTGTAAGACCCCCAAGGGCATTAGGACGGTCGGCTTCGCCATTCCGGGCCGGTGATGAGTTGAAGCTGAGCACCTTGGCCAGGAGGACGAGGAACTCAGGCATGTCGACACCGACTCACCGCACTCCTTTAGTGTAACGATGCGACAATCCGCGCCAACTCCGTGCGATCGACGCCAGCGGTCGGCGAGCCTTCCAGTTGCACGACCAGCCGCGAGCGCTCAATCACGAGCGCGTTGCGTGTATAGTCCGTGAACGGCTTCGGACTACCAGCGTGCTCCGCCGTGACGCCTTTCAGATAGGTGGCCAGCTGCCCATCCACCTTGATCTCCTCTGTGGTGCCTGGGAGCGCATGCTCCACCATCGTCGGCCGACCAACCGGCTGCTCTTCGATGGACAGCAGACGAGCCGGAACGGCCGGGTCCCGATAGGTGAGGTTGATATAGACGCTGATCTCCCGATATTGCGCCGCATGGGGTAGAGCAGCCGGATTGGGTACCTGAACGGAGGATAGGGCGTAGCCGGGCGGCAGCACCGTGGGCTGGAGGATGTGGAATGGTACCTGGGCCTGCGCTCCCGAGAGCGTCGTCTCAAGATAGACGCCTTGCCCAAAATTGTAGCCCGGTCGCAGCCTGGTCGCCGCTACAACGGAGCCGGTAGTCACAACGATGGCGAGGAGGATAGCGGCGACCAGGCCGGTCAGCAGCGGCCGACGGGCACAGCGCCGGCGCGGGGACGGCTCGGTTTCTGCTCGGTCGCCAAGCTCGATGCGGCGCATCACCTGCTCAAGAACTTGGACCCGCGGCTCGCGCCCACGTAGCGTCTCCAGGCGCTGCCGTACCGCGTCGTCAATCGCCAGCGATCGACCACAGGTCGGGCAATGCTCGGCGTGCGCCCGAATCGCTCGGGCCTCGTCGTCAGCGAGCCAGCCGAAGGCGGCGGCCTCGAGTTGGTCAGCCGACGGATGAGACGTCTCAAGGTTCACCGACCACATGACTCGTCCCTTTCCATCTCTTCGTAGATGTCCTGGAAGCGTTCCTTGGCACGTCGGAAGCGTTTGCGCACCGCCTCCGAGCTCACACCCAAAATCGCAGAGGCCTCAGCATAGGACAGAGCCTCCAGCCCGCGGAGCAGTAGTACCGTGCGCTCCGCCGGCGAGAGATACATCAGGACTCGGCGAATCAGATCACCCTCCTCAATGGCCTGTATCTTGCTGCTCCCCGACCGGTCTTCCACCACACGAAGTGGGAGCCAGGCGAATCGACGCTGGCGACGCAGGTGATCACGGGCCAGATTCGTGGCAATGCGGTACAGCCAGGGACGCACGAGTAGCCCCGGCTCAGTCTGGCCGATTGCACGGTACGCCCGAACAAACGTCTCCTGTGTCAGATCGAGCGCCTCCTCCGGATCAGCCACTTGCCGTGTGAGGTAGCTGCTAATTCGTTGCTGGTACCGCTCTACCAGCAGCGCGAACGCAGGATGATCGCCCGAGCAAGCGAGCATGACCAACTCTGCCTCCTCGTGTTGGCCAGCTATCGCCATCGTTCTCACACTTCTTACAACGATTCTCACACTTCTTACAACGAATGGAACACACAGAACCGGACATGCACGGGGGCGCGCCGCCACAAATAGCTAGGGGTGAACATCCGTAGCGACGTTTGCAGGCCGGCTCGGCGGCGAAGGTTCTGGCGGTGCCGAAGTATTCACACGCCACGCCGGATGCTTGTAGACCTCGGCGAGGTGGATCAAAGCGGCGAACAGCACCCGATTCGTCCGATACCTCATGGGCGACCCGAGCCAGGCTGGACCAACACAGTGACGATGCCATAGCCTCGCGTGAAAGCTCTGCGGGCCCCACAGGGACTGCTGAGGGAAGCGCGACTGGCATCCATAACGACAGCATTGGGCGTGCTAAGGGCGGTAGCACCCCTAGCACGCCCAACAGAGGAGTCTCAGCGGCACTTCTCGGAGACTGAGAGCACGGACCCCTAGCAACAGACGCCCGCCGAGCAGGTATTGAAAGTGTCACAGCCGTAGTTGCCGGTCGGTACCCCCGAGGTGTAGGCAGTCCCGTCACAGCAAGTATACAGGTAGTTGTTGTACTCATAGGTCATGGCACGACCAAGTGAGCAGCAGGTATCTGGACAGGGATTGCAGCAGCACGGCTGCTGCGTGCAGTCCGCCCAGAAGGGCCCGCTCTGATAGGCTGTAGTAGAGACACAGCACCCATCGTTGTAGCAGGGGTTCGGCCCGTCATTGGGGCAACCACAACCGCTCTGACTAGTCGGATAGTGCGGTACGGCGGCCTTCGCTGCACCAGGGGGAATGATCGCCTGTCCATCGTGGAGATGTTGCTTGTTGAACGAGATCGGTAGGACCACGACACCACCATAGGTTGCCTTTACCTGCGGGGCGGCGGCAGCCGCCGCCGCAACTGGTCGCGGCACGCCGACGAGGCTGAGGCCGAACGCACCGACTGCGGTCGAGGTTCGGCCAAGTGCTCCCATCATCCCGCGGCGCGAGAGGGAAACAGCGGCGAACTTCGAGCTGATCATTTGAACTTGCTTATCCATCGAAGCCTTCTCCTTTGAAACATTCCGTGCTTTCCGACCACAACTCACCATTCGCGACCCTCGATGAGCACCTCCCGTCACTCTAGTCCGATACCATCAAGCCCTACCACTCTCAACCGGTACAGGGCTATTCGTAGAGGGCACGTTGTCACCGAGGCCGCTGGCCACGCGCCAGAAGAACTCTTTCTTCCCAATCGTGCCACTCGTGACCACGCGATGCTGCTCGTCCAACAGATAGGCAAACGGGGTCCGCGGCACACGGAACCTGTCGAGGCTCGGCGCCTGCTGATTGAAGTCGTTCCTCGGTTCGTAAAGGATCGGAGCGGTGAGGTGATGCTCCGCCGCGTATTCCTCAGTGGAGATCCGGTCTCCGTCGCTCACCACGATCACCTTGGTGTGCATGGCTCCTTCGCGGTGCAGGGCCTCGAGTTCCGGACCGATCGCGTTGCAGGGCTCACAGAGCGGGTGCACGAAGGCGACCAGCACGCGCTGGCCGAAAAGCCGATCCAACGCTACCGGCTCGCCTTGGATGGACACACCGGCAAGATAGGGCGCCTTCGTGCCGGACGGGAAGGCCTCCGTTGGCACGCTAGCGCCGAGGTGCTGGGGTCTACCGGCCAAGGCTATGTGCAGCAAGCCGACCTGCCGGAATAGCGCAACGACGCCCACACCCTCAAGCAACACCAACAAGAAGAGCAGGACGAGAGAAGTCAGGACGACCGGAGACAAGGTCATTTCTCCTGAAAGCTAGGCGCCAGCGTGCGACTGGGCAAAAATCGTCGGGGAGCTTGATCGAGCAACCTCGGCAGGTAGAGGAGGCCAAGGGTGGTCGAATAGGCCAACCCCAGGACGATCGAGAGCACGGACGGGACTACGCCACTGGGCGGCCAGGCCGTGGCAACGAGGCCACCCGTAACAGTGGCGTACCACGTCAAGACGGCGGCGGGCAGGAGCAGCAACAGATCCACTGCCAGTGTGCGGACGCTGATGCGCATATGCAGCCCACTCCCGAAGCAGTGGCAATCGAGGTCCCGACTGCGGCGCAGGTTGACGCCGACCCCAATCGCGAAGCTCAGGAGGAGCAGTCCGGCCAGCAGGGCTCCGGCACCGACCATGGAACCGCTCAGCAGTATGGCTGCAGCGACGATTTCCGCGGGGGCGACCATTGCCGCGTAGAGTGCTACCAGCGCGCGTGGGAGGATACGGTAGTGGTAGACGACCCTGCGGAAACCCCGCTGGTCACGTAGCTTGAGGAGCCCAGCTATACCAAGCCACAACGCGAGGACGAGTCGGCAGGCTGCCGCCAATTCTGCCATCATCGCTAATCCCTACCCGAGCGCCCGTCGCCAGGGCCGATCCACGTAGCCGAGAAAGATCAGCCCCAGCGTCAGCCGGAGCGTGAGCGATACTTGAACCAGCGTCTGCACGGCCATAGCGATCCTCCGCTACGTACAGGCTAACGCTGCCAGTATGACCGGCTGGCCGTCATAATGCAGTGACGCCGAGGGGGTTAAGCGTCACTTTTTCATGACGGTGGCGCTGCGATCTGTTCGCCGCCGTACCTTCTCTGCTTCTATCGCAGCGAGGACACAGTCGTCACGCCGTCCGTCACCCGGCGGCGCGCCCCGCCAGCAGCGCGTTGATCGCGTCGGACGCCGCCTGGCACGCCTCCGTTGCCGTCGCGTTGCCCGTACGGAGCGGCGTCTCCAGCTTGGCGGCGATGGCCGAGCTCACCGCCGGGTCCAGCGGGCTGGAGCGGGCATACGTGGCGGCCTGCACCACCGCTGTCGCCTCCGCCGGATCCAAGGTCAGCCCAGCCTTGGACGGATCGGCTTGCTTGGCCAGGGAGCGTAGCGGCGGGAGGTAGCTGCCACGCTGCAGCTCTGTCGCCAGCGCTACCATGGCGGCGAAGTCGGCTGGCGGGTCGGCGGCGCGGCTGGTCATAGCGAGCAGACTATTGAGTTGGAGGGTAGTCGCCTGGGCGACACCGCGGAACGGCTCGGCGTAGCGGAAGGGCCGTGTGGACGGCAGGCTGAAGAAGCTGCTCGCGAACTGGAGGGCGATCCGGGCGCCGTTGTAGTTCATCTGGGCGGGGTTAAAGCCGAACGCCTGCCCCGCTCCGCCCGGCGCCGGCGCCACGACCTTGTGCCTGGTGAATAGGTCGCCGTAGAAACTCGCTGCCTGCACCGCCGCTGGGTCGGTCAGCGTGCAGCGCTTGCCATCCCGACTGAGGACCTCCGCCCCGTTCTGCCAGAGGAAGACGAGCAGACCGGGGACGCCGTAGGGGGCGAAGGCGTACTGGTGGGGCGGCGCCGTGAGCGTGAGGCACGCCTCGAGCAGGCGCTTCCAGTCCCATGTGCCATCGGGCGGCGGCAGCTTCGCCTCCGCAAACAGGGTCGGGTCGTACTGGAGGATGCCGGGGGTGATACTCAGGGGCAGGCCGTAGGTCTTGCCCTCGACCTGACCGGCGGCCAGGGCACCCGGGAAGTAGTCCGCGCGCGACACCAGGGACGTGGTCAGCAGGAGATCGTCGATCGGCCGCAGCAACTGGCGCCGCGCCACCTCCTGGACCACGTAGCTATTCCCCAAGGCGACCAGGTCTGGAACGGTTCCAGCAGTGGCGGCCGTGCCAGCGAGCGCCCCGCTCAGCGCCGGCACCTCTCCGGGCGTATAGGGCTGGCCGGGAGCGCCCGAGGCACCGGGAGGCACGGCGATCCAGACCAAGCGCGGGTCGAGGTTGGCCGCATGGGTTCCGACAACGCTGTCTAGCGCCTGCTGCAAGAGGATGGTGAGGTGCTCGCTGGGACCGTTAGCGACCGCGTTGTACAGCCCCGCCACCCGCACCTTCGGCAGGGACGGCGCGGCGCCGGGAAAGGCCGGGAGCGCGGCGCAACCCGCCAGGACCAGCGCGCCCCCACCGACGGCGCCGCCGAACGCCCGCCGCGACACCGCCATGGCAACCCTTCCCGCCACGCACCGTTACCGGGCGGCAATCGCGCCGGCCGCACCGCCGCTCCACGTCGGCGCTCAGCCGCAGTCGTCGTGATCGACGCTCTGGATGGCGATGCCGACTCTGCTCTGATTGGCCGCTTCAAATGCTGGCATTCAGGCGGAGCGTATCCCCGTCAACGCCGGCATGCAAGCGTGCTGGCGGCACTCCGTTCCGCATCTCTGCCACGCCGGTGGCGGTGATGTACACGGCATAGCTGCCGACATAGCCGCCGGGCGCGGTCCCGAAGTCGACGGCGATGACAAAGTCGCCCTCCTTGCCGGCGCCGACCCCGAAGGGACCGATAGCGCTGTCCCGCCGTGGCTGGTGGTCCCTTCCCTGCCCGCTGAGGCCGCCCACCAGGCAGACCAACTCGTCGGGCCGAAAACCCGTCCCGCGCAACTCCACCGTCAGGCGGCCCGGCCGGACGGTCGAACCGACCACCCCCAGCGTGGCGGGGTGCAGCGGCCTGATCACGGGCGACGGCGTGACGATATGCCCCGCAGGCGTCCCGGCCGCGAGGTCCGGGTGCTCAAGGCCCAGCCCGACCCCAGCACAAGCGAGGCTCGCATCGGAGGCGGCGCCGCCCAGCGTTTGTTGGATGCGACTGAACGCACCTACCATAACCGCGATGATGACCAGCCCAGCAACCGCCGCCGGCAAGACCCGGCGCAGCCGGGAGGGCAGCGAACGCAACTGGCGAGCGCGCTGGAGTTCCGCAAGACAGTGGGCGCAGAGGAGCGACCGCCGCAAGTGCTGCAGGCAAGCCAAACAGAACGGCTTGCCGCAGCGGTCGCAGCGCTGCGGCGCCACGGTGGCAAGGTGGACGCTGCACCATTTTCTACCGTCCGACGCTCGGCGAGATCGCTCCTCGGTCATCCGGGGCTACCGCCGCTGCAGCTCAGGCGAGCCAGGCGTACCTGTTTTAGCAACCGAAGCAGTAGCAGACGCCATCCTGCTGCGACCAGTACGCATGGTAGCAGTTCGAGAGCGGGGAAAACGTGCAGCAACAGGGGTTAGCCAGCGTGCCGTCGCAATTATAGCCGGTGCAGCAGGTCTGCACGCCGTCGCAGGCGCAGCCGCTGCTGCAGTCACCGCCGATGCATGCAAAAGCTACCCCGTGTCCGAGTAGCAGGCTTGCACTACCGCCTGCGGTCACGGCCACCCCAAGGCGACCAGCCTTCCCAAAGAGCGACCGGCGAGATACGGCACTAACACCCTTCCAAAGACCATCCATAGCAATGCCTCCGATCAATTGTTCTCGTCACACGTGGTTTGACGACTGTGGTTACACGCTAGGCTTTTTCCCGAACCACCTCCTCTCCTGCAGATACCGGTTGCTGCACCACCTGGCTGATCCAAGCGACGTTCGGGGCAACCTTTTGGTCGAAGAGCCGATCGCCGACGACTGCGAGGACGGTTGGCATCGCCTTGACGCTCAGCTCGCGGCTCCAGCGACCCCCCTTGTCGTAGACTGCTTGCGCGCACGCTGGAAGTGGCAGCGTGGTTTCGTCAGCATCGCCAGCGCCTCCGAGGACCGTGACGAGAGTCCAGTCCCCGAGATCCATGTCCCGAATGGTCCTGCAGAAGTCCTCGCATCCGCTACACCCGCGGCTCAGAAGGAAGGCCACCAATGCACGCGGAGGCAGCGCGTCGCCCAGATTGGCAGGTAGGCGCTCACCCTTGTGAAGACGCGACGGCGTCGGGGACATGGGTTCTAATCGTTGCTGGAGACCACCAATCTGATGGAATGCTCCCAAGACGAGCACGCCAACGAACAGGAGTACTACCCACTGAGCTGCAAACAAGGCGTAAAACAACGTTAGGTTCGATACGGGCAACACCGTGTCCTTTCTACTGGGGCGGTCCACGCGGAACCTCAGCCCTCCGCGCCGCGCTGGCCAGCGAGGCGCACCAGAACATCGAGACCCTCGGCGACAAGCACATACGTGAACGCAAGGCCAGCGGCCAGGACAAACGCTAGTGCGACAAAGCCGGGATCGTACTGGAACCAGGGACGCACACCCCGGCGACCGGTCGCGACCGTCTCAAGCAGCCTCAGCGCCAGAAGTAGGAGGGCCACGTCACGTCCGAGCGTGTGCCAGCCAACACGGCTATGTCGCCGAGCCGAGCCGAAGCAATGGCAGTCGATGTCCCGTCCCTGCACCGTCACGGCCACGGTGGCGATGGAGAAGCTGGCTAGCAACAAGACCGCGAGACTGATCGCAACAACCAAGCCGACGCCGCTGAGCAACAGCAGCGCCGTGCCTAACTCAGCGAACGGCAGCAACCGACCATACAGTCGCGCCAGCGGGCGCGGCAAGACGCCGTACTCCAATACGCCCTGCACAAAGGCGGATACATCCCGCAGTTTGGTGAGGGCGGAAATCATGAAAATCAACCCGAGCGTCAGCCGGAGCACGAGCGATACTTGAACCAGCGTCTGCGCGGCCATAACGATCCTCACGCTATGTACAGGGTGACGCTGCCAGTATGACCGGCTGGCCGTCATAATGCAGTGACGCCGAAGGGGCGCACCATCACTTTTTCATGACGCCGCCGCTATTCCCGTTGGTCCAGCAGGAGGAAGTAGCCACGAGTGGGATCCTGGCCCAGCAGCGACGCTTGGCCCAGTTCTTCCAACTTGAGCCGGAGCTGCTGCACCAGGTTGCGGATGACGCCCTCTGACGTGCCCAGCCGCAGCGCCAGCTCTTTGGCAAACAGTCCTCCACCACTGCTGCTGGCATAGAGCGTCCGCAACAGCCGGGCTTCCTGTTGGGTGAGACCCAGCCTTCTGCCGTCCGATCTTAGACATTCTTCGATGAGGTCGAATATCAGCGCGCCGAGCGACAAGCTCGTCGTAGGCTGCTGCACCCAGCGCTGCACCTTGAGGGCGAGCGCCCGCAGCGCCAGCTCCTCCTCACTGGCGGCGTCCCTGGCGCCATGCTCCAGCATGGCAAGATAGATCGCCAACTGGAGCGCCGCCGGACGGATCACGAAGACCGCCGCCCCACGTTCTGCCAGCCGGCGTAGCGTCGCCACCGCCGACCCATCCCAGCGCTCCGTCTCGAAGAGCACCACCAATCCGGCCCAGTGTTAGGGACGCTGTCACCAAGTGCAAGGTAAAGCGGCCAAGAGCAGCCCGAGCAACCTCGCCGCGCGAATGTCTCCACTCTACCGATGAATTGTTGTCGGCACAACGAAAAAAGTGCCGACAAGGACCAGTGTCGGTACTTCTTCGCCCATTGGCAGCATAGACTACGCGTAGCAAGCGGACAAGGGTGACCCGAATTCGGGCGAAGTGCCGTCTCCAGAAAGTAAGTCGGCGCGGTGGTATGGGAAGCCCTGCCCCGCACCAACATCACCCGCTCAGCACAGGCCTACTTTGCACTCGGTAACAGCGACCCTAACACTGGGCCTACTGCACGGGGGCAGGGGACCACCGCATCATCCCAACGAGGAACCGCCGGAATACCGGCAACGACACGCGATCATCCATTGCCACCCGGCCAGGGCCACCGAGCTAGCGAGGGAAGCAGGAGCATCGCTGCGACGGGCAGGAACGGCACCGGCTGCCAGGAATGGTTCGTCGAGTTGATCCAGATGGTCCGGTCGACCGCTGCCCCACCAGGCCAACACCAGCCAGAGCAGGGCCGCCGCCAGTGTCGGCAGCCCACGCTTGGCGCGCCTCAGGTAACGCTCCAAGCCGAGCGATTGCGCATAGGCCAACAGCGCTGGCAAGGGCGCAAGGTTCGTGGGCATCGGCCGGTCGAATGGCATCCGTACACTGGCCATCGGGATCGGGATCCTCGTGTGCGGCATGGTAACCCACACAGGATGCCCGATCCTGCCGGCTCTTAAACGGTCCGATCTACGCTAGCCAGCCTGGCTCGACATGGCGCTCAGGCGCGCCCGGAGCGCCTGGGCGACCGCGGAGCAGGCCGTGGCAGGGTCGGCGCCGGTGGCGTGCTGGTAGCCAGGGAAGACGTCCCGGAGGCCCCCGAGCAGCGATCCCACCCCGACCTGATCGGCCGCACTGGCGCGGCCCACCTGCATGCCCCAGGCGATCGCCGACGCCAGGCGAGCGTCAAGGCGTCCTTGTTCGAGCATCTTCATCGCCAGGGGCTGCCGGGCCGACACGAGCAGCGACGGACCAACCGCCGCTTCGAGGGCACGCAGCACCGCGAGCGCCGCCTCGGGCTGCCGGCTACTTGCCGAGATCCCCGCGCCGACCTGCAGCTCGATCTTCGTCACCGGCGTGATCCCACCGGGCAGCCCCACCGGAATGGGCGCGAAGCCCAGCCCGACGTCCCAGGAGGTCGCGATGGCGGCGAGATCCGGGGAGTCGGCGTCCGCCGGTGTGGCGAACGTCGACGCAGCGTATCCTCCCCAGGCCCGGATGGCGTAGGGACGGGCGGGATCCTTCGGCACCGCTCCGACGCCAGACTGGGGGACCACCAGACGGTCCCGCGTGACGAGATCCCGCCAGCAGGTCACCCCTTGAATCGCGGCCGGCTGGTCCAGCAGGACCGCGTCATTCACGTCGATCACCTCTCCGCCCGCCTGCCAGATGGGGATCTCGGGAGCAAGCGTGGTCACATCACATAGCCACTGCGGCACGGCACGCCCGCGGGCGCGTCCAGCCAGCACCTGGGCTGCATCGATGAGCTGCTGCCATGGCCATGGCTGGGCGGGCGGCGGCACGCCCAAGCCTGCCGCTCGCAGCATGGCCGCGTCGAAGCGGAGCAGCTGCGGCAGGACGGCGAGCGGGAGGACGAGCTGCTCGCCCTGGACGCGCCCGAGCAGGAGGGCCGACGGATAGTAGTCCGTTGGCTGCCGCCGCTCGTGGGCGAGCAATGGCGCGAGCGAGGTGAGGACCCGGCGCTGGTGCAGACTTACTAATGCCCCCGGAGGAAAGGTCGCATTGAACAGAAGCACGTCGACGCCGTCCGTCAAGCGTTGCGCCAGCGCATCGACGTACGCGTCATTATTGAAGAACGGCTGTCCGGAGCTGCCCACCGTCCGGGCGCCCGCCGCCTGATCGGCACCGAAGACCCCGAAATCGAGCGGCGGAAGGCGCACGCCGGGTTGCGGATGGGTATTGAGCCCTTCGACCGCCCCGCGCGCCGCCTCCACCCAGGCCGGAACGGCTTGTCCCCCAGCCGAAGAAGCCGCGTGCGCGGCCAGCACGACCACCCTCGCCTTCGCCGGACTCTTGGGCAGCCGCGCCGGACCGATCGAATTACTGCAGGCAACAGTCAGCCCGGCCGGTAGCGCAGCCAGCGCCGCTCGCAAAAACGCTCGCCGCCCAGAACGCTGCCTTTGCGTGGTCATGGGTGCTCACTAGCCTCTTTCGCCCGGACAGGTCAGCGGAACTAATCGGATGCTACCGGTGCATGGGCCCGTGCGTCACCCAAGTCAGCTGACGGCGGGCAGAATTCATGCGCTTCGTTCACGGACGCTCCAAGGCGCTCAGGGCTTCTGCGGCGCGCTGCACCAAACCACCGACCGTATACTCGCTCGTCGCCGCCGCGACGTTTGTTGTCGTCGTCCACAGTTCTATCACGAAGCGGCCTCGATAAGCTCCATCCGACGCCACAGCGCCCGTTACGGGTCCCTTTGGCCAGGGGACGACCTCAGGAAGAAAGGACTTTGCCGCTAGTACCGCGGCGGCAGCGCGTCCGACGAACCGCCGATCAGCGGCCACGAGCGCCACCTTACCCCCGCTGTCAAATACCTCTACCACGATCCGGCCGAGGTAGTTCTGGCCCGCGATACTGCCAAGTAGCGGACTCTGCACCCATACACCCGAAATCGCCGCCGCTGAACCAGGGGTCGCCTGTGCCACCCGTAGCCTGAAAGGCAGAATTGGTCCTAACACCACTTCACCTCCAAATTTTTCTGGGCTCCCGCTATCCGCAATAGTCGTTCATCCGCAAAAGCGTGGTGCGTGCCGCCGCCGGCTACTTCGCGTAGGGTATAGCCTCAGCAGCATGGGTTGCAACAGCTTCCACCCGTCGTCCCATCGGAGCAAACATAGAAGAAGACCTCGGTTGTGCAGCCATAGCAGGACGAGCATCCGCCACAGCAACCGCATTGTCCATTGATACAACAACAAGACTCCTGCACGCACGGCACGCAGCTGCCGTAGCACTGCGAACTGCAGTCGGCGTAGGCGGGTGAAAAGCCAAGGAACTGCATTGTTATAGCCGCTAAGCCGGCAGCGAACGTGCTGCCAACCACGCGACGTCGGGACAGCGTCAGAGCGGCCTTCTTGAGTAGGTCGCCATCGCCCGGTTGGCGTTCAGCGATCACCTCGTTCCCTGAGCCACGCATCTTCATCACGCGTTCTCCTTTCCGACCGTTACAGCGAACGGGACTTCCCCGTTCTCTTGAAAGTGCGCCACAGATTATCGC
>DHIZ01000127.1 GCA_002404055.1 Chloroflexi bacterium UBA4733
GCAGAGGAGCGCCTGCTCCACGCTGTCGATGATACGAACGAGGCTCCCTGGATGGTCACACCGGAGTACCAGACGCTGATGGCCCACTTCCTTGCCGACAGCCTGCGCCTCTACGCCAGCCGCCAGCGGCTGCCCTGGTACGTCATCACGGAATTAGGAGTCGTGACGCCCAGGCCCGGCAGCACCGGCACCGTCACCCTGGGTCCTGATCTCCTGGTCGCGCACGCCCAACCGCAGACGGAACCGCGCGAATCTTGGAATGTGCGTGAAGAAGGGCGACCGCCGGAGTTGGTACTGGAGATCGTGACCGACCGAAGTGTTGAGCGGGACACCGACAAGAAGCGCGATTACTACGACGCCATGGGTGTCGGTGAATACGTGATCTGCTGGCCGCGTCGGGAGCAGGGACTGCGGCTGTTTGGCTATCACCGCACGGTGTCAGGCGCCTGGGCGTTCTGGGAGCCGGATGCTCGTGGCGTGTTGTGGAGCAGCGTGCTGGGTGGTCTGGGTCTGTACCTGGCGGGGCGGTACGATCTGCGGGCTTGTAACGCCAGCGGCAGGCGGTTGCCATCGCCGGAGGAAGAGGCGGAGCGAGCGGACGAGGCGACTGCTGCGCAGCAGGCGGCGGAGGAACGGGTGCAGCGGGAGGTGACGGCACGTTGGGCGGAGGCGGCAGCGCGAGTGGAGGCCGAGCAACGGGCGCAGCGGGAAGCGGCAGCACTGCAGGTCGAGGCCCGCGCACGTATGGCTGCGGAGGAGCGCGCCGACCGAGCGGAAACAGAGTTGGAGCGGCTGCGCCGCGAACGGGGCGAGCGCGAGTAACCAGGGCCAGCATCGGCGTGTCCTCCGGCATGCGTCCGGGCTGCACCCTTGCTAGCGCCAATGGAGGCGCCGCGTACAGAGATCAAGGACGATCACTTTCGCGCTGTCAAAGGCCGATGACGCTGTGTAAACTGTGATCGAAGCAACCAGCTTCGTGGGGTAAGCCTCGGCCGGCAAGCAGGCCCAGATCACCGGTGCCGGGCGTAGCCGAGCAACGTAGCCGCGAACCGCCGGGAGCTCGGTGCAGTGTGCGCCCGATAGGGACCAGACGGTTGAGCGGGAAGCCGTGTGGCCATGTAGGCCTACAACCGATGAGCTTTCTTGCCCGTTTCTGATGTCCTCGTCGTCACTTCCGCCATGGATACTCCCGATCGGAAACCGTCACGGCGCCCATCTCGCCCGGCGCATGCTAGGCTGAGGAACACCGCAGCGGGAGGTACCTATGAGCGTGGACACAGCACGGCTGGTATCATCGGCGCTACTCGGTCCCTGGTATCGGGACGATGAGGAGCAGGACGAGCCGTTGGCAGGTCAGGATCACCGGCTCACCATCGACGCCATCTACCACGCCCTCAACAACCGCCTCGCCAGTGCCGCCTGCTTCGTGGCGGCCGAACTGCGCGTCCACCGCGATCCCCGGAACCAGCGGGACTACCGGGAACCCGATGTGCTGGTGGCGCTCGGCGTGCCAGACCGGGTGCGCGAACGCTATGTGATTGCCGAGGAGGGCAAAGCGCCGGACCTGGTGGTGGAGGTGCTTTCGCCCAGTTCCATCGAGAACAGCGATCTTGACGATAAAAAGAAGTGGTATGCCAAGGAGGGGGTGCGGGAATACGTGGTGGTGGACCCCTCCGGGAAGTTCGCGGAGTTGGGTCCGCGCTTGCAGCGCTTCTGGCTGGCCGCTGGCGACAAGGTCCCCGCCGAAGGGGTGGACGCTAACGGTATCCTGCGCAGCCGGTTGATCCCCTTTGGGCTGCTGGTGTTGGACGAGTGGGTGCGCGTCATCGACCTGGCGACGGGTGAGGTGCTGCCGACGCCAATGGAGAGCGAGCAGCGGCGGTTGCAAGCGGAACGGGAGGCGCGCGAGGCGCTGGCTAGAGCCTGGGAGGCAGACGTGCTGACCACAAAAGCACGAGAGCAGGCCAGGATAGCGGAGGAACGGTCGGCTGGCCTGGAATCAGAACTGGCGGGCCTGCGTAAGCTGCTCGACGAGCGCCAGTGAGCATGCGAGACAGTTGCCGCGAGTGTCCTCCCGCTCCAGATGCGCTATCATGCCAGCCAGCAACCCATACCACGCCGCGGCCGAACGAGCCGCACTACTCCCCCGGCACCGAAGGAGCAGCACGATGGCGGCACCAGCCGTCCTGACGCTTGCAGAGGAGCGCCTGCTCCACGCTGTCGATGATACGAACGAGGCTCCCTGGATGGTCACACCGGAGTACCAGACGCTGATGGCCCACCGCCTCGCCGATAGCCTGCGCTTCTACGCCCGCCGCCAGCGCCTAGCCTGGTATGTCATCACCGAACTCGGCGTGGTCACCCCCAGGCCCGGCAGCACGGCCACCGTGACGCTGGGTCCTGATCTCCTGGTCGCCCACGCCCAACCGCGCCTGGAACCGCGCGAATCGTGGAATGTGCGTGAAGAAGGGCGACCGCCGGAGTTGGTACTGGAGATCGTGACCGCGCGGAGTGTCAAGCGGGACACTGACAAGAAGCCTGATTACTACGACGCCATGGGGGTGCGCGAGTACGTGGTCTGCTGGCCGCATCGGCGGGGACGACGACTGTACGGCTATCAGCGCACGGCCTCGGGCGCCTGGGCAGCGTGGGAAGCTGACGCTCGTGGCGTATTGTGGAGCGGCGTGCTCGGTGGTCTGGGGCTGTACCTGGCGGGACGGTTCGATCTGCGGGTTTGCGACGCGACGGGGAAGCGCTTGCCGTGGCTGGAGGAAGAGGCGGAGCGAGCGGAGGAAGCGAGCGCAGGGCAACGAGCGGCAGAGGGGCGGGCGCAGCGGGAGGTGACGGCGCGCTGGGCAGAGGCGGCGGCGCGGGTGGAGGCCGAGCAACTGGCCCAGCGGGAGGCGGCGGCACGGCAGGCGGCGGACGAGCGAGCCCAGCGGGAGGCGGCGGCGCGGCTCGCTGCCGAAGAGCATGCACAGCGGGAGACGACGGCACGGCTCGCTGCGGAGGAGCAGACCAAGCAGGAGGCGGCAGCGCGACAAGCGGAAACGAGCGCACGCACGGTCGCGGAGGCGCGGGCCGCTCGAGCGGAGGCGGAGTTGGCACGATTGCGGCGCGAACGTCATCAGCAACGGTAGGATGGTCCGTAGTAGGGTCGCCGTTGTCGGCCGCCTGCCAGCGTTTTGACAGGCCTACGTTACCGCCCTACCACTCCCCGAATAGCCAAATTGCGCGAAGGAGCGCACCTCCATGACCAGGAAAGAACGCCTGCACCAGTTCGTTGATGAGCTTCCCGACACCGCCGCCCAGGAAGCTGAGCGGTATCTGCGCGCCCTGGCCGAAGGACCGGCGGAGGGAGTCACCGCGGCGGATCGAGCCTGGCTCGATGCGGATCTGTCGCGCCGCGAGGAGATCGATCCCTACGACTGGGGTCCTGCAGGGCCGCCCAAGGTAAAGCCCGTCCGGTACAGCGCCAGCGGCGGGTTCGTGGTTGAAGGGCGTGGCGGTGAGTAGCGCGCCGGCAGCCGGGGCGATGCTCCTCGGCTCGGTAGCTGGATGGGCGCGAGCAGGTCAGGCGCACTGTTCGTGCGATTGGACAGAGCCGGCGAAGCGGTCGGGTTGGGCAGGCAGTCTTGGGGTAGCGGACACGCTCACCGGTGAAGTACCATGCCCAGCGATGTTGATTTATGGAGTACCAAAGTGGTGACCGCCACGCGCGACCAGTTGCACCGGCTTATCGACAAGCTCCCTGAGGATGAACTGGGGGCCGCCAGGCAATACCTGGAGTATCTTGAGGCGTCCGGCGGCCTCCCCGCTGTCCTCGCAGAAGCACCAGAAGAGGAGGACCCTCTAACGCCGGCCGAGGCCGCGTCGCTCGCCGAAGCCGAAGCGCAGGTCGCACAGGGCGAGATCATTCCCGACACGAACTTTGACGCAGCTCTCGCCCGAGCCCGCCAGCATCAGGCCACCCGTCGGTGAGCGGTCTGCCGCCGTGGCGCCTCTCCTGGTCCCCGCTGGCGATTGACGACCTGGCCAAGCTCAACGACGCAACGACCACACGCATACGCACTGCCGTCCGGCGCCTGGCGGAGACGCACCAGGGTGACATCAAAAAGCTGCAAGGGAGGCACGAGCGCTGGCGCCTCCGGGTCGGGGACTGGCGGATACTCTTCCGTTTCGCTCGCGAGACCCAGTCCGTGATCGTCTTGCGGGTGCTGAACCGGCGCGACGCCTACCGCGACTGAAGCGAGACGTCGCGTGGCAGACGATGTGTTCCCTTGGCGCAGCGTCACGGGGGCGGGCGGCAGAAGTAGCTGCCTTACCCGCAATTCAATCTTGCCTCGGGCCAGGGCGCACGTCTCTCCTTGACGTCATCGGGAAAAGCACGCAGGTCCTCTCGGCTCGCGCCCACACAGATGACTGGCTCCTGTGGTAGCCGGTGTACTCGCGTCTATTGGGGCGACGGGTTGCAAGGTGTGCGTCTATCCCTTACAGTTGCGGAATCCGAAAGCCCGTTGATTGCCATGGGAGTACGGAAGCCGATGGTTATCACGCTGCCGCCTGTGGCCCGAGGCCGCCGCTGCGTGCCTTTGGGTGCAGGTAGCGCGGTACTGGAAGGCTGGGACCGTGTCGCTCCCGCTTGAACCCGCCGCCGGGATCGCCATTGACGGCGTCACCTACCGTGTCGCTGAGCATCCAGCCGTTCCCGGCATGGTGTATGCCCAGGAAGGCCGCCAGGCCACCGTTTACCAACTGCTCGCTGCGGATGCCGAAGGCAGCGGGCAGACGCGCCGCGCGCTCAAAGTGTTCAAGTCGCGCTACCGGGCGCCCGGGTTGGTGTCGCTGAGCGACCGCCTGGAACCGCTGGCCGCGTTGCCGGGGTTGCGGGTGTGCCGCCGCACCGTGCTCAGCGCGCACCGGCACGCCGACCTGTTGCGCCAACACCCGGACCTCACCTACGCCGTACTCATGCCCTGGATCGACGGCAGTACCTGGTTTGATGTACTCGCCTCAGGCCGGCCGCTTACGCCGGAACAGAGCCTGACGCTCGCGCGCGGTCTGGCCGGGACGCTGGCGACGTTGGAAGAGCACGCGGTCGCGCACTGCGACCTCTCCGGGCCGAACCTAATCTTGCCGGGGTTGCATAACGCATCCCAGGCCGCCACAACGGGCCAGGAATCGGCAGCCACCGGGGCCAGTATTCCACCCGGCGCGATTGCGCTGGTGGACGTGGAGCAACTGTATGCACCCGGCTTGCAGCGACCCGACCCCTTGCCGGCCGGGTCGCCGGGGTACGCCCATCGCCGGGCGGCGCAGGGTCTCTGGCAGCCGGAGGCGGATCGTTTTGCCGGGGCAGTGCTGCTGGCGGAACTGCTCGGCTGGTGCGATGGGCGCGTGCGCGAGGCCGCCTGGGGCGACAGCTACTTCCACCACGAGGAACTGCAACAGCCCGGCGAACGCTATCGCACGCTCATGGCGGTGCTCGGTCAGCGCTGGGGCGAGGACGTGGTCCAACTCTTCAGCCGCGCCTGGGAGAGCGACAGCCTTCCCGGCTGCCCCACCTTCGGCGAATGGCTCGTCACGTTGCCGGAGTCCGTGACACCACCCGCAAATGAGACCTCAACCGACACCTACCCGCCGCCCGATGTCGATGCCGTAGCGTTGGCCGACCTGGAGGCGGGCGCTGCCCTGGAGCGGCAGCGTGACCTTACCGGCGCGCTGGCCTGCTATGAACGAGCGGCGGGGGCCGCGATGGCCGGTAGCGCCGTCGCCCAGGAAGCGGCCCGGCGGGCGCAGCGCGTCCGGTCGCAGCTTGACACCGGGCCGTTTCCAGGCCACGAGGAAGTAGAGCAGCCGCGCTGGTTCGACGAGGGTTTGGCGGCCATACAGCGCCAGGACTGGCCGGCGGCGCAGGAGGTGCTGACGGCGCTCGTTCGCTCCAACCCAGAGTATGTACGTGACGGTCAGCGCGCCGCGACGCTGCTGGCAGACGTGCAGACACACCTGAAGCAGCAGCGTGGAGGAACCGCTGCGGGCGCCTGGCTTGCCGGACTGGGCGCGCTGCGGGCGGTGGCGCTGGGCGTGGCGGTCCTGGCGCTGCTCGCGCTCCTGGGCGGCGGCACTGTGCGCTGGCGCGCTGCCCAGGCTTCAGCAGCGGCCGCCATTCCACCAGCCGCCGCCATCCCACCGACGAGCACCGCGCCACCCAGACCGACCCCGTCAGCGACCCCAGCGCCGCTTGCTGTCCTCGCTCCGCCCGCTACGGCCACGCCGACGGCATCGCCTGTTCCGCCCACGTCCACCGCCGGCCCCCCCACGCCGACGCGCGTCCCGCCAACCGTAACCGCCATCCCGCTAACGGCCACGCCCGTACCGCCAACGGCAACTCCGGCGCCACCGACACCGACCCCGGCGCCGCCCACTCCGGTCCTACCAACGCCAGTACCACCAACCCCGGTTCCGCCGACGCCGATTCCCCCGCCCCCACCGCCGACATTCACGGCGACCCCCGTGCCGCCGCCTCCAGCGCCGACGCTACACGCCATCCCCAGTGTCATCGTCGCGTCGCCCGCCAACTTCACGCGCGTACCGGTGGGCGGCCAAGTCACGGTGCGCCTACGTGTCCTGGGCGCCGATGGCGCCTACCGCGCTGGGGAGTCGTATCATAACTTCCCGATGGTGATGCAGTTCAACGTCCACGGCTCCGAGAGCTTCTCGACCGCCGCCTCTGCACCACCGCAGGCACTCTTCTCCACCGACAGCCGCGGCTTCTTTCAAGGCAGCTATCGCGTGCCGGGCAACGCCGGTACCTACGATCTGGCGATCTACCCCAACTACGGCCAACTCAACGGCAGCTTCGAGGGCGTCCCCACGCTCTCGCGCGGCTGGGTCGATGGCGTGCCCCAGCCGTTTATTGCCATCCCGGTAACAGTGGGGGGATAGCAAGGTGGTTGCAGGCGAACCTGGGCACACTATCCTATCCGTGAGCAGCGTGAGACCGTGAAACGGAGAAAGCGTGACCGCGAGCAAGTTCCGGTGCGTGTGGTTGTTGATTGCCGGTCTACTGGTGGGCAGCTTCCCCGCTCCCGCTCTGGCCCAAACCGCCTCTTGCCAGTTCATCCTCGGCTTCGCCACGCTGCACGACCTCGATCCCAACGACATCGGCGACTGCCTGGAGAACCAGAGCTTCGCGGCGAACGGCGACGCCCAGCAGCAGACGACGCGGGGCCTCATGGCCTGGCGGAAGGCGGATAACTGGACCGCCTTCACCAACGGTTACTGGACCTGGATCAATGGACCCGGCGGCGCCCTCGCCCAGCGGCCCCCTGGCCCAGTGGGGCACCAAGGGCGCCGCCCCCGGCCAGTTCCTCGGCCCCTGGGGCGTCGCGCTGGATGCCCAGGGCAACGTCTACGTCGCCGACTATGGCAACGACCGGATCCAGAAGCTGTCGTCCAGTGGCCAGCCCCTGGCGCAGTGGGGGACCAAAGGCGCTGCCCTCGGCCAGTTCTTCAGGCCCGAAGGGATCGCGCTGGATGCCCAGGGCAACCTCTACGTCGCCGACAGCAACAACAATCGCATCCAGAAGCTCTCGGTGACTGGCCAGTAACTGGTTCAGAAGATGGCGAAATAGGCTGGGCCGGCTACGCCGCAGGCGCGTTTACGCGGGCGGCTTCCGGCGCAGCAGTTCTAACTCTTCCCGCAGCCGCCGTACTTCGGCGTCCGCTGCCTGTCGCGCCGCGACTGCTTGCTGCGAACGTAACTCGGCTACTTGCCGCGCGGCAGCCTCCCGCTGCGCCCGCATCTCGGCCGCCTGCTGTGCCGTCAGCACCGCTCCTGTTTCCCGATCGATCACTGCTAGCAAATCGTCAACCAGCCCGAACCGTACCGGCAGCACCTCGCTTGCCACGCTACCGTCGCGCTTAACGGACAGCCGCTCCCCCGCACCTGATCGATGCAGCCTCCAACCCTGTACCCGTGGCAGCGCAAACCGGCCGGACGGGTTGAAGACCCAGAACTCCCGCGCCCCCACGAGGGCATAGAGCCGCAACTTTTCGCCCAGGTCTCCCAGCACCGACCTGGGCGAGAGGTACTCCGCCAGCAGGTCCGGCGGCTTGCCTTCGATGGCGGGGTCATAGACGTCCCGGTTGCGATGCGGCACATCCAGCGCCACCAGTAAGTCCGGCTGCAGCGAATGCGGCCAGTGTTCGCCCATCGCCAGCCAACGGTTCATGGAGACGTAGCAGTGTGGCCCCGCGTAGAGCGTGCGCAGTACGTCGTAACAGCGATCCTGCTCCCAGAGGTGATAGTCGCTCGCCAACGGTTCGTCGTTCTCCTCCCACCCTTCCAGGCGCATCGGATCGGGTACGGCGACGGGGATCGTCCCAAGCAACGGCGACATCGGCGATCCTCTCGCAGGTAGCGCGGCAGGCCCTCGTGTCGCGCGTGTACTCCGGCCCATACGCAACCGCATTGAGTCTAAGATAATGGGTGGAGCGAAATCAACGTCGGATTGGATCGCATCAACCGTGATTCCCGAGGACAGCATGCTGGTGCAGGTACCCCAGGAGCATGACACGCCGCTGCAGCGGGGGCGGAGCGGCGGCTTCGCCTGGCGCTATCGGTATGCGCGGGCTGCCGATGCACGCGAGGCGGAAACGTCCGGGCAGGATTACCTGACGCTGCACGTTGCGGAGGGCAGCCTGGCCTTCGCGCTATGTGATGGCGTCAGCCATTCCTTCTTTGGCAACCTGGCGGCGCGCTTCCTGGGCGATTCGTTGCTGAGTTGGCTTGACCAGGAGGCGACGCTCACGGGCGAGGTGAATAGTAGCCTTGGCACGGCGCTGCGGGAGCACCTGGCGGCCATTGTTGACGAAGCGACTGCCGTTGTCGAGCAGTTTCCGCTGCCGGCAGCGATGCCGGCGTTGCAGCGGGAGGCGCTGGAAGAAGCGCGGCAGCGCGGCAGCGAGAGCACTTTCGTCTGCGGGCGAATCGACTTTCCAGACGGGAGCGTTGCCCACGGTCGTCTGTTGCTGGCCTGGATGGGCGACTCCGTCCTCCGGCTGTGGGGGCCGGATGGGGAAATCAGCAGCATGCTGGAGGGCGCCTTCGCTACTGCCGAGCGCTGGTCGAGTCGGAGCGGTCCCGTTGGCAGCTCGCCACACGTCTTTGTCTGCCCCCTGCTCGTTGAGGGGCGACTGGCGATCACCCGAGTCGCGGCGTACTCGGACGGCTTACAAGCGCTCGACCGCTCTGCCGACCTTCCTGATGACGAAACGTTGGAACTGCTCGTGGCGGCGCTGGCCGACTCCCCAACCAGGGATGACGTGAGCTTTCTCGACATCGCCCTGACGCCGGTTCAGCAGGTGATGCCTTTGCCCGTCGTCATTCCGGCATATGGCCAGGTAGAGGCCGGCGACGCCGGCGCCATAACGGCGTCCGTACCTGGCGCCCTCCCTGCAGCCACGGCGCCGGGTGGATTGGTATCTGCACAGGTGGTTGCGTCTGCCACTAGGAACGTCGCGGCAGGCCGGCTCCGGCGATGGTACGTTGGACTCCCAGCAGCCGGACTGCTGGCCCTCGCCCTCTTGGCGGTCACGTTGGGTTGGTTTCGGCAGGCGCAACAGTCGCCCGGCTACGCTCCTGCATTGCTGGTGGAGATTCCGGCCACGCTGGCGCCGTTGGTGATCGTTCCGACCGCTCCGCCGGCAACGGCCGTTCCCACCGCCACGCCGATGGCCACAGCAACGCCTACTTCCCTCCCAATAGCCACGCCGACCAGACGCTCACCACTCACATCACGGTCCCACGCGTGCAGTATGATTGGACGGAGCAGCGGCGAGCCTGGGCGAGTGGCGACATCGCCGCGCCTGGGTGCCGACCTACGGACGACATCGCCAAAGGAGCGTCAAACGATGCAACATGTGCTGGTCTCAGTCAGTCGCTACGGCGATTCGGCCTCGTATGATCTCGATGTTCCGGCGGAAGTCGAGGCTGTAGACCTGGCTGCGTTGATCGCGCAGGAACTGGAGACACTGGCACCCTCGGGCAACCCCGCTGATCGGTACGAGTTGGATGTTCCGGAGCAACAACGCTCTTTGCCGCCGGAGGAGACGCTGGCGGCCGCCGAAGTCTGGGGTGGCTCCCACCTGGTCCTTCGGCGAGCGGAGCAGCCCGGCCCGTTTACGAAGAAGCCGGGGGATTCAAAGCCCGCCGTCAGCCGCGACACGCCGGTAACACGCTGGGTTCCGCTCGGCATCAATGTGCCACCGGGACGGCAGCAATAGTCGACGACCCGGCGGTGCGGGCACGATGAAGCCGCTCACGGAGCTGGTGCGGTGGGCAGCCAGAGCAAGGCGTGCAGCGTCGCCGACGGCGCGGTGGCACGGCATGTGCGCGCAGTTCGTGCAGTGTCGCGCTGGCAGCAGCGTCAGGACAGAGGAGCGACAAGATATGACCGTGACGGCCCATCGACTGCCGGAGAATCCCTTACTGACGCCGGACGATGTTCCGCCCTTGCGTCCTGGTTGGAAGGTCGTGTGCGCCTTCAATGCCGGCGCTATCAAGTTCGGCGGGGAGACGCTGCTGATGCTGCGGGTGGCGGAGCGACCGGAGCGGGCGACGCCGCAGCCGGGCGAACAGGAGATTGACCTGAGCGGCGCCAGCCCGACCTTGAAGCCTGTCGATACCTCGCCACCGGCAGCCGACTACATCGCGGCGCCCATGCTCGATGACGGTCCAGAGCGGCGGGTGGTCGTCCGCTATATCCGGCGCGACACGCCGGGGATGGATAGCAGCGACTCGCGGCTGCTCAAGAAGGGTGCCGACACCTATCTGACCTCCATCTCCAGCTTCCGGCTGGCCCGCAGCCGCGATGGCGTGACCTTCACCGTGGACCGCGAGGCGGCGCTGCGGCCGACGGAGCCGCTGGAGCGCTACGGCATCGAAGACCCGCGCATCACGGAGATTGATGGCGTCTTTTACATCAATTACACCGCTGTCTCCGAACACGGCATCTGCACCGCGCTGGCCAGCACGCGCGACTTCCAGCACTACGAAAAGCACGGCGTCATCTTCCCGCCGGAGAATCGGGATGTGACTATCTTCCCGGCCAGGATCGGCGGACGCTACCGCACGCTGCACCGGCCCGTGCCGAAGGAGATCGGCGTGCCGGCCGTCTGGTTCGCTTCCTCCGACAACCTGAAGGATTGGGGCGACCACCGCTTCTGCTTCGGCTCGCGACCGGGAACCTGGGACAGCCGGCGCATCGGCGGCGGCGCGGTACCCATCCAGACGCCGCGCGGCTGGCTGGAAATTTATCATGGCGTCAATCACGATGGACAGTATGCGCTCGGCGCCGCTCTGCTCGATCTGGAGGAGCCGTGGCGGGTGCTGGCACGTTCGCCGGAGCCGATGCTCAAGCCGGAAGCGCCCTACGAGACGGAAGGCTTCTTCGGCAATGTCGTCTTCACCTGCGGCTGCATCCTGGAGGGCGACCGCCTGCGGGTCTACTACGGCGCCGCCGACACGGTCACGGCGGCGGCGGATTTTAGCCTGGAAGAGATCCTTGCCAGTTTGCAGCGGGAGGGATAGGCGCGATGGTGGCTACAACGGTGGGACTCGGCCTGGTCGGCGCCGGCGGCAGCTTCGGCGCCTTCATTGAGAGCGCGCTGCGCGACATCGAGGGCGCCGAACTGGTCGCCATTGCCGACGTTAATGTCAATGCCCTGGCGCAAGCGAAGCAGACGTTGGGCGTCGAACGGGCCTATACCGACTGGCAACAACTGGCTGATGACCCACAGGTCCATGCCGTGATCGTGGCCTCGCCGCCCTTTACCCAGTACGCAATTGCCCGTGGAATCTTGCAGCGCGGCAAAGCGCTTTTCCTGGAGAAGCCCGGTTCGATCCACCTCGACGATTTGCAGGCCCTGGTTGACTTGCAGCGCTCCCGGCAGACCCCGGCGACCATCGACTACGTGATGCGCTGGAATCCCCTGCTCGACGTGGTACGCCAGGTCCGCCAGGGTAACTGGCTGGGGGAGCTTCGCTCCGTCCAGTTCGTCAACTACGCGCAGGACGAAGTGTTGCCGCCCCAGCATTGGTTCTGGAACCGAGAGAAGAGCGGCGGCATCTTCATCGAGCACGGTGTTCACTTCTTCGACCTTTACGGTGAGCTGGCGGGGTCGCTGCCGAAGGAGGTTGTAGCGACGCGCTCGGTCCGCGACGACGCTGCGCCGGGTGGCCGGATTGACCAGGTGGACTGCGCCGTGCTACACGACAATGGGATTGTCTGTGCCTACTTTCACGCCTTCAACCGGCCCAAGGTCCTGGAGCGACAGCAGGCCGTGTTGGCGTTCGACCGGGGCTTTGTGACCGTGCATGGCTGGATCGCTGACGCCGTCGAGTTGGATGGCTGGGTGGATCAAGCGGCCGCTGACGCGCTGTGCGGCCTGCCACACCTCACGACGCAGTCGGTGCAGCCGTTCGACAAGGACCTGCACGGTCGGGATGTCACCTGGCAACCAGCGAGCAAAGTCACGCTGCGCTTTAGCCTGCCCTACGACCGCGATGAGAGCTATCGCCGCCAGGTGGCGCAAGGCTTGAGCGACCTGGTCCAGCGCATTCGCGACCCGGGGCACACCCAGCGTGTCACTCTGACCGACGCCCTGCGCAGTCTGGCCGTGGCGTGCGTTGCAACAGGAACGGCCACCATCGCCCAGGCGAGGGACATATACGCTCGGTATCCGATAGCCACGTATCCTTGAGTACGTCGGCGTTATGATGGCTGCAGTCTTGTAGGCCATGACACGCACCGGAATGGAATCGCACGATGCCCAGTCTCTATTCTTCTGCCAATTCTTCTCGCATCCCGCGTCGCCAGTTCCTCGCGCAGTGGGCGGTGAGCGCCGCGGCCGCCTCGCTGTTGGCGGCCTGCGGGAGCACGACCGCCACGAGCGCTCCGTCGGGCACGGTGAGCAGCGTCACGGCGAGCTCCGCCGTTGCCATCGCTTCGACGCCCCCCGGCAGCAGTGCCACTTTGGCAAAGGCGACTGCCGCTACTGCCTCGTCGGCGGCGAGTACTGCCGTACCAAAGGCGAGCACTGCTGCAACGCCAGCCAAGGGCGCTGTCGTGATCTGGCATGGCTGGGGCAAGACCGGCGGCGGACTGGCCATGACCGAGCAGGCGGACGCGTTCCGGGCCGCCAATAGCGGTGTCGGCATTGAGATGGTCGACAGTGCCAACGTCCAGAAGTTGATCGCCGCCATCGCCGGGGGCACGCCGCCGGACGTAATGCAGTTGGTGGAAGGACAGTTGGCGCCCCTTGCCGTCAAGCAGGCGTTTGTGCCGCTGGACGCGAACTTTGCCCGCGACAAAATCGACTTGAACGCTTTCTGGCCGATCTCCAAGGATGTCGTGACCTTTCAGGGCAAGACTTACGCCATGCCTCACCATCAGGGCTGTTATGTCTTCTTGTGGAACAAGTCGCTCTTTCAGAATGCTGGCCTGAATACGGATCAGCCGCCAAAGACGTGGAATGATGTCACCTCCCTGGTACCCAAGTTGACGAAAACGAGCGGTGACCAGTTCACGCAGTTGGGCTTCGTGCCGATCTGGATTCAGGTGAGTTGGGCGTTGGCCTCCTTCGTCGCCGACGGCGTGCCGATCTTGGCTTCCGATGGCCACAGTGTCGCCTTCGACACCAGCGCCGGGACTAACGCCTTGAGTTGGGCGCCGCAGGTATTTGCGCAGTATCAGAACGGCTACAATGGTTGGAATACCTGGCTCACTGCCGTCAAGTCGACGTTGCCGGCGGGGCCGCCCGCGCAGACGTTCTACACTCGCGGACAACTGGCGATGGCGTGGTGGGGCAACTGGATGTTCGACGCGATCCAACGGCTGAGCCCGACGTTGGAGTACGGCGTTTCCGGCATACCTGTCGGCCCGGATTCAACGGCGCAGCCATTGGCGCAGTCCGGCGGTGGCGCCTCCCTGTCCGTCCCTACAGGCGCCAAGAATGCCGATGGCGGCTGGGGTTTTCTGGCCTTCGTCGGTTCGCCCGATGGGCAGTACCTGACGCAGAAGGATACTTCTGACGTAGCCGCGCTCATGAGCGCCGCCAGCGATCCGCGTATCCTGAGTAGCAAGCTGGGCCGGTCGGCCGTGCTGCCGCTGTTCAAAGCCGCCACCTCTGGCGCGACGCTGAGCAGTCCGGTTGCGGATACGCTGTCCACGGTCATCGCCACTATGCAGACTGCCGTGCTCACCAACAAGCAGTCGGCCCGCGATGCCTTGCACACGGCGGCGACGAGCATGAACCAGACGCTCAGCGCCTACTACGCCAAGAATGCCTGAACGGGACCGCCCGACCACACGACGCGGCGACTGGCCGGATGGTCAGTGCCTGATCTCCCTCAGCGCGATGCCGGTACCTCCCGCAGCACCGCTCGGCGTGAGCACTTGCAAGTTATGGAACGTACCTGGCGTCGGCTGGTAATAGAGCAGCACTTGCAACTGGTAGGCGCCGTGAGGCAGGCCGCTCAGCGGTAGCTCGTAGTAGTCGGACACCACTTCGCCCGTGCTCCACGTGGTGGTCGGCGCGAGGCCGTAGACGGGGTTGCCGTTGTCGACGCTGCGCACGGCGGCGCCGGACGCAGCGAGCAGGCGCAGCGACACTGCCAGGTTGTGGCGTTGCTGCTGCTCCGCCCTCCAGACCAGCATGATGGGCAGCACCGGCGATGCCGGTGGGATGGCCGTGACCCGTCGCCCGTGCTCATCGAAGAGTTGGTAGCCGAGCAACTGGAAGCCGCCTTCGAGGAGGGTGGGCAGCGCTGTGATGCCGGGGGGGGGCGACAGGCGGGGGGCGTCACTGAGGGAAATTAATGGGCCTGCGGCCGACGGGTGGTGGCCGGCTGCCCAGGGGACGCTGCGCGCCAGATAGATCGGTCTGCCTGGATAGCGCTGCGCCAGCACTGACGGTGACAGGTCGGCCAGTGATCCGGCGCCGAACTCCACAGTCGCGTCCGGCAACGTCTGCGCGACCAGCTTCTGATACCAGAAGATTGTCGCCTGTTCCCAATCGGTGGCGATGACAGCATGTGGATCGAGGTACGGCAGCGCCGCCGTAGCGAGGCGGTGGCCGCGCCAGCCGGCAGTCAGGTCTTGATGGTAGGCATCGAGCGGCGATCGGGCGGCCGCTTGTTGCGCATCGTAGGTTTGACGCCCGTGAGATAAGAGCGCGCCAAGGACGAGCAAAGCCACGACTGCCACGGCCGGAGCGCGGGCGTCCCCCAGTGTGGGCCAGGCGCGGCGAATTGCCAACGTCAGCAGCGCTGCCATGCCTTCCACGCCGGCGGCGACGAGATAAGCGCAGATTACTACCACTGGAATCAAGTAGACGACGTTCAGGCCGCCGGGGACGTTCCAATCAATGACCTGGAAGCACACGAGGAAACCGAAGAGTGCTCCGGTCGCCAGTTCCGCCGGACGTGTGCGGATGGCAACGACCATGCCCAGGGCCGCGAACCACGTGACGAGGCCCAGTTCCGCGCGCAGTGCCTGCCCAAGCAGCATGGCGCGGGCCGGGTACTCGACAGGCGGTATGGAAAGTAACGCCCGGCTGAGTTGGGGCGCGAAAACGAGTTCGGCGAACGTAGGCCAGGTCGTCGGGTGGAACTGGTCATAGGATGTGCCGATTGCCGAGCGGATCGGCAGGTAGAGATAGAGCAAGAGGGGAAGGCCAAAGGCGAGCATCCCCACAAAGATCAAACGCCAATGGCGGAAGAAGCTCGGTGCTACCAGCAGGGCATAGGCAACCAGGGCCGGTAGGAAGAACGCGCTGGAGCGGTGATGCGCTAGCGCCAGTCCCAGACCGAAGCAGAGCCAGAGCCAGCGGCGGGACACTTGCGTGATGTTGTCCGCCGTACCCGTCCCCAATTCGCTTGCTGACGACGGAGCGCTCCGATCACGTCGCAGCGCCATACCCCAGCGGAAGGCCAGCAGCAATACGAGCGCCGTGAAGGTCGCGGCGGCGGCACGAACCCCGGCAATGGTGGACCAGCGCCACTCCAGCGGCGCGACCGCCAGCGCCAGCGCGCCGGCCAGCGCGGCGACGCGCCCCCCACCCAGTGTGCGGACGCCGGAATAGACGAGGGCACAGGCCAGCGCTCCGCAGAGCGCGGAGAGCACGTTCATCTTGACAGCGGCGCCGCCGGCGGGGTCCAGCGCGATCCAGAGGTGGCCCAGCAAGGTGTAGAATGGATAGCCGGTGTAGTGGGCGATGCCCAGGATGGCCGGGACGAACTGGAACTCCCCGGCATCACCGCCGACCTCCGCCGGCGCCAGCGTCCGCAGGTAGGCTGCCAGGGGCAGGAAGAAGGCGGCCGCCAGGGCGATGGCGTCGAGGGGGGACAGGCTTGCAGTGGGCGGGCGACGCCGTGTGACGGTTGCCACCTAGCCGCCTCCCGGCAGGATCGTCACGCTACCGACGAGCACCTGGGTCGCGCCACCGGCCAGGGGTAGGCGCGCGCCTGTGGCCGGCAGGTACAGGCCAGTGTAGACCTGGTAGGCGCCGGCGGCCAATGTCGGCGGCAAGGGCAATTGCACGACATCATCAATGGTCTCGCCCGCCACCCAGTC
Organism: Chloroflexi bacterium UBA4733; assembly: GCA_002404055.1. The sequence continues at coordinate 16,638 of DHIZ01000127.1, forward strand.
AGTCGTCGGCAGCTTGCCGTCCAACGGTTGCTGGTCGTGCTGGGCCAGCGGTTGCTGGTCAGGGGGGCCGAGGTGTATGAAGACAGTGTAGGCAGCCGAGGGTGTGGCGATTGCGCGCCAGTGCAGACGAATCGGCAAGGTGCTGCCGGCGCGGCCCGTCGCCGGCACGTCAGCGCCTTGCAGCGCGATCTGGTGAGCAAAGACTGTCAGAGGAGACGGCGCCACTGGCACAAGCACATGGGCACGGCCGTAGACCAGGCGGCCAATCTCCGGCGGGTCGAGCGGTTGGCCGTTGGCGCGGCGCGCCTGGATCGGTGATCCCGTCTGGCCATCGGGGTAGACGAACACCGTCAGGTGGACCAGGCTCGGCGCCGGCACGTCGGAACGTAGACGAATCGGTACGCGGTCGATCAGGCCCATGCCCGGGGGCCAGGCTGTGGTCAACACCGCACCGCCACCAGGGAAGGCGTCGGTGCGGTGTTGCTGGTCTTCCACTCGCACGCCAGCAAGTCCAAATAGCTGGACCGAAACGACGTCGTTCTGCGCGATCGGGCCGAGGGCAGCCCAGTACAGCGAGACCGTGATGACGCCGCCCGGATCAAGGGGCCCCGGTGGCAACGTCGCGCCGACGAGTTCGAGGTTGCCGTAGCGGTAGCCAAGTGACACAGCCGGGTGCAGACGTGCCGCCGGGACGAAACTTGGTGCTGCATAGGCCGGAGTAATCGCCAGGGGGATGGCGAGGGCGGCGCCGAGGGCGAACAAAGCCGCCAGGCTCCCGCAGAGGAGTGTTTGCCAGCGGCCGGCCAGTGTCACCAGTCCCAGCGCCACGAGGAAAGCGACGCTGCCGAATGCTGGGAAGAGCAAGCGGCCGGAAGACGCCTCGGTGGCGGAGGTCCAGTACACGAGCAACAGTGCTTCCAGCGCGAGCCAACAGACGAGCAGGAGCAGCGGCCCGCTGCCCGGCTGGTCTAGAATGACGGTGACATGCATAGCCGTGGGCGAATCTGCCAGCGACAGCGTCGGGGGTGGGCGGGTCCGACCGGCCGGACCGTCCGCCGCTACAAACGCCTGCCGACGCTTGCGGAACAACCGAACGGCAGCAATCAATAGACCCAACCCGGCTAAAACAAAGAGGACGCGCGCAATGGCGTAATAGGCCGCTGGTAGCAAGATATCGAAGATGCCGAAGACTCCCCAGAAGCCGTCCCAGATGCTGGGTACTTCGGAGAGCAGACCGGCAACCGTCAACGCCTGGGGGCGCCCACCCGCCACCTTAACGAAGGCGACAAGTCCCAGGGGGTCGCCGTAGAGGTACACGTTGCGGAGGAACCACCAACCGGTCAGGATGAGCAGCGGAACGACCAGCGCGACAAGGCGCCGACTGGCCTGGCCAAGCGAGCCTGCACGCCAGGATAGGTACACGTAGACGGCCAGGGCCGGCAAAGCAATTGCAGCGGCGCTCAACTTGGTGAGCGCCGCCAGACCGAGCAGCAGCCCCGTGAAAAGGGCGTCCCGCGGCGTCGCACCCACACGTAGCGCGCGCACCAGGCGCCAGAGCACCAGCGTACTCAGGGCGATCGCCAGCGAATCGTTGTCCACGGAGGCGCTCATGAACAGGAACATGGGGTCAAAGGCGATGAGGGCGGCGGCCAGCAGAGCCAACGCCGGCCGCCGCGGCGCAGCCAGGCGGGACAGCGCGTAGACCGCTGCCACGGTCACTGCGCCACAGGCGGTGGAGAGGAGCCGTTGCAGGTGGACTGCCAGGGCCAGACCGCGCCAGGGAAACGCTTCCGCCGGGCCATGCACGAAGAGGCTCTTGTGCCAGGCCGAGCGGTCCGGTCGCCCGATATCGGCGTTGGGACTTGGCACGAGGACAGTTGCCGGGTCTGGTGGATGAATCCAGAACGTCACGGCGGCGGCCAGCAGGTAATAGAGGGGCGGTTGCCCGGCTTCTTGAACGGGTACCAGCACCTCACCGCGCTGCGCTGGATCAAGGACGGGCAGGCCATGCCCGGCCATGATCTGCCAGACCGCTGCCTCGTGCCAGTTCTCGTCACTGGCCTCCAGGATCGGCGTCGCGACGGTATAGACCATCGCTAGAACGACGAATGCCGCCAGTATTAGGAGGAATGCGGGTTGCCGCCAAGCGTGCGGAGGCAGGAGGTGGCCGGACGTAGTCACGTCGGCGTCACCGCCGTGTCTGGTCGCCTGCAGGCGCCTGAGGGTCCGAGGCGTTCACTGGCAGTGGTCACTGCACTGTCACCGCGCTGAGCGTCACGGCGTCGGCGCCGGCTGCTTGAATGCGCTGGTTGGTCTTCGGGTCATACAGTGCCACGATCAGGTGGTCGGCGCCGGCAGGCAGTCCGGTGAGCATGAGATGATGCTCGCTGGTCACGATCTCCCCGGCAAGCCAACTCGTGGTCGGTGCGGCGCCGTTGCCGGGTTCGGTGTCAGCCTGTGCCAGCAGATGGTTGTCGCTGGAAAGCAGTTGCACCGTTACCTTCAGAGGCTGCGCCGTCGGCCCGGCGCCTTTCCAGTCGAGCGTCACGTCGAGGGTGCTGCCCGCGCTCGCTGCCCCCTGACGCCAGAGGGCGCCGTCCGCCCGCAGATCATAGCCGATCAACTGGATACCGTTGGTGAAGGTAAAGGCAGTCGGCGTGGTGGGATGCGCCGTATACACGTGGGGCCGGCCGTCGACCGTTACCGTGCCGAGTGACGCCAGTGCCGGCACAGGGCTGCCGTTCGTGGACACGGCGATCCCCAGGTCCGCCGGGCCGGAAGGTGTACTGCTGGATACCGGGAGGTCGACGATCTGGCTCTCCGTCTCGCCGGTGCGCCAGCGAGCCGCCGGATAGGTCGCGCCGCCGATGGGCGCCGTGACGCTACCGAAGGTCTGGCCGTCACGGCTGAGTTTTAGCGTTACGGTAGTGGCGGGCGTTGCGCTGGTTGTGCGGTGCCAGCGCAGGCTCACGGTCAGGTTGTGGCCGGGCGTGGCCGGTCCTGGAGATTGGGTGAGCTCGACTTCCAGGGAGCCGACCGTGATGCCCCGGCCATCCCACCCCGTCGTCTGGGCAGGCGGCAAGACCTCAACCTGGCCGACCGTTGCCTCATCACCGACGACGCGACCGGCGGCATCCTGGGCGGGAACGGCGCCCGTGCCGTCGCGGAGACCGACGCGAACGGTGTACTGTCCCGGTGGCATATCGGCCGCCAGGCGCACCAGCGGATGGTCACGCACCAGCTCGTTGGGCAACCAGAAGGGAGTCGGAAAGTAGCCGCCGGCTGGTTCCGTATCGGCGGCTGCGAGGACGTGTCCGGCGGCATCGACCAGGTGGACCGTCTCCGTCAGCCGCGTGCCGGCCGGCTGCGTTGGAGCCTGCCAGGTCCAGGCCGGACCGAAGGATGCTCCCGCCCGGACCATCGTCGGCATGCTGACGTCGCCCAGCGTCGCCTGCCCCGGCCAACGAGCGACTGGTGAACCTACGACCGCCGCTGCTGAAACCGGCGCGGGTATCACGAGCGGACCGAGCAGGAGCGTGCCGTCAACCGGCAACAGTCGAACGAGGCGCACGTCTTGCAGCGCAAACGCAGTGCTGCCGTCCGTGGCCACCGCGCCAAGGCGCAGTTCGTAGAGTCCCGGTGGCAAGGCAGCCGGCAAGGGCAAGCGGACGGTCGTTATGCCGGACTCGATGGTTGCCTGCCAGTCGGCCCAATCGGTTGCCGCGGCGTCGGTGAGTTGAACGGCGAGCTGTCGCCCGCTGCCGGAACGTCCCTGCACCTGCAACTGCACCGTCTGCCCCGGTTGGACCGTTGCCTCGGGGGCTGGACCATGCGACCCGTCGCTCAGGGCATAGCCGGCGAGGTGAATTTCCCCAGCCAGGTCAACATCCAGTGCCTGCCAGCCGGTCGAGACGGAGCGTCCACCCAGGGCAGCGAACAGCAGTGCAGCAGTCACAGGCAGGATAACGACGGCATTACGGGCGCGCTGAAAGGCCGGATTAAACGGCGTTTCGTTCCCCGTAGGGGCAGGCCCCTGTGCCTGCTCTGGCCCCTGTGCCAGCCCTGTCGTCGAATCCTTTCGGAGGTTCGGCAATTGGCGGACAGGGCGGCCACGGGGGGCCGCCCCTACGGGAACGACGGTCGCCCTGGTCGTGCGGCGCCTGATGATCAGCGCGAGGTCGGCGGCAATGGCGCCGATCACGGTGGCGAGTGCCAGGATCGACATGACATCGCCCAGTCGCGCCGCGGACGGCTCATGGAGGCGCACTGTGACTATGTGTGTACCGGCGGCAAGCGGTAACGCGATGAGGCCAGATAGGACTGCCGGGTGGATCGTCGCCGGCTTTCCATCGACCATGGCTGCCCAGCCTGGGAAGTACAGGATGGGCACTATCGCCTCCCCGGCCTTAGCGCGCGACAGCCTGAACTGTTCCACCCGACCCGACGGCGTCCAGTTTGCCACGTCTGCCGCCGGGTCGGCCGATGGCGCGTTGCCGGTCGCCAGCGCAAACGCTGCCGCCGAGGTGGTTTGTCGCTGGCTGGCCAAGGGCGGCAGGTACTCGGCCGCGGCGGAAGTGCCGGCCAGGTGGTAGAGCAATTCAAAACGAGCGATGCCGGCAGCGGTGGTGAAGGTGGCAGGCAGCGCTATGCGGGGCGGGTTGAGCAGCAGGAGGCAGGAGGCGGCGATGAGCCCGGTGGCCGCCAGACCGGCCGCGGGGCGCAGCCGCGGCCCCAGGGCATCAATGGCAAGGGCGGCGAAATAGGCGGCGGGTAGGGCGGCGATGGCCAGCAACCTCCAGGGAAATTGGACGAGCTGCAAGGACGGCACGGCGGCCCAGATCGGCGCGGCAAGGCGCAGGCAGCCCGCCAGGGCGAGAGCGGCGACAGCAGCGAAGACGAGAACCGGAGCCCGTGTAGCGGCATCCGACCAACGGCGGCGCAGGAGCCAACCCACGAGGCCCGCCGCCAGGGCCAGGCTCTGCAACAGGCCGAACTGGTAGCCGAAGCCTTGACTACCGGCGAAGATGGCCGTGTAGTGCTGGACGGGGTCGCGCGAGAACAACTGGGCAACGCCGGCGAAGTTCTGCGCGTAGTTGTAGAAGCGCAACAGCTTGACAAAGGTGGCGTCCTGCGACATGGTGACAGCCGGTAGCCAACTCATGGCACTCAGTCCGGCGGCCAGCATGGCTGCCGCCACGCCACAGAGGAGTTGTCTACCCAACATGCGTGGGTGCAGCCAGCGCAGTTCGGCGAGGGCGAGCAGTGCCACCACCGGCAGAAACAGCAGCGCCGAGATGAAGTGCGTCAAAAGCAAGGCAGCAATGGCGAGACCGAGCATCACGGCCCGTCGAGGGGTTGGAGCCGCCAGCAGCACACTCAGCGCGAGCAGGATCGCAGGAAAACAGGTAGCTGCAAGGAACTCGGAGAGGTCGCCCCGGTAGTAGAGGTTGACCAGATGGTAGGGCGCGAGCGCATACAGCACGGCCCCTACGGCGGCCCCGCTCGTCGTGAACGTGCGGCGCAGCCAGGCGTAGGCAAAAAGGCCGGAGGCGACGAGCGCCGTAGCCTCCACGATGTTCGTGGCGGGCTGCAACGCCGGACCCAGAGCGTGGACCGCCAGGACCAGGTAGTAGGGTAAGAGGGGCGTGAAGAGGAAGATCGGGTAACCGTAGCCCAGGTAGAAATCCGGCGCCCAGCGGGGATACACGATGCCGGCGTGGAGTTGGCGCGCCACCTCAGCAGCGCGCAGCAGGTGATAGAAGCCATCGCTGGTCGCCGGTGGGTTGCCGTTGATCAGGGGTAGGCAGCCGAGGCAGCAGCAGAGCGCCACGAGCGCCGGCGCCCACGGCCAGGGGCAGCGGTTGCCGGCTGCGGGTGGCTCAGTCGGCGAAGGCGAGAGGGCTAAAATTGGTGTGGTAGTCGTACGTGTCGAGTCCTTCCACCCGCTTCAGGTGGTTCACGATGGCGTAGGTCAGCGGTGTCGCCACGATCTCGTAGATCGACTTGATGAGCCACTGGCTGAGGATCGTGGTCACCATGTTGCCCGTGGCCAGCATACCGACGAAGGCCAGGGTGACGAACACTGCCGAATCAAGCCCCTGGCCGACGACGGTTGAACCGATGGTTCGGGTCCAGAGCCAGCGGCCCCTGGTGGCGATCTTCATCCTGGCCATGACGAAACTGTTGCAAAACTCGCCGATCAGGTAGGCCGCGAAGGAAGCGGCCAGCAGGCGGGGTGTGCCGCCGAGGATGCTGTCGTAGGCGGCCTGGTTGTGCCAGAATGGCGCTGCCGGCGCCGCACCGGCGAGGGCGATGGCAATGACAGCGATCAGGTTACAGGCGAATCCCAGCCAGATCACCCGCCTGGTCATGGCATAGCCGTAGACCTCCGTGAGAATGTCGCCGAAGAGGTAGGAGAGTGGAAAGATTACGATACCGGCAGGCACAATCAAGGGCCCGGCCACGACCAGCTTCACGGCAAGAATGTTAGCGGTGATCAGGCACGTCACGAACAGGCCGGTCAGCAACAGCAGATAGGACGACAGACGCAGGGTGCTACCTCCTTCTCCACGGGAAACCGTGCCCACCAGTGTACCGAAAATGCCGGGGCTGCGCCGGAGGATCCGGGGATCGCTTTCCGGCAGCGCCTCACGGCCATGGAATACTGAAGCTATCCAGGACGGTCGTTCCCGGCCGGATGGAGGGGTTCTATGGCCGAGCGAAAAGTCAAATGCGTCCGTTGCGGCAAATGGTTCAAGGCGGCCGACTATCGGCACACGCTCTGTCCTTCCTGCACGGCAGCCGAGCGCGCCAGTCGGGAGGCATCACCATTCCCGCCCACCCGACCGGCGATGCCGTCGGCCAGAGTGGCATTGACGGCGGCGCCGACTCAACAGGCGGTCACACAAGGAAGACGAGGCGCCAAACAGGTCTCGCCAGCGGCGGTGGTGGCGACCACAGCGCCTCCGTCCATGCCGGTAGTAGCTCCGCCCTCCGCCGAGAACGGCGCCGTGGCAGCGACTGGCACACCGCCGGCTAGCCCCCGGAAGGAAGGGGCGCGACGCCCACTCGAACTCGCTGCCGACGAGCGTCAGGCAGTTGAGGTGCGATACCTGGAACTTGCCATACCGCACGAGTTCGACGGCATCCGCAGCCAGATTGCCGAAGAACTCCACCTGTCGAAGACACTGGTGAAGCGGGCGGTGAAAGACCTACGTCTGCGCCTGCATCTTCCGAGTTGGTGGGAGGAGCGGCAGTCGGTGCTGCCGCCGGAAGTGATCGAAGCGGTGCGCCCGCACTACGTGGCACTCCTGGCGGCGGAGGCACTGCCGCCGGTCGGCGTCCACAACCAGCTCGCCGAAGAGCTGGGACTGACAGCCCTCCAGGTGTACCGGGCCATTGGGCGTATCCGCGCTGAACTGGGGCTGCCGAAGTTCAACGAGCGTCCCGAAGTGCCGGCGGAGCCGGAGGCTGCCCAGGCGCGGGTTCCCGGCGACTGAAGTCGCGGCTATGGCGAGCAAAGTCCGCCTTCGCGGACTGATCGAGCCGGCGTAGGCCGGCTTCGCAATCGTAGCCGCGACTTCAGTCGCCAGGCGGACCCCTCTACCCGGTTTCGCTCACTTCCAGGCCGCCGCCGCGTCGCGCACCGCGCCGTAGACCGGCTCCTCGTTGAACTCCGGATCAACCATATCGAAGTAGTAGGACGAGTCGTTTTGGGGAATGGAGCCGACCTGGCGGAAGTACCAGATGTTGACCACACCGACGTAGGGGTACGTCTTGGCCAGCTTGATGCCGTCTACCGTGTACTGCGCCTGTTGGGCGCGGGTGACGCGGCCCCAGATGAGCTGGTCGGGCGGGAAGTCCGCCGGTGAGGCGTTCCAGCCGTACTCGTTGAACCAGATCGGCTTGTCCGGCTCTCCATTCTTGGCAGCCACATCATGCAGGAAGGTGAAGCGTAGAAAGTTCAGGCGGTTAGCCTGAGGCGGGTCGTTCGGCGGGTAGGCCAGACCATAGGCGTTGGAGGAGAGCACATCGAAGCTGCCCTTGGCGCCTGCGTCGTACATCTTCTGGAGGAAGTCGGTTTCGACGAGCGCCCGGGGCGAGCGCTCTAGCGTTTCCGCAAGTGGTGCGCTCAACACGATGACATTAGGGTCAGCCTCCTTGGCGCGCGCATAGGCGAGTTTGAGCATCTTGGTGTAAGCCGCCGCATCAGGTGGATTGCCCCCCCATTCTACAGCGAGGTTCGGTTCATTCCAGACCTGGATCGCTGCGACCCGCCCTTTATAGTGCTGGACAAAGGTATTGATGAAGTCGGCATAGTCAGGCAAGTTGTCTGGCGGAGCATTAAAGTTTTGCTTCTTCTGCGTCCATGGCGGTGGATAGTCGAGCCGGGCAATGACCTTAATCCCATACTTCTCGGCAAGGGTGACGATCTGGTCGTACTTTTCCCAGGTGAAGGTCCCCCGGGCGTGCTCAATCTGGTCCCAGAGGAACTGTTCTTTGAGCCAGCCGATGTGCGCCGCCTTCATGAGTTGCACGGTGCGTTCACGTTTGGCCAGATCGACCTCGGAGCCAAGGAACGTGTTGGCGCCGAAGGGATAGACGCTACTGAGCGCTGACGGTGACAGAGTCGCGGCGCCCGCCGCTGTGGCAGGGGTTGGAGCTGAGGTCGTGGTGCTGGCTCCCTTGCCGCAGCCGGCAAGCGAAGCAACCGTGGCGCCCATGAGGACGAGCGCCTGCCGACGAGATGTTGGCGTCAATGGTGGCCTTTCACGATGGTGCGGCGCTCGTCGTCGAGCGGAGGCCGGGCGAGGACCAGGGCAAACACGCCCGCAGCGCCGCTGGCGAAGATCGCACGAGCGCACGCATCCAGTGTACAGCCTGTCGTCGCTACGTCGTCCACCAGCAGGACGGTCTTCCCAGCGATGGCGGCGGGTTGAGCCACGGCAAAGGCGCCGGCAACGTTGGCTCGCCGTCCAGCCGGGTCGAGCCCAATCTGATCGCCGGTGGCTCGCGAGCGTCGTAGGGCCTGGGGCGCCAGAGGAAGGGCAAAGGCCGCTGCCAATGGTCTCGCCAACCGCTCCGCCTGGTTATAGCCGCGTTGCCGCTGGCGCGCCGGATGTAACGGCACCGGCACGATCACGTCCACTGACCAGGCTGCCTCGTCGTACGCCTCAGCCAGCAGTTGGCCGAGCGCTGGAGCTACGGCCGTGAGGTTGCTGTACTTGAGGCGGTGGATCGCCTGGCGGACGGGACCCTCAAAGAGCGTTGCAGCCCGCACGGCGTCAACGACAGGTGGGGCGACAGTACAGGAGCGACAGTTGCCGTTGGTCAGTGGCTGACCGCACCGTTGGCAGTATGGCTGCGGCACTGGCACTGTCTGCCTGAGGCAAAGCGCGCAGTACCACTCCCCGCCCCGCCCACAGCCGGCGCAGCGCGGTGGGTAGAGCAGGTCGAGCAGGCGATGCGGGAGGTCAACCGGTTTCATCGCTACATCGTCAGAACGACGCGGTTGGTGTGGTTCGTGGCGGAGACCATCGCACCATGGTGAGGCGGTTACTCACCCCGCTCCAGTTCCTCTATGCGGCGGCGCAGCCGGGCCAGTTCCTCCGCGTGTACTTGCTCCAATCGCGCCAACTCTTCTCGTCGCAGGCGATCCTTCTCCGCCAACTCAAGGCGTTGCAGCCGATCCTTCTCTTGCAGGGCACGCTCCATCTCTTGCAGGGCGCGTTGTACCTCACCCTCACCCAGGAGTCGGTGGCCATCGCGCAGATACATCGCCGCCCGCGCGCCTTCTAACGCGAACGCCAACGGGATCTCACGGCTCATCCACCGCCCCGCAGCATCCCGCCGCCAGGGCTGGTACACTCCCCGCTCCAACCGCCAGCCCAGCCCACCCTCCGGCGCGTACCGGTACTCCGGGTCGAGCGTCAGGTACTCACGCACCCCCGCTGCCCGGTAGCTATAGCCTTTGCCGTCCACCACGTCCAGATCGTTCTTGCAGGTTTCCTTGCTCAACACCTCAATGATCAGCACCGGCGAGCCGTCCTCGGGCAGGTTCAGGGAGGGACGCGCTTCGTCCCAGCCGTGCCGATAGACGAACACGTCCGGGAAAGTCGTGTAGGCGGAGCGGTCGGGATGGCGGAACTTGCGGATCATGGTCTGCCCACCCGCGTGCCAAACCGCTTCGTCGCCCTCGGGTGTCGCGACAGCCGCCGCTTCGTTGATGCCAGTGATGAGCATGCGGATCGCCGTTTGGTGCAGACTCGTGCCCATGACGCTCTCTTCGGTGTCGTCAGGCGGCCAGAGGGCCGGCGAAGGCGCCAGGGCAACAGTGCGTCGGTCGTGCATCGCTGCCTCCCGTCCCATGGTGGTCTCCAGCGCCATCCTACCACACGAGGCGTGTCGGAGCCTGGGCGGCGAACACGAGGTAGCACTCGGCGTATCACTCTGCCGAGGCTCACTCCAAGAAGAGGCCGGACGCAATGTCACCGCGGCAGCATAAGCACGTCACGATAGGCGTCGTAGGTAGCGGCGGCGACCGCGCGCTGCGTGTAATGCGCGAGCACTCGCTGCCGTCCAGCGGCGCCCAACCGCCTTCCCAGCTCGGCTGAGTCGGCCAGTTGGCGCAGGCAGGCGAGCAGCGCTGGCGCATCGTCTTCAGGGAAGGTCAGGCCGGCATCCCCGACCACGTTTGGCAATTCGGCAGAGCGCGCTACGATGACCGGCGTGCCACAGCTCATCGCCTCCACCGCCGAGCGGCCAAACTGCTCCTTCCAGTTGGGGCGGCTGCGCGATGCCATCACCAGCACGTCCCAGCGTTGTAGTAATGCGGGCATCTCCATCGATGGTCGGCGGCCCAGGAAGCAGACACGGTCGGCCACACCGAGTTCGGTGGCTTGCTGTCGCAGGGCTGCCGCCTCGGGTCCGTCCCCCGCGATTTCCAGTCGCCATGGTCGCTCTAGCTTGGCGGCGGCGGCGATAACCAGGTCCATACCCTTTTCCGGCACCAGCCGACCGGCCGAACCGATCAGGAACGGCCGCGTCAGGACGTCATCCTTTGGTTGATAGACGAAGAGGTCGGTGTCGAAGCCGAATTGGGGTACGACGCGCGTCGGGCCGCGGTAGCCCTTCGCTCGGAGGACTTCCACCGCCTCGGCGTTGCCGCAGAGGGCGAGGCTGGCGCGCTGGAAGGTGCGGCGCTGAATAAGGCTGAAGGGCGGCGGCGCCCGCCGTAAGAGGTTCTGCCAGGTGAAGAACACCAGGCGTGCCCGGCCCGCCAGGGCGACGCATTGCAGCGCCACCACGTCGGCTGGTTCCTCGTCCAGGTGGATGATGTCGGGCTGGAAGCGGCGGACCACCAACCGCAGGCCGCGATAGAAATGGAGGTGGTAATGGCCGTTCAGCGCCATGGGCAGCAGCACCGTCTGGTAGCCGTGCCGAAAGAGCGGCTCGTAACGCAGGGTGTGACCCTCCTCGCGCCACTCCGGCGGGATCACCGCCAGCAAATCGACGTCGGGCAGGCGCGCCAGTTCTTCCAGCTTGCGCTGGTAGGTGCCGACCACCAGCGCCTTCGATACCATCAGAACCCGCATCACCCTTGCCTCCCCGGCGAGATGGTACCTGACAGGAGCACGGTATGATGGGGCGCCGACGAGTGGCAACGAAAGGACGAAGAGGAAAGTGGCGGCAAAGCAGCGGGTAGCCATCATTGGTACCGGGAACATTGCACGGGCGCATGCGCGCGCCTACCAGGCGAATGCGGAAGTGGCCGACGTGGTGGCAGTGGCCGACGTTGACCTGGAACGTGCCCAGGCCTTTGCGCAGCAGCATGGCTTCGGCGATGCCTATGCCGATGCCGGCCAGATGCTGGCGGCGGTCAAACCGGACGCGGTCAGCATCTGCACGCCGAACTACCTGCACGCGCCGCTCTCCATCCTGGCCCTGGAGGCTGGCGTGTCGGTGCTCTGCGAGAAGCCGATGTCGACCAACCTGGCCGACGCGGAACGCATGAAGGCGATGGCGGAGCGCACCGGGAAGACTCTGTACATCGGCTTCAACCACCGATTCATCGGCAAGTTTGCCAAAGGCAAGGAACTGCTGGATGGCGGCGAGTATGGCAAGCTGCTGGTGTGCCGGATTGCCATCGGCCATGGCGCCTATGAGCAACTGGGCAAAATGTGGTTCGCGCATAAGGAGCTATCGGGCGGCGGCACGCTGATCGACAACGGCGTCCACATGCTGGACATGCTGCGCTGGTACGGCGGCAGCATTACGACAGCGCAGGCCCAGACGAAGCGACTCAAGATTGACCAGGGGGACGTAGAGGATAACGCGCTTGCGCTCTTCCAGCTCGGCAACGGCGGGATGGCCTCGCTGCAGTGCAGTTGGACCTGGCCGCCGAGCTACACGCTGCTGTTCCACATGATCTGCGAAAACGGCACGATCGACCTCAGCGGCAACGACGTGATTGCCTACCGCACCGGCGACACGGCGCCGCAGACGATTCAGGCTCCGGACGGCAACAACAATGCCGAGCAGGTCAAGCACTTCCTGGCCGCCGCCCGTGGTGAGGAGCCGCCCTTCGTGACGCCCGACGATGGCATAGCCGCCGTGCGAGCGGCGCTGGCGGCGTATGAGAGTAATGCGACGGGTGTGACGGTGAGGGTTTAGGAATGGCCTGGCGACTAAAGTCGCGGCTACGAGAGCGAAGCCCGCCTGCGCGGGCTGAACGAGTCCGCGAAGGCAGACTTTGCAATGGTAGCCGCGACTTTAGTCGCCAGGCGCGCTGAGCCACAACGCCGCGTTGAACCTACCCTCGCCCGCTCACCCGCACCGCCAGCAGGCCAATCCCCAATACCAGGAGCACCACCCCCGCCAGACGTTCGGCGCCTTCGCGGACGGTTTCGCTGACGCGCCCGCCGAGGCGTAGGCCGAGTTGGGTGACGAGGAAGGCCTGGGCGCCGATGAGGGCGACAACCAGTAGCACGGGGAGGCGCAGTAGCCCGAAGGTGAAGCCGATAGCGAGTTCATCCAGGCTGATGCTGAGGCCCAGGCCGAGGACGGCGATGCCGCGGGTGCGGGCCAGCAGTGCCAACTTTCCCCCTTCCTCGTCGGCGTCCCGCGGCCAGACCATGTAGCCGCCCAGGGCGATCAGGGCAGCGGCGGCGACGTATTCGGCAAGGCCGCTCAGGACGCCGCCGACAGCGCGTCCGAGCAGCAAGCCGATGATCGGCATGCCCATCTCGAAGAGCGTGAAGATGATGGCGACGCGCGTGCGTTCGGCCGGCTTGAGGCCGACGATGCCAAGGGCGGCGGCGACGCCGAAGGTGTCGAGGCCCAGCGGCAGGATCAGCGCGACGAGCTGCAGCAGCATCCGCGCGCGTTAGCGGGCGGAACTTTGCGTCAGCAGCGAGGCCAGGAACTCGGCGTTGGTGCGGGTGCGTTCCATCTGCTGGATGATGCGCTGGGTGTTGTTGACCTGGTCGTTACCCATGGCGAGCGCCCGGCGCAAGCGCGTGACGGCAGTCAACTCGTTCGGTTGGAGCAGCAGCTCTTCGCGGCGCGTGCTGGACTTCACGATGTCGATAGCCGGGAAGACGCGCTCTTCGGCCAGCCGGCGATCCAGCACCAGCTCCATGTTGCCGGTGCCCTTAAGTTCCTCGTAAATGACGTCGTCCAGGCGGCTGTTGGTGTCGACCAGGCAGGTGGCGATGACGGTCAGGCTGCCGCCTTCCTCCAGGGCGCGGGCGGCGCCGAAGAAGCGTTTGGGCGGGTAGAGGGCGGTGGTCGCCATGCCGCCGGAGAGGCTGCGGCTGTCGCCGGGTGCGGACAGGTTATAGGCGCGGGCCAGGCGGGTCACGGAGTCCAGCAACACCACGACGTCGAACCCGGATTCCACCAGGCGGCGTGCCCGCTCTATCGTGATCTCCGCCAGCTCGGTATGGTGGCTGATCGCTTCGTCGAAGGTCGAGCTGATGACCTCGCCTTGCAGGCTCTTGGCCAGGTCGGTGACCTCTTCCGGCCGCTCCCCGACCAGGCAGACGATCAGTTTGACCAGGGGATAGTTGACGTTGATGCTGTGCCCGATCTCCTTGAGAATTGTCGTCTTGCCCGCCTTGGGTGGCGACACGATCATGGCGCGCTGGCCGAAGCCGACAGGGCAGACGATGTCGATCAGGCGCGCCGTGATCGAGTCCGGGCGCTCCAGGCGCATGTGACGTTCGGGATAGATAGGCGTCAGGTCGTCAAAACGCGGCCGCGCGGTCACGTGGTCGATGGCCAGGCCGTTGATGCTCTGGACATCCAGTAACTCGCCGAAGCGCCGACCCGGCGCTGCACTCCGCACCAGGCCGACGATTTCGTCGCCCATGCGCAGGTCGTTCGCGCGCACCACCGGCAGCGATATTGTGGCGTCCTGGGGACTGGGCAGGTGGCCGTGGGTGCGCAGTTGCCACTGCGTCTGGTTCTGGTCGACCGAGATGACGTAACCGCGCATGACGACTTCGGCCAGGCGTGGGGCCGGCCCGGTCTCGGGGACACGTTCGCGCGGCGGCGCCGGGCTCGGCGCCTCGCGGTAGCCGGCCGGTTCCCGATAGCCGGTGTTGTCACGGGTATCACGGTACGGTTGGCCATCGCGTGGCGCGCCGCCGTTCCTCTGGCTATCGCGTCCGCCGACAAAGCCGCGCTCGCGGATAGGTTGCTGGCGGTCGCGGGGCGCCTGGCGCAGGCCGTCGCGTTGTTCACGCGGGTCAGGCTGTTCGCGCCAATCGCGGCGGTTGCGGCTATCGGGACGATTGTTGCGGTCGTAGGGTCCGGTTGGCCGTGGCTCCCGGCCGTCGCTCGGTGCGACGTAGTCATTGCCATCGCGGCGCTGACTGCCGGTGGTGCGATAGCCGGATGGATCCTGGGCAGGGCGGACGTCGTCGCGTTCGCTCAGCGTTCCTGCAGCCTCTGGGGGAACGCTGAGTGGGTGATCTTCGGGACCTTGCTCCGACTGCGGTGAAGGCGTGGGATCCTCGATCATGACCGGCTGCGCTGAGGACACTTCCTCGGTGTAGTCATCTTCGCGGCTCTCAGGCTGGCGACCGCGACGGCTGCGGCGTCGCCGGGTACCGACACGTTCGCCGTCAGCATCAATGGAGCCACTTTCGTCCATCGGCGCTTCGGTCGAGGCGTCGGTCGGAAGGGTGACCGTCGGGGGCTGGAACGTAGGTGTAGTGGGTTCCTGGTTTGGCCGTGAAGGATCGCTCGCTTCGGCTGGTAGTGCTGCGGCAATCTGCAAGGGGGGAGTGACCGCTGTGACGTCGCCTGCGGCGGAGGCTGTTTCGGAAGCGAGCTCCGAGCCGGCTGGGGCAACTCGCCGACGGACTCGACGGCGGAGGGGTGGATCAGGAACGAGGGGGGATGTTTCGCCATCTGCTGGCGCTACCTGACCGGAAACCGTCAATTCGTCGTGTTGCATACATTAAATACCTTCTCAAACAAAGACAGCCTGAAAGTCACCCCGCGATTGATCTACCGTGTCAGGTACACATCCGAAACGCGTAGGGAAGACCGAGGGCGGCAAACGTCGCCAGCGGTTAGTTGGTAAGCGCGCGGCCACAATGGCTGCAAACCTCGTTCGGCAATCTCCCTGGCATTGTCCCTCAGGGTCAATGCGCGTGGAGGCAAAATCCTGCCGGTTGTGCTCGAACACCACGCCATCCGAAACGTCGGGGACCGGGGGGAGCACGAAAGGGGTACGTCAGGCGCTGGCGACCCGTCTCACTGCTCACTATACCCGATACAGGACGCCCGTGCTATGGGGCACGACTACCGTTCGCAGCAGATGCCGTGCCCGACCGTCACATGAGCAACCGCTGTTCATCTAAGACGGGAGTGTTACCGGATGCAGTGGGGGCAACCCTTGCAGCGAGCGTGCTACCTCCGCGATCGCCATCTCGGCCATCCGTCGGGCGGATTCTATCGTGATGCCGGCGATGTGCGGTGAGAGGAGCACGTTCGGCGCGCTGAGGATCGGGCTGTTGCCGGGCGGCTCGTCTGCAAACACGTCCAGCGCCGCACCAGCAAGGCGGCCGGCCGTGAGCGCTTGCGCCAGGGCACGCTCATCAATGACGGGTCCACGGCAGGTGTTGACGACCACGGCGTTCGGCTTCATCATGGCCAGGCGACGCGCATCCAGGAGATGGGTGGTTGCCGGTGTCAGCAGGACATGGAAGGTGACGACGTCTGCGTCCACCAGCAGGTCATCGAGTGGCAGATACTGCACACCATACTGCGCCGCGAAGGCAGTGTCCTGATACACGTCATGGGCGAGCAGGCGGACGTCAAAGCCGGCAAGGCGGCGCGCGACGAGCTTGCCGATACGGCCCAGGCCCACGATGCCGACGGTCTTGCCTGTGAGATCCGTACCCGGGCGACGGTCCCAGCGACCGGCGGCGGTGGCGACGTGGTTATGAACGACGCCGCGCAGCAACCCCAGCATACTGGCCAGCGCATAGTCGGCGACGGCGTGCTCGTTCGCGCCGGGGGTGACGGTGACGGCAACGCCGCGCTGGTGGGCGGCGGCCACATCCACCGTATCGTAACCGACGCCGACGCGGGCGATGAGCTTCAGCCTGGGGGCCTCGTCCATCACCTCGGCCGTCATCGGGTCGGTGCTTGCCAGCATAGCGTCGGCGTTGCTCAGGAGGCTCGCCAGTTCGCCGGGCGCCCGGCGACCCGGGAATGGCGAGAATTCCAGCGTTGCGCCCAGCGAATGGATGGGTGCGACGAGGTCATTGTCCGTCGGCGGGATGAGCATCGAGGTACTGAGCACGTGCATGCTGGGCTGGTCCTCTGCTGTCGGCATCATTGGAAGGGGTCACCAGGACCGCAAAAGGGTCAGGACGCTCGTGGCATCCTGACCCGAAGACACTACGGGGATGGCGGCCCGCCTAGCTGGCGGGTGCGGTGGACGGCTGGCTACCGGACTGCTCGCCGGCTTCCAGCTCCTTCTGACGCCGGCGGACCATAAAGTCGTCGACGACGAGATAGCCCACCGCCGCGCCCACGCTTAAGAGGGTTCCGGCGCCGACCGCCATCAGAATCCATTGAATGAGCTTACCCATAGTCACGTGCTCCCCTATAAGGGCGCCGCCATCGGCGCCCGTCGCGCTGAGGGCGAATCCGCCTGGCCAATTCGCCGCCAATACCGTTGAAGCGATTGACGACTATACCATGCGCATGGTATGGTCTCAGTGTGCCGACGATTCCCGAGTGTCGGCAGCGCTCCACCTAGCGAGTGAGGAGGTGTGGTTCGTGACCCATCGGAAGGAACCGCAGGCCATCCTTGGAGTCTTCCAGGTGGACTGCTGAGGCCCCCGTCAATAACTGGCGACGGAGGGCCCGATGCAGCGCCAGGCAGCGCCTCGGGTACATGAGCAGACGCGACTCAGATAAGGCCGAATGTGCCGGGTCGCACGGTTCAAGACTCGTAAAGCCGTAGAGGCGAAACTCTGGCAACAGATAACGGAGCCCGGGCCGAAAGGCCCGGGCTCTCGTCGTTAAGGCCGATGTGGGCTACTCGACGCCGGAGAGCGCTCCAGCAGGCGCGACAATCTCTTCATCCATATCGACATCCGGGTAGAGCTTGCTGATCTCATCCGGCAAGCGGTCGGGGTCGGTGAACTTCAGTCGATAGATTGGATCATTGGCCAGAGGATAGGCTGGCTCGATGATCTCCACCCAGGCTTCGTCAATGCCGCGGGCGATGGCGCGCGTCACGGTGTAGACGAAGATGGAGTAGGGCGTATCCTTCGGCGATGTCGCCTCGTAGATTTGCTTGCCCATACCGTTGGCGGTCCAGAGCATTTCCAAAACGTACATCGCGTCTGGTCGGACGATGTCCTTGCGCCACTTCTTCGCTTCGTACCACTGGTCCAGCAGCAGACTGAAGCGCAGCCACTTCGTGAGTGGGTGATCACAGGTTGCGCAGACGATCTTCGACTTTGGGTCGGCTACTGATGTATCCTGCCCGCATTGCGGGCACGTAATTCTTCGTACCATACGTGAGCCTTGCCTCCTGCATTGGAATCGTCGCGTCGCATGCGCCGGCACTGGAGCACGGCACTCTACAGCGATTCTAGCATCCGCTGGGGAGACGAACCAAATTGGGGATTACGCCTCGCCGGTAGCGTCGATTTGCGCGTGCAGCGCGGCAATCTTGTGACGAACCTCGGCGAGGCTCGTCACTGCCAGGGCTTCCATGTCCTCGGCCAGCGACTCGTAGCGTTCGACCTCCAGCATGAGAGCGTACACTGCGGCATCGCTGGTCTTTAACGACATCGACTTTGGTCTGGCCGGCCGTCTTCCGGGCATGGGCCTGATTAGCTCACGAAGTCAAGGTGCGGCTTCAGTTGAGCCAGCAGGCGCTCCTTCGGCATGTAGCCGACGATGCGCTGGGCGGGCTTGCCGTCCTTGAATAGGATCAGGGTCGGGATGCTCTGGACCTGATACTGGATGGCCGTGTTGCCGTTGTTGTCGACGTCCAGCTTGTACACCGTCAACTGCTCCTGGTAGTCCTTCGCCAGTTGCTCGACGATTGGCCCAACCATGCGGCAGGGGCCGCACCAGGCCGCCCAGAAGTCGACCAACACCGGCTTCTCGGCCTTCAGCACCTGGGTCTCAAATTCATTGTCCGTCACGGGGGTGGCTACCGCCATCACAATCCTCCTTGCTCGTGCGCCTGCTCACTGTGGCGCACCGAATGTACCAGGTCTCCCTAACTCGCTTCGGTTGCGTCTACCGCCTTCAGGCGCAGAAACATCCGCAGCGCGTCGCCCAACACTTCTTTCGTCTCGTCCGAAAGCTGTCCACCCGCCAGGCAGGAGTCCATATGGTTCGTCAGCAGCGAGATGCTGACGCCATCAATGGCGGCACGCACCGCCATGAGCTGTGTCAGCAAATCAGGGCATGCGCGACCGTCGTCGATCATCCGCTGGATACCGCGGACCTGTCCTTCGATCTTCCGCAACCGCAACGCCACGTCAGGATCCACAAAGCCTCCTACCCCTACCGGGTATGGGTATTGTACCTGATGGGAAGGATTTGTCAACGCCCACACCGAGCCGACCGGTAGTGTCCGTTGACAGGGTGTAGTGCCTCGGTTACTATCATGCGAGTGGTAGCAATGCTTGTTCTGGCATGTCTCCCATGGGGGGCCTATCGTTGGCCCCGCGCTCGCCACGGTATCGTGGCGCACCTGGCGGTACACGCCAGATCGCGGTAAGAGCTACGCCGCTCGATCTTGAGAGTTGTGATCGCCAGGAGGTTCCAATGCTTCGTCGTCTACTCACTCGTCGCACCCTATTGCAATCCTGTGCAGCGGCAACTGCCGTGGTGTCTGGTGGCTTGCTCGCCGCTTGCGGCGCTTCGGCGACCTCCACCGTCGCCGCCAGTACAGCCGCGCCGAGCACAGGCGTGACCGCCACCATAGCCGGCAGTGCCGTAACGGGCGCGGCGGCCGCGACCACGCTAACGACAACCCGTGCCGCCAGTAGCTTAGCCGCCCCAACCGCATCAGCCAGCGCCAGCAAGCCGCTCACCACGGTAGGTGCCAACGGCATTCTCTACTGGCAATGGGGCGCCGGCTACGTGCCGGGCTTCAACAAGCTGGCGGACGACTTCAACAAGTCCCAGCAAACTGTGACGGTCACGCATGAACAGCCGGCTGCCCAGCCGGACTACTGGAATAAGATCATCACGCTCCATGCGGGTGGGCAAGGCCCCGATGTCTTTGAGATCAACAACACGAGCTACAAGAACTGGGCCCACAACGGCAGCCTGGCCGACGTGACCGCCTACGTCAACCAGGACAAGACGGTCTCCGCCGCCATGAAGGATACCTTCCAGTCAATGGTGGACTGGTACACCTACAACGGCAAGCTCATGGGCCTACCCTGGGACTTCAGTGCGGGCACCGTCAATTACAACCTGGACCAGTTCCGGGCTATCGGTCTCCAGCCGATCAACGATCTCGGCAAGACGTGGGACTGGAACATGCTGCAGGAGTATGCCACCAAGCTCACCCAGAAGACCGGCGACACCATCACCCGGAGTGGCATCTGGATCAACAACGGCACCGAGAATGGCTGGTACAGCTTCTGTGTTGCCAACGGTGCCAGCTTCTTCAACCAGGCCCTCGATCAATGCACGATCGCCTCGGCTGAAGCGATCGCTGGCCTGGACGTCGTCCTCAGCATGATCAAGAATGCCGTTGCGGCGACGAACACCTTCAAGAGCACGGCCAGCAAGGGCATCCCGTCTGGCGGCACCGCCTTCACCGCCGGCTTGACCGGGATGGACTTCGAAGGTGACTGGAACTTCACCACCTACGAGAAGGTGAAAGGCTTCACCAACTGGGACGCCGGCATCTTCCCGTACTCGCCAACGACGGGGAAAACGGCCAACACCTCGAACCTGCGCGGCCTGGTGTTAAATACCGTCTCAAAGAAGAAGGACCTGGCCTGGCAATGGATGAGCTACCTCAAGTCCAACACCGTCCAGGACCAGATTCCTACACTCTTCGGTGAAATACCGTCCACCAAAACCTCGGCGCAGAATAATTACCTGGATGCGTCCAAGGGTGGGCCACCGCCGGGCCGCAAGTTCCTGGGTCCAGACCTCGACGCGACGATCCAGTTGCCGGCCAGCGATCTCTTGAACTCTTCGGACATGAATAATGCCTACGGGCCGATCATGACCAAAGCCTTTGCCCTGCAGCTCACTGCCTCCGATGCCTTGACTCAGGTGCAGCAGGTCATCAACGGTCTGTTAGCTGCGGCCAAGCATTAGCCTGCGACGTATCTGTGGCTCGGCACTCGTTTGACCGCCCCGCCAGCCCGTCGCTATACTCAAATCAGTGACGCCCGTCGGGAGGGCATCACGCTACGTAGCAGACGACGAACGAAGGAGCACCGCTTTGGGTGTTAGCGCGAACACGGTAGTGAAGCCCTGGGAGAAGCCCAAGCGCTTCCCCTACGGCAGTTCGACGGCCCGGCCCAGCCCGTCCAAGAAGAGCCAGCCCCACGACAAGTGGGACGTGACGGACCCGCGTCCGACGCGCAGCCGGGCCATTCGCCAGGTGCAGTCGCGGCGCGCCAAGGTGCGGACCGCGCGGGCGCGCGCGGCCCATGGTCGGGGTTCAACACGGTAACGCCAGCGATGCTCGCCGGCACATTTGCTGTGAGTAGCCGGAACCATAGCCGCGATTGCCGGGCCCACGCGGTGGGCCCGGCAATCGCGGCTATGTCACCACTTCAGCAAGCCGGCCGCTGGTTGCCGCCTGACGGAGTTCCCGCGCGATCCGCCGACCGACGCTCATCTCGATGCCATACTTGTAGCGGGTGTAGGGTGAGGTCGTCAGCAGGATCGGGGCGCCGGGCACGCGTAGGCTGACGTCGAAACAGACAAATTCGCCGCGATCATCAAGGATGCCCTGCAAGGCAAATGGACCGATGATGCCGGGCGGGTACGCTGCCGCTGCGGCGGCAGCAAGGTGCTCGCCGGCCAGGAAGACGCGGTCGAGCAGCGACTCGCGCACCGAGACGCCGCGATGACCGACCGGTATCAAGGTGGGACGTAAGGGCAGCGCCGCCTGCTCCGCCGCAGTCATGTGCAGGATGCCCTCCACATTCGATTCGATGCGCTGGTCTGCGCCCATGAACTCGACCTCGCCCGTTAGCGGCGAAACAAAGTAGTCGAGGTTGAACTGCGCCCCAACGACGAACTCTTCGATCGTGGCGGTTGCCAGGTCGTCCGCTCGGATTGATCCTTCCACCAGGAGGCGCTCGCTCACGAGTTTGAAGTCATCGGCAGAGGCGGCGGTAAAGAAACCGCGCTCCACAGCCCGCCGTGCCTGGGGAAGCTTGACCATCACCAGGCGGTCGATCGCCGCAGGCCGGCTGAAGCGCTGCGGACTGCGCACACCGGCCGAAGCGAGCAGGTCGTACTGATTCGGCGTGGCCGTGCGTTCCTCGGCTCGAAGCAGGAAACGGCCACCAAAGAGCGGTAGGGCGACCTGTTGCTCGATGGCGTCGTAGCCAACATAGACAGCAAAGGAGCGGTTTGGCACGAATACCGTGTGTAACGCGCGGAGCTGCCGGACGACCTCCGGCTTCGCCATGTCGGCAAAGTGCTCCAGCACCAGCACCTCATCGAACAGGTGACGGTAATGGTGGGTGTACGTGCGCTCGCGCCCTTGCTCGCACACCACTACTGTACGCAGGCCCTCCTCGTGCGCGCCATAGGCCAGTTCCAGAGCGGAGTGACTGCCCAGGCAGCCGATATGGAGGTGGTCCGGCGCATAGCCGGTCAGCAGGTACTGCGGTGTGCCGAGGGCTGGATTGTGCATGCACGCAAGTATGCCATCTCGGGGCACAGGTGCGATACGGCTGGCATTGCGGCGGCCGGCATTTTGGACTACCATACTGCCAGGTCGGGCGTCGATACCCCGGCAAGCGAGAGGGGCGAGCGGTGGCGGAAAAGTTGCGGGGCATTCTGGTCGGACTGGGCGGACGGGGCAGATACTGGCTGAACACGGGACTGCGCCACCCCGAGGTCGTGTGGGTGGCCGGCGTCGAGCCGGACGAAGGCAACCGTCAGCGGGCTGCCGCCGCCGGTATGCCGGCGGATCACCTGTACAGTTCGCTGTCTGATGCGGTGGCCGGCCTGAATGGCGCTGCCGACTTCGTGATGGATGTCACGCCCCCGGCAACGCATGAAACTATCGCCATGCAGACGTTTGCTTCCGGGCTGCATCTGGTTGGTGAGAAGCCGATGTCGGACGACTTCGACGCGGCGCGGCGCATGGTCGCGGCCGGTACGAAGGCCGGTCGTCTGCACATGATCACCCAGAACTATCGCTTCGGTCCGCAGCCACGGACGACGCGGCGCCTGGTGGCGGAGGGCCTCCTGGGTCCGGTAGGGCAGATCGATGTTGCCTTCTACATGCCGTGGGCAGACAACCCCAACTCGCATTACGTCAAGTTCCCCTACATGTTCACCAAGGACATGGGCATCCACCACTTCGACATGCTGCGTTACGTCCTGGACAGCGAGCCGGTGTCCGTGCGCTGCATCACCTGGAACCCGGCGTGGGGGTGGCACAAGGGGGATGCCTCCCACGTGGCAGTGTTCAGCTTCGCCAACGGCGCTCGTGCGGTTCACCGGGGCGTCGGCTGTGCCGTCGGTACGAAAACTACCTGGAACGGCGAGTGGCGGCTTGAAGGACCACGCGGCACGATTACCTGGGAAGGGATGGATATCTACCGCACCTGGTTGCACCGCACGGAGAAGCAGGTACGGGAGCAGATTTTTCCCGATCGATCGCCGGCGCCGGCCAACCAGGACCCGTTGTTGACGGAGTTTGCCGCCGCCGTCCGGGAGGGACGCCAGCCCGAGTGTAACGCCGCCGACAACCTGCACAGCCTGGCCATGGTCGAGGGCTGTGTCCGCAGCGCCGAAGCCGGGGGCCAGGAGGTATCGATTAGCGCGCTGTTGGAGGGGTGAGGGGGCTGGCGACTGAAGTCGCGCCTACGAACGAGCGAAGCCCGCCTGCGCGGGCTGGAAACGAGTCCGCGTAGGCGGACTTGGCTGGTGTAGGCGCGACTTTAGTCGCCAGCCCCCGTTACCGGCTGCCCAGGGCCCAGGCGGGTACGGCGTCCGGGTACCAGGGGGCGAAGAGCTGTGCCAACTCGCGGATGAGGGCGTTCACGGGCGGCAGCAGGTCCCGCGCAAACTGCGGGGCAGTCATGGTCAGGGCGGTCAGGCGGTCGTAGAGCCGGTCGGGCGTGTACGGCAAGGTGGCCAGTTGCTCCCCGAGGCGCCGGCTGCCCGGATAGAAGCGGCCGTTGAAGGCGAAGAGCGCTTGCAGCAGGTGACCGCAAATGTCGTCAAGAATGGCGTGCAAGAAGAGGCCGTCGCCGCGCATCGCCGCTTTGTAGAGGTGGTACATCACCGGTAGTTTCAGGGCGGCGAACTGCTGGGCGATGATCCTGGCCGCCAGCGCACCGGGAAACGGCTCCAAACGTCCCTGCAATGCCGCCAGCGCACCATGCGGATCGAGCAGCACGATGCCCGACTGCAGCCAGCCCAGCGGCGACCAGAACCCGTAGCGATCGGGGTGGTACCGGTCCACGTCGAGGTTGTCGACCACCTGCTCAATGAGCCGCTCCAGCGGGGGAAGGGCGAGGTTGACAAATTCCACCTCCCGCTTGCCTAAGCGTAGGCGGTCGAGTTCGAGCCGCTCGAAGCGCAGCAGTTGGGGCGAGCTCTGTTCCGGCTCACCGAGCGCGCGCAAGGCAACGTAGCGGCGCGGGCGGTCCAACACTTCTTGCCAGACGCATAGGAGATCAAGGTCGGAAAAGTAGTCGGCGCAGCCCGTGGCGGCCGAGCCGATGAGCGCCATTCCGGCCAGGCCGGGCACATCCTGAAAGGTCTCCTGGATGCGTGCCAGCAGCTCGCTCTGAAACAGGTCGCTTTCGGCCACGTGACTGTCCTTCCGATGGTGGGCAGGCATTGTACCGCGTGGCAACGCCGGCGGAATGCATCCAGGAGGGCTGGCGCCACGTATGCATGGGTGCGCGTGTAGGAAAGCAAGCACAGGAATGGCTCAGGAGGAGCGTTCTTAGCCGGCATTAAGGCGCGGGAGCGCGACTCTAATGGGAGATTAATGCGCAAGGGGTACGCTTTCAGCAGTACTTGAGAGTGAGATACACGATGGATGCAGTGATCGCCGGACAGATCCTGGCTGGACTGACGGCGCTGATCCTGTGGCGGCGGCGCGCTCGCCCCGTGCCGGCGCTGATTCCGGCTCGGGTACAGCCGCCGGCGCGACGCCAGGGACGGCGGGACGACAAGTGAAACATGGTCAGGGTGGACTCAGGCCGCTGACAGGAAACGGATGGTACAGACGATGATGATGCGAGCAGACCTCAAGTGTTACAACTGCGGGTATGTTTCCGGCCAGATCGAAGGTGACGACAAACAGTCGATCAATCGCGGCAAAGTGAGTTCGCAGTCGCCTTTGGGCCTGCCCAAGCGCCGCAGCGATGGGCGCTTCGGCTGTGTGCGCTGCGGTGGCCCACTCTATCTGGATGACGTGACGTATCTTCGCCCTCGGGTTCGGCGCATGTTCGACTTGCCGAACGGGGCCGAAGTGCCGGCCGTCGCCAAAGCAAGCTGACCCTCCCTTTTTCCCTCCCCCTCCCTTCAACTCGTAGGGCCAGCCGGTTGCCCGGCTGGCCCTACGGGGTTTAATCGCCACCTTGCTGGAACGCGTTCCGCGCCAGGGCGCTTCGGCGCGTTTGCTTCGCCCTTGCGGACATGGTACAAACGCTCGTGTTGGCGACCCATAGGAGTGACCCGTTGCTCAGCTAACCATGGCGGTGAAGCGTCCGGCCCGCAGCGCAGCGCGTGCTGGCGCCGGCTCATGCTGCCACGTGGTTTCCTGCGGTGCGCCCCACGCGAACGCCCCTTCGCCGCCCAGACCGTGCGTTGCGAGCCCGGTGCTCGGCGACAGGACAACGCGCACCCTTTGACCTGGATGACTAATGCTGCGTGTGCAACACCTGAGTTACACCTTGCCTGATCGGCTGCTGCTGGATGACGTCTCCCTGGAGGTCACAGCCGGCGAGCGCGTCGGCTTGATCGGGCGCAACGGTGAAGGGAAGACGACGCTACTGCGCCTGATCACGGGGGAACTGGCGGCCGATGCGGGCAGCGTTGAGCTGCGACCGCCCGGCCTGGCTGTCGGCTACCTGCGGCAAGGCTTCCTGGAGCGTCCCGAGGCCACGGTGGCCGCTGTTCTGGCGACGCCGGGTGACGCATGGAGCGCCTTGCTCACGCTGGATGCCCTCGGAGAGGCCATGGACCGGGCGAATGCCGCCATGCCGGCGCTGCTGACCGAATTTGAGGCAGCGCAGGGCCGGCTGCGTGCAGCCGGTGGCGTAACACACGCGAATGCGGTGCACGCCGCGCTGGTCGGCCTCGACATGGCGGCTCTTCGCCCGGAGCATACCGTCCAGCATCTCAGTGGCGGTCAGCGCACCCGGCTGGAACTGGCACGGCTGTTGTTGGAACAGCCCGACCTCCTCATTCTGGACGAACCGACGAACCATCTCGACATCGGCGGCATCGTCTGGCTGGAAGGGTTTCTGCAACGCTACCGTGGCGCGGTATTACTGGTATCGCACGACCGTGAGTTTCTGAACCATGTGGTGACGCATGTCCTGGCGCTGGATGGGGGGGCCCTGAAGCGCTACAGCGGCGGCTACAGCGACTACCAGCAGGCGCTCGCCCAGCAGAACGAGCAAGCCCGACAGACCTACCAGCGCCAACAACGTGAGCGTCAGCGCATCGAAGATCAGCTCTGGCATGAGCAAGAGCGTGCTCGTCAGACCGAACTGACAACCGTCGATTTTGGCCTACGGGCCAAGGCCAAGAAGGGCGCCCGGCAGGCGAAGGTACGCGAACGTCGCCTGGAGCGAGCCGTCCAGTCCGGCGACTGGGCAGAGAAGCCGCAATCGGTGTGGGAAGTCAAGCTCGATTTCAGCCGTGTCCCAGCCGGCAGCCGCCAGGCGCTGGTGGCAGAGGGCCTGAGTCTCAACTACGGCGGCAAGCCGGTGCTCGACGGCGTTGACCTGCGTGTCCAGGCCGGCGAGCGGATCGTCCTGACGGGGCCGAATGGCGGCGGCAAGAGTTCCTTGCTGCGCCTGCTCTCCGGCACGCTGCAGCCGGCCACCGGCAGCGTTCGCCTGGGGCCGAGCACCCGCCTGGGCCACCTGGAGCAGGACCAATGGGAATTTCCGCCGGACGCGACGCCCCTCCGCCTGGTGCGGTCGACCGCGGCGCTGGACGACACGGCTGCTCGCAGCTACCTGCACTTCTTCCTCTTCGTCGGGGAACAGGCCCTGACATCGGTGGAGCGGCTCAGCTATGGAGAGCGGACGCGGCTCAGTCTGGCGCTGATCCTGCTCGGCGGCGCCAACCTGTTGCTGTTGGACGAGCCGCTCAACCACCTGGATATTCCGGCGCGGGAACGCCTCGAACGCGCCCTGCTGGAGTTCCCCGGCACGAGCATCACCGTCGCCCACGACCGCGCCTTTATGCGCAACGTCGCCACGCGCATCCTGGAACTGCGCGACGGCACGCTCACGGAGTATCCGGACGCTGAGCGCTTTGACCAGGCGATGGCGACACGCGGGAAACCATTCGCGCCGCGACCGCCTGGCGACTAAGGAGCCGTCACGGAATAA